>JACQSK010000008.1 GCA_016205975.1 Candidatus Uhrbacteria bacterium | reverse complement strand
GGCGGTTTTTATGGTAGAATCAAAGCAATAAACTTACCTATGCGAATCATCACTTTCGTTTCTCTCTTTATCTTTTTTGCGGCGGTGCCGTCAGTCGCGCGCGCGGCCGATAACTGGTGGTTTGAGGACAGCGTGGGCACGAGTGGCGTCCTGTACTCAGAAGACTTCTCCAGCGGCAACGGGTACATCTCCGGTGCATCAGGATTTGTCGCCAAAACGTCTGACTACGGCAAGTCGTGGACGGACATTTCCACAGGCTCCAGCACGTTCTACGGCGTCGCCTATTACGGTGGGGATGCGTATGCCGTGGGCGGCAGCGGCCTCCTGAAAAAATATTCTTCCACCTCAGGATGGTCGACGCTTTCAACGGGCACCACCACCACCCTCTATGACATCGCCGGCTACAGCACTTCCCTTTATGCAGTGGGTTCCTCCGGAACCATTTTGCGCTCGACAGACTCGGGGGCGAGTTTTTCCCAGATCAACACGCGCACGACTTCATCGACCTTGAACGCGGTCGCCAACTCGAGCGCAGAGTTTTTCGCCGTAGGAGCCAACGGAACCGTCTTGCGCAAGTCCGCCTCCGCGACGACGTTCACGGCCGTAAGCTCCGGGACGACGGCGACGCTCTATGGCGTTGATGTTTATTACAAGACCGGATCGCCGACGGTGTGGATTTCCGGGTTCGGCGGCTTGCTCAAAAAATCCACGGACGGCGGAACCTCGTGGTCAACCATCACGATTCCTGGCGTCGGTGCGGCCGAGAGTATCTACGACATCGACTTCAACGGCGACGACGGCATCGCAACCGCCTCGGGTCGCATTTACTTCACGGACGACGGTGGCGCCTCCTGGGACGAGGTGGACTATGGCGATGCGGACACGGGTTCCATTCTTTACGACATCGGCCTGAACAACACGGGATCCTCGCTCTTCATGCGCGCCGCGGGCTATTCCGGCTTCTTCCTGTTTGAGGACTCCACACCAACCGCTCCCAGCGCTCTGACCGTTAGCTCGCCCACCACCGATACCACGCCGTCATTCTCGTGGACGGCCGGCAGCGACACGTTGAGCAACATTACTTATGAGATGACACTCGACGGTGTCTCAAACGATGCGTCGTTGTCCCTCACCGGGAGCGCGACCTCGGCGACCTGGGCGCCCGCGCTCTCCGATGATACCTATGCCGTGAGCCTGTACGCCGTTGACGAGTCGGGCAACGCGAGCAGTGCGGCGACGGCCTCGCTTGTAGTGGACACGGCCGGGCCAACCGTGACGATGATGTTCGGTTCAGAAGATGGAACGGTCGGCGAGGACTACTCGCTCTATGTCATGGCCGGCGATGCGAGTGGCGTGACGTCCTGCCTGGCGCTCGTCGAAGGCGAATCGGAATCGTATGAGATGACGTTCTCGCCCGCACTGCTCATGTGGTACGGCACCTACACGCCCACCGTGGCAGGAGAGCTTGAGTTCCTTGTCGAGTGCGAGGACGGCCTCGGCCACACAGGACAAGGCCGCACGGACGTGACGTTTACCGCGGCAGACACAGGCGATACGACCGCGCCCAGCGTCTCGATCGTGAGCCCGACAGAATGGGTGGAACGCTATACCTCGACGGCCGTGATCGCGACGGTGACCGATGCCATGAGCGTCTCGCGCTGTGACCTGTACAATAACGGCTCGCTCTGGGCGGAGATGACCGTTGCCGGCGAGTCCGCGACGGTCTTCACATCATTTGAGGATTCCTCCGCACCGATCTACGTGCGGTGCGCGGACACGAGTGGCAACGTGGGCGTGAGCTCGACCGTGACGCTCGAAGTCCTGAGCGAGGAAGAAGCGCTTGCGAGGGAAAGCACAGATACCGTTGACGACAGCACAGATGACAGCACGACGAGCGATGACACCAGCACGGATGATACGGGTACAGGAACAAGCGACTCCTCAGGCGCGGACGAGACAGCGCTCATCGACGACGAGCAAGCCGACCAAGGCGGCCTCATCAAAATGGCGTGCGACGAGACGCAGGCGGTGGACGTGAACGATCCGTGCAAAGCCGTCTACTTCTACGGCGGCGACGGCAAGCGCCATGCCTTCCCCAACGAGAAAGTTTTCTTCACCTGGTATGATGATTTCGACAGCGTCGTGATCGTCAGCGACGACTACATGGGGGACATCACCTTGGGCGCGAACGTGACATACCGACCCGGATCGCGGATGGTGAAGTTCCAGAGCGTGAGGACCGTGTACATGGTTTCTCGAGGCGGCGTCCTGCGGGCGGTTGTCAGCGAAGAGGTCGCGAGGGACTTCTATGGGGACACCTGGAATCAGTTCATCGATGACATTTCAGACGCGTTCTTCGGCAACTACTCTTTCGGCGAGGACGTTGACGCTGAAGGTGATTATGATATCGACGAAGAGCGCAATCTCGCCGAGTCTATTGATGACAGTTTATAATCTCACATGATCTTATGAACCAAGGGAAACGTATTTTGTTCGCGCTCATCGCCATGCTGGTCGTGGCTCTCGCCGCCGTCGCCATGTTTGTATTTACGCGCAGCACCCAGCCCGCGACGGACTCTCAAGAACAGCCGGAGGTTGCGACCACGACGTCCGTGCGTACATTCTCAGCCGAGGATTTGTACGCGGCGGGACCCGACACACCCACGCAGGCGGTCGCGCTGACGGAGGTAGAGGCCGTTGTCGTCAACGCTTTGCGTGGCCTGCCAACCGACGGCAACGTGCTCAAGGTGCACACAGTGTGCATCGATGATTCCACCGGCACGTCCTATGCGGCCGGCATTATGACGAGCGATATCGCGGTTATCGAAAACGGCAAAACGACGTCGTACATTCATACCGGTCTTGGCGGGGAAGGGCTTGCGCTGAAGTATCTCTATTGCGGCGGCGGCAACGTGGTGATGGCGGATGAGAGGAACATCGTCTCCGTGGATCCCCTCACAGGGGAAACACGCGCACAGGTGAAGACGAGCGCGAGCACCGTTCCAGAGATGGCGTTTCTGGACGATGCGCATGGTCTGTTTATTCTCGCCACACCCAAACCCGCCGTGGTGACGATCTACGATGCCGCGACGCTTGCGGTGCGCAAGACGCTTCCCGCCGGCGCAGGCCGCAACCGCTGGTTCGTCGCGGGCGACCGCTTGCTTGAAGTGAGCGAACAGCGCGAGGCTAAGACCATGACCGCGACCTGGTACGATGCCGCGACGTTCACGGCGCAGGACACCAAGACGATCAACGTTGCGTTCGGGACGATGGGTTATGACGCGCAGGCCGATGCGCTGTGGATCGCCGCACGCGGCAAAGTCATGCAAGTCCCGCTCGGCGTCGCCGCTGGGGATCGTCTGTCGTTTCTCGCGCCGGAGGACGTGAAGCAGGTGATGGTTGCCTCGGGCAAGGTGCTCGTGGTCAGTCAGAACGGCTATGACTCGGCCGACGAGCCGGGCTTTATGGGTGGCTTGCTGATCGCGGACGCCGCGACCGGCAAGCTGGAGCGGACGATCAAATTGCCTTGGAAGCACTCGCATGTGGAAGCAACGGAAGATGGCGAGGCGATCCTCGTGAACAACGATGGCAACTCCGTGTCCCTGATTGATCTGGCCTCGGGCGACGCCCGCGTGGTAGCCGTGGGCTCTGCGGCCGAGACCGTTGCGATCGACGGCGAGGGGAACCTCTACATCGGCAACCGCTTGGGCGGCAGCACCATCCCCGTGGTTTCACCGTCGTTTGAGAAGCGCGCCGAGCTCGCGCCGGAAGCCTGGCCGGTGGGTCTTGCCTACAGTGCGACGCTTGATCGTATCTTCTCGTATAACATGCTTGGCAGCTCGGTGAGTGTGATCGATCCTTCTGAGCCCGAGATCGTGGAGGCGTACGGCTTGGGTGTTGCCGACGGTGCCACGGATGCGCTTGCGGCTCTTGCGTTTGACAAGACACATGACGTGCTCTTCGCGGCGATCCCGGAGCAGTTCGCTATCGTTGCCCTGGACGCACAAACCGGTGGCGTCATCGATACCATCACGCTGCCGCAGGCGCTTACGCGCGACGTGGACGTGGATGATTTGAGCGGACCAGGCAGTTTGCTCGTGGCCGTGCATGAGCCGACCATGACGCTGTTCGTCTATGCCAAATGGGCGAAACAGCTATTGACGTTCGATGGCCTGAACGGGTTTGCGGCGGGCGAGACGATTTCCTTGACATCCAAGGAGTTCGTTGATTTCCCGTTCGCGCTGTTCATCGATCAGTCCCGTGACCGCCTGTTTTTCGGCAGCCAAGTCTTTGACGTGAAAACGTTGAGCGAGATCGGCCGACTGCCTGAGGGCGCGCAATACGCCTTCGGCATCGACGCCGCGCGCGGCGTCCTCTTTGCCGTTGGCTTGGAGGCAGAGCAGGAGACGCTCTATGCGATCTCCGCCGATCTCTCCGAGACACTCGACACTATCGCCCTGCCCGCAGACCTATCCGTGCGCACGCGCGGGTTTTATGACGAGGGGACGGGTCGCATCTATGCGGCCTACACCGCCCTCGCGCAGGTCGGCGTGTTCGATGTATTTTAAGCGTCTATGCCTCTTCTCCTCTCCATTCTTATCGCAACCGGGTTCATCGCTCTGCTCTCTGTGTCGGGCGCCGTGCTTCTGTTTTTGAAACAGAGGCACTTGAGTCCCTTGGTGCTCACGCTGGTCGCGCTTTCTGCCGGAGCGATGCTGGGCAACGTGGCGTTTCATCTTCTTCCTGAAGTGTTCGAGGCTGCAGAAGCGGGAGCCGTCAGCTTGTTTCTGGCCATGCTCTTGTTCGTCGGCTCGTTCGTCCTTTCGTTCTTTTTTGAATTGTTTTTTTCCGCGTACCACTGCCATAGCACATCTCATGCCGGCGAAGAAGGGGACGTCGTCGTCTGCCACCATCGCGTCAAACCGTTTGCTCGGCTGGTGCTCTACAGCGACGCCATCCACAATTTTATCGACGGCCTTCTGATCGCGGCCGCGTTTGCCGTTTCCCTTCCGCTTGGAATCACTACGGCTCTCGCGGTGGCGTTGCATGAAATCCCCCAAGAGCTTGGTGACTTTGCCGTTCTCTTGCACGGCGGGTACAAAAAAAGCCGGGCGCTCGCCTACAACGCGGCGTCGGCTCTCACGGTCGTGGCCGGCGGCCTGGTCGGATTCTTTGTCACGGCCTCTACGGCTCTGGCGGTTCCGGTTCTCATCCCGTTGGCGGCCGGCAGCTTTTTCTACATCGCGGCCGCGGACTTGATGCCCGAGCTGAAGCATGAAGAAAAAATCGGACAGACCGTCCTTCACGCATCTGTTTTCGTGCTGGGGTTGGCGTTTATGGCACTGACGGCGTTGCTCGAATAATCTCAAATGAAGTATGTTCATCCTACCCGATCTTCCTTTCGCCCCAGACGCGCTCGCTCCCTGGACCAGCGCGGCGACGCTTGCCTTCCATCATGGCAAGCACCACGCGGGCTATGTGAGCAAATTGAACGAGGCGATAGACGGCACAGAGCTTGAGGGCGAGGCCCTTGAGGAGATCATCGCGGCGTCTCGCGAACGAAACCAAAAAGTGTTCAACCTCGCGGCGCAGCATTTTAACCACAGCTTCTTCTGGAACAGTTTGGTGGCAGATGCACAGGCGCCGTCGGACACGATCCTCAAGCTCATTGTCCGCGACTTCACGTCCCTCGACGCCTTCCGCGATCAGTTCAACGCCTGTGCGCTCGCGCACTTCGGCTCCGGCTGGGCATGGCTCGTGCAGGACGCGACAGGCAAGCTTCTCGTGAAGGACACTCACGACGCGCAGACGCCCGTAGCCACGGACCTGCGGCCGATCCTGACCCTCGACGTTTGGGAGCATGCCTATTATCTCGATCATCAAAACGACCGCGCGCGTTTCATCAAAGGATTCTGGGACCATGTGAACTGGGCGGGCGCGGCCGAACAGCTTATTTGACATCCGCGCCTGCGTCTGGTAAAAAGAAGCTAATATTTTTTAACGCCGAACACCCGCTATGACAAACAGCAAAGCATTTCGTCGCATGGCGGCCGATACGGAGTACTCCGTTTCGCGCATGTTCTTTGATTCGGCGTGGGGTCTCAAGGTTTAGGCAAAAAACTTGAAACGCCCCGCCGAGAGGCGGAGCGTATTTTGTTCCTTTCATCTGTCGCAAGGAGAGAGAGCCGTGGATGACGACATCATCAACCTGAAGGAAGATACGACGCTCGGGGACTATCTGAAGTCCATGCGAGAGACGTGGGACGTCCTCACGTGGTACTACGCGCAGTTTGTGAACCAGACGGCGAGGGAGTACCTCAGGCGCATGCTCTTCTGGAGCGCCTGTTCGCGCGTCACGAGTCTCACCTATCCCTGGTTCATGGGACTGGGTATCGCGGGGCTCATCAACCACAATGCGCACCAGGCCTTCGTTGCGCTCATCGGCATCTGGCTGTCCTACATGTTCGGGGCGCTGTTTGAATGGCGCGCCGGACACCACATCGAGCTCACGCTGGGAGAAAATATCCAGACGATGGAGCGGCGCCTGAACGAGCTGTTCTTCGAGAAGGACTTGGGTCTGCATCTGGAGGAAGGAAGCAAGCTCACGATGGAGAATCTGGAGAAGGGCTGGAACCGCTTTGACGCGGTGCAGAAGTCCTTGCTGTTCGGAGCGGTGGACGCAGGCCTTTCGTTCTTCATCTCGTTTGTGATGCTGTGCGTCTTAAGCCCGGTGTGCGGCGGAATCGTGTTCTTGATCTTGCTCGCCAACGTGTGGCTCTCACTGCACCTCAACCGTTTCGTCATGGTGGCGATCGGGCCAGTGGAGTCGCAGTTCCGCGCTCTGCACCGTCGCCGCGGCGAGCGGTGGTTGGGGGTCGAGCGTGTGGTCACCTCGGGGCGGTACTTGGCAGAAGTCGAGGAGATGGATCAAGGTTTCCGACAGGCGCTCAAGGACGACCGTCAGATCTGGCTCACCTACATCCGCAGGATCACGCCGCGCTCCCTGTTCTCCGGTTTCGCGGTTGCGGCTACGGGCGTCTGGGCCGGCTGGCGCGTCTGGTCCGGCGAGATGGACGCGGCCGCGCTCATCCCGATCCTCACCTGGGCGGGCATGGCCACTCAGCAGATTCGTTTCCTCGCTCGCGCAGAGCGGGAAATCAATTTCTGCACGCCCAGTCTGAAGTCGCTGCGCGATGCACTCACGCTTCCTGTGCGCGTGACGGAACCCGAGGACGCCATTCGGCTTCCCGATGGGCCCGTGCGCGTGGAGGTCTGCGGCGTGTCGCATCGGTACTTCCACGCGCGTTCCAAAACGGACGGCGGGGAGATGCGCGTCTTGCAAGGTCTCGATTTCACGATCGAACCTGGCGAGAAAGTCGCGCTCATCGGTCCCAGCGGCGCCGGCAAGAGCACGGTCACGCGACTGCTCCAGCGCTACATGGACCCCGAGCGCGGCTCGATCCGTGTGAACGGCCATGACCTGCGTGAACTGCACCTGGACTCCTGGCGGCGCCTGGTGGGTTACATCCCTCAGCGCCCGCAGGTGTTCGATGGGACGCTCAAGGACAACCTGCTCTACGCGCTCACGCCCGACGCTCGCGCGGCGATCACGGACGAAAAGATCTGGGAGGTCATGCGCCTCCTGCGTGTGGACTTCGGCGCGAGGCTCACGCACGGATTGGAAACGCGCGTGGGCCGCAACGGCGTGAAGCTCTCGGGCGGCGAAGCCCAGCGGGTCATGATCGCCGCTGCCGCGCTCAAGCGTCCGCGGTTCATGATCATCGACGAGGCGACCTCAAGCCTGGACGCAGAGAATCAAGCCGCGGTTCAAACAGGCCTCGAGTCGCTTCTTACGAGCGTGGACGCGAGCGCCCTCATCATCGCGCACCGGCTTTCCACCGTCCTTGCCTGTGATACGTTCGTCGTGCTGAGGGCGGTCGCGACGCTCGACAACGGCAACAGCCAGATCGAGTGCATCGCGCACTCGCCGACTGAACTCTTCGCCGCCTCGCCGACCTTCCGTCGGCTGGCGCAACTGGAGGGCGTCCATCTGGACGCCGCTTGATACGTCGCTCGCGAGCGACGTATCCTGACACGCAACGCACCCCATCTCTCTGAGATGGGGTTTTTGCTTGCAGAGACCTTCTTTGCGTAGTAGGCTCCCATCTCGTCCGACACGGACGAGACCACTTCGGAGCCACCCACATGAGCCAACAGGTCAACGCAGACCAGCTTCTCACGCTGATGAAGAAGCTGTTCGTACGACTCGGAAAAGAGCTCGAGCTTCCCATCAAGGGAAAAATGTCGAGACGTTTGAGTGAGGGAGAATGCTACATCGGCGGCGACAATGTCTTCATTCGCAGTGACGTGGACGATTGCCTCATCGCAAGAGGACCGACGAGTCTGCAGGTGCTTAAAGATTTCTTGATCTGGATACTCACCAAGCACGAGCGCGTGTGTCTTGTGTCGGATTATCTGGCAGACATCAAGCAGGCGCAGGAGACAGAGGCGTTTCTCCGCCTGACCGTCTTTCGCGCACAGGTGTTGTCGGGCGAGGTCATCGTTCCTTGGTCACCGGTGGATTTGTGGGACACGCTGTTCGTTCCATGGCCAAACGATCTTCCGAGGTGTGTGCCAATTCCTGAGGCGGTTTTCTTCCTTGGAAGGCTGATGCGACCCGGTGAGGAGTTGCGCACGGCGTGGATTGATTTTTGGAAGCAGTGTTTCTTTCACAGCATGGACACGAACGTAGCTGTCGAAGGGGCGCCGCTCTTCTTTCAACGTGCCGTTCAAATTACTGGCCTCGGGTTTTCGACTCTCACGTCACGAGCGGAATCCATGCCTGCGGGATCGAAATACCAACTCGATCTGCGAGCGTCTACACAGATGGAACTCGCCAGATACGGTTTTCCCGTGGGGCCTCTGTACATGAAGGCGATCAAAGAGGCAGAGACCGAACTCACGTTCAAGACCAGGCACTTCGACACGCATGGGTCTCGTAGCGGGAGCTTCCCACTCGTCTACATCGACGACAAACCGGAAGTCGTGAACGCCTACATCGCCTCGATGGAACGCCAGGGCGTGAAAACGTACTTAGGCGTTCACTTCCAAAGCGCCTATCACTCTGCGACTCCATTGGACGCAAGAGCCGTTGTGCTCAAGAGCTACGCCTTCAAGACGTGAACGGAGAACGGCCCCAGATGTGTCTGGGGTTTTTGATTGACGGGCGCGCTCTGCCGTGTTAGTCTCTCCTCTCGTCCATACAGGATGAGGACGCTTTTGGAGGATGCGTGAAAAACTTCTACCCGTATACCGTCCTTGCGATTGCGGTTTTCGTCACGGTTCTCTTCGTGAGCCACAGCCTTTCGTCCATGCCGTCCAAGGTCATCGAGACTCCGTACTCGACCGCTCTGGAGCTCATCGAGGAGGATAGCGTCAGATCGGTGGTCATGGACGGCGACACGCTGACGCTCCATCCCAACATGGAGAAGTACGTCAACGGGGAGACGGCCAAGACCAACGGCTATGCGTGGGTGTGGAAGAGCGAACGCGCCGGTGAGATGGCGCACCTGGAAGAGCTCATGCTCACCCACCATGTCCAGTACGAAGCCGAGGAGCCGTCCTCGTGGGTGACGTATCTCATGTTTGGTATCGTGGGGTGTTTCCTCATCGCGCAATTCCTTCCCCTGAGAGCGAACCCCAACCAGAAGATCTTCAGCTTCATGGGCCACAATGCTCAGCGAGCGGAAAACGTGGACGTGAGCTTCAAGGACGTGGCCGGCTACGACGAGGTGAAGGGCCAGCTCGGCGAGCTCGTCGCGTTCCTGCGCGACCCAAAGTCGTTCTCGCGTTTGGGAGCCGAGCTCCCGCGCGGGACACTCCTGTGGGGACCGCCGGGAACCGGCAAGACGCATCTGGCGCGCGCCGCGGCCGGCGAGGCGGAAGTGCCATTCTTCTTCATCGGCGGTTCGGATTTCGTTGAGATGTTCGTGGGCGTGGGCGCCAGCCGGGTGCGCAGCCTCTTCCAGTCAGCGCGCAAGGTGGCTCCGTCCATCATCTTCATCGACGAGATCGACGCGATCGGCGGCCACCGCACGACGGCCGGACAGGTAGGGAATCCCGAGCGTGAGCAGACGCTCAACGCCCTCATGACCGAGATGGACGGCTTCAAGCCGGACTCGGGCATCGTGATCCTGGCGGCCACCAACCGTCCCGACAGCCTCGATCCTGCTCTGCGCCGTCGCGGCCGATTCGACCGCGCCATCTTCGTGGGACCGCCCACGACCCAGGTGCGCGAACAGATTCTGCGCACGCACGTGAACGGCAAGGCCGGAGGGAAGATTGACTTTTCCCTCGTCGCGCGGCTTACCTCTGGCATGGTGGGCGCGGACATGCGCGCGATCGTGAATGAGGCCGCGCTCATCGCCACGCGCGAGAGTGCCAAAGCCATCCTGACCGATCACTTCGTGCGCGCGATCGAGAACGTCGCGGTCGGACACAAGGACCGCAGCCGCAGGCTCTCCGAGAACGACCGCCGCGTCGTGGCCGTTCACGAAGCCGGACATGCCGTGGTGCGGGCGGCACAGGGACGCGCCAAAGACATCACGCGCGTGTCGATCATTCCGACCACCTCGGGGGCGCTGGGGTACAACCTCAACACGCCCGAGGAAGAGAACGACACACTTCTGCGCACCAGGCGGGAGTTGCTTGAGGAGGTGGTGCACCTCTTGGGCGGACGCGCGGCCGAGGAGGTCGTGACCCATGAGGTCACCACCGGCGCCTCCGATGACCTCAAGCGAGCCAATCTTCTCTTGTACCGGATGGTCACGATGTACGGCCTCTCCCAGCGGCTCTACAACCGCGTGACCGACGAAGAGACGATCGTCTTTTCGGAGGAGACCAGGCGCACGGTGGATGGAGAGATCCAAGAGCTCTTGGCCGGTTGCCACGCGACGGCCAAAGAGATCGTCTCCGCCAACCAGCCGACCGTGAACCGTCTTGCCGCCGACCTGCTCGAACATGAGGAACTCTCGGGTGAGCCGCTCATGGGTATCTTGCGCGAGGTTGCTCGCGCCAAGCCGATGCAAACGACCTAGTCGAGCCGTCACGCTGTGACGGTTTTTTCTTTCGGGCAAACAAAAATCCGCCTGGACGAATCCGGGCGGACTTTTGAAAGCTTATTCAGCTTTTGGACGGGCGAGGGACACGCTGATCGCGCGGCCTTCGACCATCATTCCGTCGGCGCCTTCGATGGCGGCTTGAGCGGAAGCGTCGTCAGCATACTCGACGAAGCCGAACCCGCGGCTGCGGCCGCTCTCCCGGTCAGTGACGACGCGGGCGGACACGACTTCACCGAACTTGGAGAAGATCTCCAAGAGAGCGGCGTCGTCGGTGGCCCATGGGAGGGAGCCGACAAATAACTTGTTCTTCATAGCGAGAGAAGGGACAAGGGGAACCGAAGTTCCATCAAAGAGTTAGGAGCTTCTCTGACCACGAAGGGAACAAGAAGAAGCGAGGAAAGTATCTCACAACAGGAGCGCTCTGTCAATGGCATCGGCCGCTGGGTATACTAAGTGCGTTATCTCTATGTCATCTCGAGTCTTCCTATTTGTCCTATCGGTCCTATCGGTCCTCTCCGTAGGGTGCGGGCAAACGGTTCCCGAAAACAGCGAACGTCCTGCCCCTGCGGAACCAAACGCCCAGGAAGGGACGATCTATCAGAATACCCGTTTTGGTTACCGCTTCACGGTTCCTGGGGGCGCGCTTGTGTACGCCCTCAATCTTGAGGACCAGACCGCGCGGCTGGCCGAGCCAGAGGACGAAGTGGTCTTTGTGCCTGAGCAGGGGACCAACGTGCTGACGGTCCGAGGGATAGAAGGAGCAGAGTCTCCCCACACCTGGCTGACGCAACACGTCTCGTTTTTTTATCCCCAAGGCGAGGCGGCGCAACGCGTTGAAACACTGGACGGCCAGCAAGCTCTCTCGCTGTACGGGGAGGGGACGAGCGATTCTCCCGCGCGGCTGACGGTTGTTCAGCCAGGCGCCGCGCTGATCGTCGTTACGTTTGAACAAGAGACAGAAGCATTTGAATCGATCCTGGCTTCCTTTGATTTTATCCCCTGAGCAATGCGCGCGTGTGTGTTTTGTAGAGCTCGACGTGCGGTTGGTCAAACGCATTGACCCCCATGAGTCTCGCGAGGTACATCACTTCGATCATGCGCCACTGGAGGTAGTAGCCAAGCTGGTAAGGGCCGACGCCCTGCAGATCGATCTCGACGTACGGTCGCTTGAGGTCGCGAAAGGTCATCGCGACGCCGCCGACGATGGCCTTCATGATCTGTTCGAGGGATTTGTTTTGGATGTCTGGCACCAAGCCCGGGAGCGCCGGATGCGACGGCACTTGATTGACGTCGCCCTTCATGGAGTAGATGAGGTGCGTGAACTTGTCGTCGGGTCCGCCGAACAAGAGTTGTGCCTGCGAGTGTAGATCCGTGGAGCCGATCGAGACGATCGGCGTGAGCCCAAGGCCGTCCTTGCCCAAGCTCTCTCCCACGAGTTGACGGTGCCATTTGCCTAAGCTCTCGAGCTTGGGGGAGAAGAGGAAGCTGTTGAGGATCATCCGGCCGGCGCGGCGATGGACGTCGGTGAGGACCGCGCTCACGAGCGCGGTATTTTTGTCGAGGCTGTCTTGCGTGCTGTCGCGCACGGCGTCGCGCGCGCCGTCCAGCACGTCTTCCACGTCGATGCCTGAGAGCAGGAGCGGCAAAAGGCCTACCGCGGAGAAAACGCTGAAGCGGCCGCCCACCGGAGACGGGATCGCCACGCGCGTAATTTTTTTCTCGCCAGCGATGAGCCAGAGCTTGGAGCCCTCGTCAGTGATCGCCACAAAACGGGAGCGCGGATCGCCGAAGTGCTCCGCGAGGAACGCCCAGAGGATTTCGGTGTTGGCGATGGTCTCGGCCGTGGTGCCGGATTTGCTGATCACCACCACCGCGAAGTCGTCGCGGCTTGGATGGCGCTCAAGCGTGCGCGTCACGGCCGTCATCTTCTCGTCGCTGACCGTATCCAAAAATAGGAGCTTAGGCAGGCGGTCGACGAGTAGGTTCATGGAGCCGGCCACGGCGTCGTAGACGGCCTGGGCTCCCAGGTTCGATCCGCCGATCCCGATCACGACCACGTACTGGAGCGTGTGGGTCTTCACGGCCGCAGCTGCCTCGCGTACCTGGCGCAGGACGCCTTCGTCAAAGGGAAGATACAGGCAGCTTTCTGAGTCCTCGTAAGCCGTTTTTTGCGACAGGGTTTTCAAGCGCCCTGCGTCCTCTAGGATTCCGGCAGCGCGCGCGGCCAGTTCCTCTTGTGGGACGAGCGCACCGGCCTTGTAGATGAATTTCATATCAGGAATATGATAACAGATATTTTCCTCCGACCACCGACGGCTGACTTCTGATAACTGTTCGTTGTGGATAACCATTTTTTCTTTCCATTCAGCAAAATGTTACGATAGTCCCATAATTTAATTTTCTAAAGCGTTCTTCTATGATGAACCAAGGTAAGTGCGGCATCCATTGTGTCGCATGGTGGCTCCTTTGGGTGGGAGGCATCAATTGGGGACTCGTTGGGCTCCTTGACTGGAACCTCGTCGATACGATTTTCGGCGGCTGGCCATGGCTTGTGAAGCTCATCTATATCCTCGTGGGTATTTCCGCTCTGCTCGTTCTGCTCGAGAAGAAGTGCACCAAGTGCAAGTAGGAAATGAAAAGCCGAGGGCAACCGCCTTCGGCTTTTATGATACAATTTCTGATATGAAGAAAGGCATGAAGGCTCCGGAGTTTTCGCTTCCAGATCAGGAAGGTCGTGTTCACTCACTCGCCGAGGTGAAAGGTCGGTGGGCGCTCCTGTATTTTTATCCCAAGGACGATACGCCAGGATGTACCAAGGAAGCCTGTACGATCCGCGACGCGTGGCCGAAGTACAAGAAGCTTAAGATGCACGTCTTTGGCGTGAGCGTTGACTCCGTGAAGAGCCATGAGAAGTTCGCGGGGAAGTATGACCTGCCCTTCACCCTCTTAGCCGATCACGATAAGTCGCTCGTGAAGAAGTATGGCGTCTGGGGAAAGAAGAAGTTCATGGGCCGTGAGTACTTGGGAACCAACCGAACGTCATTCCTGATTGATCCCTCTGGCAAGATCGCCAAGGTGTACGAGAACGTGAAGCCCGAGGTGCATGCTGAGGAAGTGCTCGCGGATGTGAAGGCCATGACGAAACAAAAAGCGGGCTAAGCCCGTTTTTGTATTTATCTAAGTTGTCGCGCGAGCAGCTTCACATCATCGAGCGCTCCTCTGATTTGTATCGTAGCGAGCTCTTCGCGCACGCGTTCCTGATCTGTCTTAATGCGCGAGAGACGCATTTTCAGAAACCGGCCTTGCTCGCCGAACATCCGTTGGAGGAAACCCAGTGAGGCGAGTTCTGTCTGAGTCTGTTGGAGCTCCTCGCCCAGGGTGGCAAACTTTTTCTGCAGGAAGGTGCGCTTCTTTTCCTCCGCGCTCATCTTGATCTCTACGGGCTCTGGTCTGCGGCGCCGTTCAACCTCGTGCGTGCCGCCGAGGCCGCCCGTGGTCTTGAGCCGCGCTCCCAGGAGCGACTGCTGTTCTTCGCGGAAGCGGTCTTTCGCCATCGGGTCTTGTTCCATCTTGAGCAGCACGTCCAGCAAAGCTTGCTCGGGCAGGATTTCCCGCGCGTGGAAAAGCTCGGCCGGCAGATCGTCCATCTCCTCCATTTGCGTGGTAAGTTTTTCGAGCGTCGCGCGAGAGGCACCGATCAGCGCCCCCAGCGTGCCTCCGCGAGCCAGGCGCGCCAGCGCTTCTTCGCGCGCGTTGAAGCCGCTCAGCGCCTTCAACTGTTCCTCTAGCTGCTTGGTCTGGAGTCGGCTCTCCTTCACGAGCGCGTCTTGCTTGTCGGCGACCAGGCTATGACGCAGTTCAATCTGTTCTTGGAGTTCGTCCAGGAGCCGTGCTTGATACTGGTCCAAGTCCGCGCCGGTTTTGATGTGCGCCTCGACGATTCCCTTGGCCGCCTTGGCGATCTCGGCCTCGCGGCGTTCACGACCGCGCTGCGTGGGCATAGTCCAGATGATGCCGCTTGGGTCCATGGCGTCCTCGGGTTTGGTTTGTGGGGCATCGAGCCTCACCCTTGCAGTCGCCATGGGTGCACGCTCGAGTCCTTCTTCTGGGGCATGTTGGTTCATAATGGGGTGATAAGTATGTACGAAGTGTAGTCTGTTCCTCACTTGACGACAACGCTCAGGGTGGATAAGCGGGCGTGGTATAATCGTCTCGAACTATGAAGGTGATTTTGCTTGGAGAGATCAAACCGCTGGGCCATGAGGGCGACGTCGTCGAGGTGTCAGACGGGCATGCGCGCAATTTTTTGTTTCCGCAGAACCTAGCCGTCCCCGCGACCTCCGATGCGCTCAAGAAGCGCGAAGAGCGGGAGAAAATAGCAAAGGGGAAAGCCAATAAAGCCTTGTCTCAGGTGGGCGATTTAGCTGGAAGACTCGAGGGGCATGAGGTCGTGCTTACGGAGAAAGTCAGTGAAGGTGGCATCCTGTTTGCCGCCGTGACAGGTAAGATGGTTGCCTCGGTGTTGAAGAAAGACGGTCTGAGCGTTGACTCCGATTGGATCGAGATCGAGCGCCCCATCAAAGAGCCAGGGGAGTATACGGCGAACGTGAACTTGCCTCACGGTTTTGAAGCCGAAATAAAAATCATTGTCGAAGCAAAATAAAAGCCCCGGACACGGGGTTTCTTCTATGAAGCATCATTATATTTTCGTCGTCGGCGGTGTGATGTCCGGAGTAGGAAAAGGCGTCACGACGGCCTCCATTGGCAAGATCCTCCAGTCGCGCGGGTTGCGCGTCACGGCCATCAAGATCGATCCGTATGTCAATGTGGACGCGGGTACCATGAATCCGGTAGAACACGGCGAGGTGTTTGTCACCGACGACGGAGACGAGACGGACCAGGACATGGGCAACTACGAACGCTTTCTGGATACGAGCCTCACCAGCATCAACTACATGACCACGGGGCGCGTGTATCAGACGGTAATCGAAAGGGAACGCAATCTTGAGTACAAAGGCAAATGTGTGGAGGTCGTGCCGCACATCCCGCTGGAGGTCATCAGGCGCATCAAAAACGCGACGGAGAAAGCCAAGGCAGACATCACCATGGTCGAGGTCGGCGGCACGGTCGGGGAGTACCAGAACATTTTGTTCTTGGAAGCCGCGCGCATGATGCACCTGGAGGATCCCGAGAACGTCTTGTTCGTGCTGGTGAGCTACTTGCCCGTGCCCAAGCATCTGGGGGAGATGAAAACCAAACCGACGCAGTACGCCACGCGCACGCTCAACAGCGCAGGCATCCATCCCGACTTCATCGTATGCCGGGGAGAACAGTATATGGATAAGCCGCGTCGGGAGAAGCTCAGCATTTTTTGCAACGTGAAGCCCGAGGCCGTCATCACCGCGCCGGACGTTCCGTCCATCTATGACATCCCGGCGCTGTTTGAATCGCAAAATCTTTCCACGACGATTTTGAAAAAGTTCAAGCTCAAGCCGCGCGCGACCGACTTGCGCACCTGGAAGGCCATGGCCGCGGTGCAGCATACGGCTGCTCGGACGGTGAAGATCGGTGTGGTGGGAAAATATTTTTCCACGGGCGATTACACGCTGTCGGATTCCTACATCTCCGTCATTGAGGCGCTCAAGGCCGCGGCGTGGAGTCACAAGGTCAAGATTCAACTTGACTGGATCAGCTCAGAGGATTTTGAAACGAGCCCCAAGTCCATCACGCGCCTGCGAGCCTATGACGGGATTCTCGTGCCAGGAGGGTTTGGCACACGCGGCATCGAGGGGATCATCGCCGCCATCCGTTACTGCCGAGAGAAGAAGGTTCCGTACTTCGGTTTGTGTTACGGCATGCAGTTGGCCTGCGTGGAGTTCGCGCGCCATGTGCTAGGCAAGGCGGCGGCTCACACGGTTGAGGTTGACGAAGCGACGGTCGACCCGATCATCCACGTGAGTCCGATCCAGATGAAGAATATCCGCGAGAACCGTTATGGGGGCACCATGCGGCTGGGCGCGTTTGATTGCGAGTTGAAGCCGGGGACCGTGAGCCATAGGTTCTATAGGACCAATAAGACCAATGTGATTTCTGAACGGCACCGTCATCGCTATGAGTTTAACAACGACTACGCCGCCGCAATTCAAAAAAAAGGCTTGATTATCTCGGGCGTCAATCCAGGTTCGGGCTTGGTCGAGATCGTGGAGCTGAAAGGCCACCCGTTTTTCGTGGGCGTGCAGTTTCATCCAGAGTTTCAATCCCGTCCGCTCAGTCCGCACCCGCTGTTCAAGGCCTTCATCGCCGCCGCGCTCAATTGATAGGCGGGCCTCGCCCGCCTATGAAAAAAGTTTTTTCATCATTCACGGCATCACCGCAGCTGCGCGGATCGTGCAGCGCCAAGGCAATCCCTGGGTGCAGTACGGCCTTCCGGCTCTGCTCGTGATCTTCCTCACCATCACATGGTGGGAGCAGATCGAGAGGTTCAGGAATGGTGGTTTACCTGCTTCGTGAGCGACACGCCCACCGTGATCGAGTCGGTTCCACCAGCCGTCTCGCAGAGCGGGAGACGCAGGAGCACCTGCGGCAAGAACATCTCGGCCTACCAGCGCAGACAGTCGATTGCCATCGAGTTCAACGGACTCGACGAACCTCGCTTTCAGCGAAGAAACACCTCCCGGTGGTTATCGCTGTCGGCGGGGTGTTTTTTTCATCTCAACCATCTGAGCGATTGCTCAAATGGTTGGCTAGTCCAAAAATCGTCCGTGACGAACTCTTAACCATATGGTGAAAAGTTCGTCGCTCGTTTTTTGATGCTTTTACTCTTTTTTTCCAGGTTACCTTGTTATATACTGCTGATCGTATGAGTGAACAACCTAAACGTCAGGACTTTGGATCCGTGTTGATGCGCGAGACGAGCCGCGGTCCTGTGGACATATGGCTTCGGAAGCGTGCGAACTGGATGATCGATCAGGTTGGGATCGAGGAACTGATGGAGTCGAAGATCTGGCCGGATAAAACACATCCTAGACGCGTAGAGGTTCTTTGTCTTGGAGCTGGAAAAGGGCACGAGATGGAAACCATCCAGGAGCGGCTCCCGAATTCATTTGTTACAGGCGTGGATCCAAACGATCATTATGCACCTGAGGTTTTGAAACGAGTTGAGCAGAAGGGGAATGATGTCATCTACCTTCATGAGTCTGTCCGTGCGGAAGATCTTCGTGGGTTACCTGGCGTTACACAGGATGCCGTTACGTTATTTTTCGTTCTTCATCACATGGATAAACTCACCCAGGAGGCGGTGATGCGGGAGGTGGTACGTGTGTTGAAGCCTGACGGTTTACTCTTTATTGCCGAGGACTTAGTGGATGACTTACAAGAACAGAAGATTACTGAAGCCATCGATCGTCGGATAAATTTGGAAATCGTGGAAGGTCCGCACGAGTATCGAGACACGGAAGGTTGGAAAGTCTTCTTTCGAAATTTTGGATTTGAAATGGTTCGGGCATGGGAAGTCAAGCCAGATAAAGTTCGTCACGGGTTTTTTGCTCTGAGGAGGTTGCCCAGTTGACACCCATCTCAGCGTTTCGTATACTCCAGCCGTTCAATTCCTCAATCATTCTCTCTCTTTATGGCCCATAAAAAAGCAGGCGGTTCTACACAGCTTGGACGCGACTCTGCCGGTCAGCGTCTGGGCGTGAAGATCGCCGATGGTCAGTACGCGCTTGAGGGACAAATCATCGTCCGTCAGCGCGGCACCAAGATCCATCCAGGCAAAGGCGTTCTGCGCGCCAAGGATGACACGCTCTACGCGGCCGTGAAAGGCATCGTGAAGTTCACGCAAAAAAAGGCAGCGAACTTTCATGGCGTACTGAAAGCTCGCAAGTTTGCGAATATCCTTGTCCAAAAATAATTCAAGAAGCATCGCTCGCGCGATGTTTTTTGTTTGCCGCTTCGATCAAAATGAAGTACACTGAAACCGCTATGAGCGAGACGATTGAACAACAGATCGAGCAGGTTCTCGAGCGCGTGCGTCCTGCACTGCGGTTGGACGGTGGCGGCATTGAACTCTTGAAGTACGACGCAGAGTCGGGCGCCGTGCACGTGAAGATGCAAGGCGCGTGTGTGGGATGCCCCATGGCGCAGATCACGCTCAAGATGGGCGTCGAGGCGGCGCTGCAAGAGGCCATCCCGGAAGTGAAGGAAGTTATCGCGGTTGCCCTGTGAGATACCATTACAAAAAATCCATCGAGCCCTTTTTCAAGGACGGCCTCGAACTTTGGCGGTCGAGTCCGTTCTCGCGTACAGCCTTTCTGGTGTCCGTTGTCCTTCTGGCCGGGACGTTTGCGCTGCCCGTGTGGCGCCTCCTGCCGCTTTCAAGCGACCTGCCGTTCATTGCGCTGCACTACAACGTCTACCTGGGCGTGGATCGGTTCGGTCCGCTCTATCAAATTTTTTTCATTCCGACCCTGGGTCTGTTTTTTTTGCTCCTGAACGCGACGATTGAGGTCATCTCCTGGCGCCGCCAGAGAACGCTCGCGCATTTTTTCGCCGGCTCCACGCCGTTGCTTCAGGGGATTCTCCTGGTCGCCATGGCCCTGATCGTCCTCATCAACGTATGACCCTAGAATCATTTGAGATCGTGCGCGTCTTGCTGCTCTCTGCCGTAGCGTTCGTGGTGGCCTTCCTGTGGGCGCCGTTGCTCGTGCGAGCGCTGCACCGCTGGAACGTCGGCAAGTCTATCCGCGCTGTAAGCGACGCTCCCGTGTTCGCCAAGCTCCACGAAAAAAAACGCGGCACACCTACCATGGGCGGTATCTTGATCTGGTGGACGGTGCTCGTGCTGGCCGTCGTCCTGTATTATCTTGCGCCGTTTCTTCCTGATACCTCGCTTCTCTCGCGCATGAATTTTCTGACGCGCTCGGAGACGCTGTTACCGCTGGGCGCGCTCGTCGCTTCCGCCGTCGTTGGGTTCGTCGATGATTATTTCAACGTGCGCGGCATCGGCCCCAAGGGCGGAGGCTTGCGCATGCGCCATCGCCTGCTCATCTATACAGCCATCGCGGTCATCGGCGCGTGGTGGTTCCGCGTGAAGCTCGATTGGGATCTCTTGCACATCCCGTTCGTGGGCGACTTCAACATCGGCTTTTGGTACGTGCCGTTTTTTATTCTCGTGATCGTTGCAACCGCCTTCTCCGTGAACGAAGCCGATGGCTTGGACGGCCTGGCCGGCGGCGCCCTGCTCACGTCCTTCGGCGCCTACGCGGTGATCGCTTTCGCACAAGGGAACTATGACCTGGCCGTTTTTTGCGGCGTGATTTTGGGCGCGCTCTTGGCGTTCCTTTGGTTCAATATCCATCCGGCTCGGTTCTTCATGGGCGACACCGGCGCGATGTCTCTGGGCGTCACGCTTGGCATTGTCGCCATGCTCACCAACTCCGCGCTGTTCCTGCCCATCATCGGGTTTGTCTTCGTGATCGAGTCCTTGTCTGTCCTGGCCCAACTTTTTTTCCGGCGCGTGCTGCATCGCCGCCTGTTCAAATCCTCGCCCTTCCATCATCACCTCGAGGCCATCGGCTGGCCCGAGCCTCAGATCGTCATGCGCCTGTGGGTGATCTCCATGATCGCCGCCGCCGTCGGCGTGTCGTTTGTCCTGCTTGACGCCCTCGCGAAATAACATGAGCCGAACCAGCGGGTCCATGGATTATCTCTTGTGTGCGGTCGTGGGCACGATCATCTTGTTCGGGCTCGCTATGCTGCTCTCGGCCTCCGCGCCCAGCGGCTATGCGCAGTTTGCGGATTCGTACTATTTCGTGAAGCATCAGATCATCTTCGGACTGATTCCCGGCGCGGCCGCGCTCCTAGCCTTCTCGCGCATCCCGTACACGTTTTGGCACAGGCACGCCTGGAAGCTCCTGATCCTTTCGATCATCCTGTTGGTGCTCGTGTTTATTCCTGGCCTCTCGGCCGGCATCGGCACGGCGCACAGCTGGATCTCCATCGGCGGCGTGTTCTCGGTTCAACCTTCCGAGATCGTCAAGCTGACATTTCTGTTTTACCTGGCGGCCTGGCTGGGCGCGCGCGACCGGCAGAGCGTGCGCGATGTGCATGCGGGACTCATTCCATTCCTGCTGGTCCTGGGAGCGATCATGCTACTCATGGTTCTGCAGCCCGACGTCGGGACGATGTCTGTCATCGTTGCGATGTCACTGGTGGTCTACTTTGTCGCCGGCGCGCCCGTGACGTATGTGCTAGGTTTCATCACGGCCGGTATCGCAGGACTCGCTCTGCTCATCACCGCGGCTCCGTATCGCGCCGCGCGCTTCACGACCTTTCTGCGTCCCGAGCTGGATCCTCAGGGCATCGGCTATCACATCAACCAAGCGTTGCTCGCCATTGGCTCGGGCGGGCTCTTCGGAGTAGGCTATGGCCACTCGCGTCAGAAGTTCCAGTACTTGCCCGAGGTCGGGAGCGACTCGATCTTTGCCGTGATCGGGGAGGAAATGGGGCTCGTCGTCGCCGTACTGGTCATCGGACTGTTCCTGCTGTTTTTGTGGAGAGCGCTCCGGATCGCCGCCCGCGCGCCGGACGCGTTTTCAAAATACGTCGTCGTGGGGATCGCCGCCTGGATCGTGATCCAAGCGTTCGTGAACATTGCGTCTATGGTGGCACTCATGCCCATGACGGGCATTCCTTTGCCGTTCGTGAGCTACGGCGGGACGTCGCTTGCGATTTCCATGGCGGCCGTTGGTGTGATGCTGAATATTTCTAAAAGTAGCAAGTAGCTAGTAGCAGGCATACTTGCTTCTAGCTACCAAATACCAGCTACTCCAATATGAAAACACTGTTCACCGGCGGAGGAACCATGGGTCCCGTGATGCCGCTCTTGGCCGTGCACGAGGCGCTAAAAAAAAGCGACCCGTCGCTTGAGGGTGTGTGGATCGGCACGCGACAGGGTCCAGAGCGAGCGGTTGTGGAGGCCGCGGGGTTTTCTTTTTTTGCGCTGCCGACGGCGCGGCTCTCTCGGTCATTCCGTTTGGAGTGGCTCCTACTTCCGTTTCTGTTTTGCTCTGCGCTCGTTTCTGCGGCGCGGATCATCCGTGCACAAGAGCCTGACGTCGTGGGATCAGCCGGAGGCTACACGGCCGTGCCGGTGGTGATCGCGGCCCGGATGCTGGGTGTGCCTGTGTGGGTGCATAGCCAGGATGTCCACGTCACCCTCACGACTCGACTGACCGCTCCCTTCGCGCGTCGCGTGACGGCCGCATGGGAGGCGAGCGCGCGCGTGCTGGGAGCAAAGGCGCGTGTCGTCGGAAATCCCGTGAGGCGCAGCATCCTCATGGGGTCCAAGCCGCGCGTCTGGGAACGATTTGCGTTGGACCGAGAGAAACCGACCGTCGTGATTTTTGGCGGAGGCACGGGCGCCGCCTGGTTGAACGACAGAACGGGCGAGATCGCCGAGCGGCTCACGAGGAGCGTGAACGTCGTGCATCTTACGGGAAGCGGGAAGGGGAGAGCGCTGCCGCGCCTGGAGCATTATGCCGTGCGCGAGTTCCTGCGCGAGGACATGGCTGACGCGCTTGCGGTCGCTGATCTCGTTGTGTGTCGCGCAGGGATGGGAACGATCACGGAGCTTGCCGCGCTGGGAAAGCCCGCCGTGCTGATCCCGCTGCCGGACTCCGCACAAGAAGAAAACGCCGCGGCCGTGCAGGACGCATGCGTGGTCCTGGATCAGCGAGCTACCACCAGCAACAAACTTCTTGAAACGATCGAACGTCTGTTGCACGATCCAGAACGCCGCCGCGCGCTGGGAGAGCAGATGCGCCGTGCGCTGCGCACGGACATCGCAGACGAGCTCGCGGCAATGCTCGCGGGGATGGAAAAATAAAAATGCGCCTCCGTACAGAGACGCATTTTTATTTACGCGGCCGGAGCTTCCTCTGGCCGCGGCTCTTGGCAGCAACCCATCTCGCAGGTGCAGCCGCCGCCCTTGCAGTCCTCACAATTCTGGTCATCGTGAGATTGACCCTCGGTCATCTTGCAGGAGCCACACGTTGTTTGCTCGTCCATAGTGTTTGGAAGAGTGAATTATTTTTTTGGTGCGCCGGGTGGGATTTGAACCCACGACCACGAGCTTAAAAGGCTCTTGCTCTACCCCTGAGCTACCGGCGCGTATCTTGACGATGGAAAATATAGCAGGTACTGTCGTCACTGACAATACTGGATTGTCGGTACAACAAGGAGAGAAGGCGATGAAGAAAACACATCTGTTGTTCCTGGCGCTCCTGGGCGTCCTCTTGATCGCAGGCTGTGCGCCAGACGCCAATGCCATGGTGGACACGGCCGTCGAGGGTGGAAGCATCGCGGGCTTCTGGCTCGGCGTGTGGCACGGAGTGATCATCGAGTTCACCTTCGTGATCTCGCTCTTCTCGGACAGCGTGGGCATGTACGAAATCCACAACAATGGCGGTTGGTACGATTTCGGGTTCTTGTTGGGCGCCGTAGGTGCCATCGGAGTCCTCCTGGACTTTTTCTCGTGACCACGCCTCGCCCTTCAACCCTCCGTTGACGAGCCTCTGCGGAAACCGTTTCTGCCTGAGGCTTTTTTCTTTCCATCGAACGTCTGTGCAGAAGGTTCATCGCTGCGTCCTTCACTCCTCAAAGCCTCCTGTCCCTAGGCACGAGCGCAAGCTTCGTCAGATGTCCTCCTATTTTTCTAATGACCCTATGTGTACATTTTTTTGCGATCGTGAAAAAATGGAGACGTATGGAGAAGGGAACGAAGAAAGTCGCAAACAAGATCACCAAGCTCCTTCGACAGGTACAGGACGATTGGTTTTCCGCGGAGCTCGTTTTGCCTAGCTATAAAGGCATCCGTTATTCTTCGCGATGCATCGGGCGAGTCGCGCCTTGCGTGCCGCGCCGCACCGAAGAACGGCGGACGCTCCATTATCTCAAGCGCAAAGGCTGGATCGAGACAAGCAAGACCGCAAAGGGATTGATGATCAGATTGAGCCAGACAGGAAAAATGGAACGCTTGCTCAGAACGATGCAAGATCGTCCCATGCTGAAGCGAGGAGCGCGCTGTCTGGTCGTATTCGATATCCCGGAGCAGGCGCGCAAGAGCCGAGATGCTTTTCGTCATTTTTTGAAAGCCGCCGGGCTCTCTTTGATCCAACGGAGCGTTTGGTCCACCGACCGCGATGTCCTCAAAGATGTCTCTCGGTTCATCGCAGACGCCGGTATTGGGAAATGGGTTCAGATTTTTGTTGGAACTGACGTCTACAAAAATCTACGATCGTGAAAAAATGGAGACGAAGTTTGTTGGCCCAGTCCGTTTTTCGGAGGTCGTTTGGTTCTTGCTTCGTCGCCGCTGCTGATCGTGGTCTTGAGACGATCAAACAGGTAAGATAGCAACCGTATGACTCACCACCCATGGCACACCCTATCGATACCGTCCATCTTTGAGACGCTTCAAAGCAGACCGCAGGGGCTGACTCAGACCGAGGTTCAAGAGCGAAGTAGGCGCTACGGCCCCAATCGGCTGGCGCAGAAAAAACAAGACGGCTGGAGCACGGTGCTCGCTCGTCAGTTTGTGAGCCCGCTCATTTTGGTGTTGATGGTTGCCGCGCTTGGGAGCGCCTTTCTGGCCGAGTGGGTGAACGCGGGGGTCATCGCGGCCGCGGTCGCGCTCAACACGTTGGTGGGATTCATCCAGGAGTACAAAGCCAACCAGTCGCTCGCGCGCCTACGCTCGCTCGTTTCTCCGCGCGCGATCGTGCTGCGGGAGGGAATGTCGCGCGAGATGGACGCGCGTGAGCTTGTGCCCGGCGACGTCCTCCTCTTGCACACGGGCGATCGCATCACGGCCGACGCGCGCCTCCTGGAAGCGGTCGAGCTCACCGTGAACGAGTCCACGCTCACCGGCGAGTCCCTCCCTGAGCGCAAGCAGACACAGGACCTTCCCGACCAGACCGTTCTGGCGGATCGTATCAACATGATTTTTGCGGGAACCAGCGTGCTCTCAGGGCGCGGGCAGGCGGTCGTCGTGGCCACGGGGAGCTCAACCGAGCTCGGCCGTATCGCCACGCTCGTCCAAAAAACGCCCGAGTCCCAGACGCCGCTCCAGCAAGAACTCAAACGCCTGGCGCGCTGGATCGCGGGGCTGATGATTTTTTTGGTGGTCGTGCTGTTCGTCACGGGTGTGGTGAGCGGTCGGTCGGCGACGGAGATGTTTTCGGTGTCCATAGCGCTTGCCGTGGCGGCGATTCCAGAAGGGTTGGCCGTTTCGGTCACCGTGATTCTCGCGATCGGCATGCAGAGGATTTTGAAACGCAAATCTCTCGTGCGCAAACTCGTCGCCGCTGAGACGCTCGGCAGCGTGTCTGTTCTGTGCGCCGACAAAACCGGCACGATCACAGAAGGCCAGATGCGCGTTACGCACCTGGCGAGCGGCGACGAGATCTACGTCATCGAGTCCCTGCCCGCTTCCTCCGAGACGATCGCTCAGATGTTTCTTGTCATGGCTTTGTGCAACGACGCGACGGGATCCGCGGACACCCAGGTGCGCGGGACGCCCACGGAGCGCGCGCTCTTGGATGCGTATGTGAACCGGAAAGACGACCGCGACGCGCTCCTGGCGTCACACCCGCGTCTGGGGGAGGTGCCGTTTGACTCGGTGAAGAAATACATGATGACGGCGCATGCATGGGGCGACGGGTTGCGGCTGTTCTTGAAGGGCGCGTCCATTCCCGTGCTTGAGCGATGCGGCACGATGGCGCTCGGCGGAGAAACCGTTGCTCTCACGTCAGCGCGCAGAACGCAGATCGCGCAGCAGGAAGAAACGCTGACGCGTCAGGGCCTGCGCTTGATTGCCCTGGCTTCCAAAACCGTCTCCACACGCGTGAACGCCATCACGCCTGAGGACCAGGCGGATTTTGTTTTTTTGGGATTTGTCGGGTTACATGATCCTCTGCGCGCGGACGTAAAGGAACAAATCGAGGACGCCAGGCAGGCCGGCGTGCGCACGATCCTGATCACCGGCGACCACCCGGAGACCGCGCGCGCGATCGCCGCACAGGCGGGCTTGATGATGCAGAACGGCAGCGTGGTGACGGGTCCCGAGCTCGACGCCTGGAGCGAGGAAGAGCTGAAGGCGCGCGTGGCGGACGTGGTGATCTTCGCGCGCGTGGAGCCGCGGCACAAAATCAGGATCGTGAACGCCTGGCAGGCGCGAGGCGAGGTCGTGGCCATGACTGGCGACGGCGTGAATGACGCGCCCGCGCTCAAGGCCGCGGACGTCGGCATCGCCGTGGGTTCGGGCACCGAGGTCGCCAAGCAGTCTTCCGACATCGTGATCCTCGATAATCGCCTGGGCACGATCACCGCCGCCATCGAGGAAGGCCGCGTGATCTTCGACAACATCAGAAAGACGACCGTGTACTTGCTCGCGGACAGCTTCACGGAGATCGTGCTCATCGGCGGATCGATCCTCATGGGCCTGCCGATTCCACTCTTGCCCGCGCAGATTTTGTGGATCAACCTGGTGGCAGACACGCTTCCCAACGTCGGGCTCACGCTGGAGCCGGGCGAGAAGGACATCATGCGTCTGCCGCCGCGTCCGCGCCGCGAGGCTGTTTTGAACAAAGAAATGCTCACGATTATTTTCGTGATCGGGATCGTGACGGATGTCGTCCTCTTCCTCTTGTACCTTTGGTTGCTTCAGACCGGACAGAGCGTAGAAACGATCCGTTCCATCCTGTTTGCCGCCGTGGGCATTGACTCGCTCCTTTATGTCTTCGCGGTAAAAAGTTTTCGTCAGACGATTTTTCGCATCAACCCCTTTTCTAATCCATGGCTTCTCTGTGGCGTGGCCGTCGGATTCGGCCTCATGGCCCTCGCGCTTATCCATCCTTTTTTCCAGTCCGTGTTCGAGATCGTGCCGCTCACCGCGAGCGCCTGGGGCCTGCTCGTGTTGATCGGGATGATGAAGCTCGGCGCCATTGAGCTCACCAAAGAATTTTTTCTCTTTCGACAAACGCGGCGCGCGCGCCTATGACGACGCATGATACGGACTACCCCTGGTTCTTCCGCCGCGACGACGTCGACTTGCTTGAGGATGAGCTGGAAGACTTGTACGGGAAGTACGGCCGCGGCCGCGAGGACGAGCCGTTGAGTTTTGAGGCACAGGTGCTGGAAGAACAGATGGACACGGAAGAGCAGTCGGATGCGGACCTCGCGTTGAAGTTGGGCATGGAGAAGTTGCGCGAGGAGCGGTCGCCGTCTGTGCATCTGGGAACGCCGTCACTTTTGGAGGACGATCTCGAAGACGATTTCACGCAGAGCATCCGCGAGCATCCACTCTACCGCCACGCGCGCGCGTGGGCCACGCAGCAAAGCACGTTTGCCAAACAGGGCTATGAGCGCGGCGGCGTGCATGCCGGCGCTTTTTTCCGCGCGTACGCGAACGTGAACCTGGTGCCGATCAAGATTTTTTTGGCGCTGTGCGAGGAGGACTACGGCGATCGAGCCGGAGCGATCGTGGCGCACGAGGCGTTCCTGTTGGCATTGACGTTTCTGGGGCGGGTCAGAGAATCGCTCTCAAGCGTGCTGCACTCGGTGGAGGCGTTTGAAACGCTTGAGCGACTGTCCGCAAGTGCGCACGTGATCGAACAGGGGATTCACCGAGAGCTGCAAGCCTTGCGAGAAAGGAACACTTTTTTATGACGAAGATCGCGGCGATTATTCCGGCGTACAACGAAGAGATGACGATCGCGCAGGTCGTGCGTCCGCTTTATGCGTCGCCGTTCATCCAAGAGGTGACCGTCGTCTCCGACGGATCGACGGACGCCACCTCCCGCACCGCGCGCGAGGCAGGCGCCACCGTGTTCGAGCTCCCGCACCGCGGCGGCAAAGGCGAGGCGATGCTCTATGGCCTCGCGCGCACCGACGCACCGATCGTCGTTTTTTTCGACGCTGACCTCATCGGCCTCACACCCGATCACGTCGAGCGCCTCGTGCGTCCAGTCCTGCGCGGCGAGCGCACAATGAACGTCGGCCTGCGCGACCGTGGGCGCTTACTCATGTCCATCATGCGCCGCCTCCCGCTTATCTCCGGCGAGCGCGCGCTCCTGCGTACCGTGATGGAAGAAGTGGATCCGCGTTTCCTGCGCGGCTACATGGTGGAGATCGCGCTCAACGAACACTGCCGCGCTCGCGGACTGTCCTACGGCGCCGTCGAACTTCCGGGTCTGCACATTCGTCGTAAAGATCAAAAAGTGGGTGTCCCGCGTGCCGTGCTACAATACTTTTGTATGTTTTATCAGGTCGCCAAGGCGTTGCTCGTGGTGAAGGTCGCACTGCGAAACTTAAAGCCTCTTGAGAGTCATTCCTGATTCATTTCCTATGCCCCACTCCCTCGAAAACCCATTCACCCCAGAACCCAAGACTCCCCGCAGTCGTGACGACGCCGAGATGGTCGGGAAGATTTCTGGTCCTGAAGCGGAAGCAGCCATGAGATCGCTGGGAGACAAGCCTCCCAGGTCCACTCCAGAGGCTCCTCGCCTCATCCTCACCCCTGAGGAGCGGGCTCTAGCTGAAGCTGCCGAGCGTGCCCTGCACGAGAAGAAAGACCAACGTCGCCGCCGTGAGTACATCGCCTGGTCGTCTGACCTTGGGTTTGACGAGGATTGGGTCCATGACACCTTCATCTTCCACTCTGACGGTTCTGTTGAAACTGAAGGAAACCTCGATTTCCATGACAAACCCTCTGTCCGTCTCCCAGACTCTCTTGTGAGAGTTGGCGGCTACCTCTCCCTCAGCGGCCT
>JACQSK010000007.1 GCA_016205975.1 Candidatus Uhrbacteria bacterium | reverse complement strand
CCAAACTTCTCAACCAGCGACTAACGGAATGGCTCATTGAATACAACTTCATTCGACCGCACCAATCCTTGAATTATGAACCTCCCATGAACTACCATTACCGAAAACAGAAAGTGTTACCGATGTGCCCTTCTAGTACACGGCCTTGACGCACACGGCAGACGGTGGTAGGTTGAAGTCTCGTTTCCGCTGGGAAGAAACGAGCATTGCCCAACGGGCAAGGAGCATGAGATGAGCAAAGCGAGTGAGAGGATCGGTGAGTCCCATACTACCTGTGCCCGCCGTGCAACACGGCTGGGTCGGACGCGTCGACACGCTGTCGACGAAGATCCCAGGCGGTTCTGTCCCTGCTACATCTGCCCCGGCGGTGGCTAGCTGGTACAACTCTCGACCCTTGTCTTCTCTCTGCCCTCTCTGCGCCCTTTGTCCCCTCTGTCCCCCTTTGCGCCCTCTGCGCCCTCCCCCTCCCTCACGACGCCCACCAAAAAAGGACCACGCAGGTCCTTCTTCTTTTTCTTAACAACCTTTCGATGGATACTCCTTGGCGCCATCCCAAGCAAGAGAGAATAACGCGCGGATCACGTCGGCAATCTCTTGGCTGCGGATCACCACCGAAAGAATCGAGGAACGATACGAGAACAGAAACACATAGTCCTTACGAGCCACGAGGCTGCCATGGATGGGAAACTTCTCCGGCGGCAGGATGCGCCACTCCCCATCTCCCATGTTAGGCAAACACGTCGGATCCGTATTTTTTGTAATCGCCAGCACGCGATACTTGGCGCCCTTCTGTCGCAAGACGGAATGATGCCGCTCGCGTTCCTCGCCCACGAGCTCTTTGGTTTGTGCCACATCATCCAATGGTACGATCTCGACAAAATCTCCCGACAACTTTTCAAAAAGCGCACGAACCGTTTTGACGCCTTCAGACCCTTCCAAGTATCGAATCTGCGGCTTGGCGCCCTCGGCATTGTAGATGCCTGTGAGCAGCGGCATGACCGCCTGGAGCTCGGACTCTTTTTCTGCCAGTTCTTTTTGCTGCACCTGAATGATCGCGAGTAGACGGTCAGGGCTCTCGGAAACGTAAAACCGTTTCTTGCCTTTCTGGAACGTGGACATGAGCCCGCGCGCGGCAAGCGACTCGATCATAACGTACGTCGTCGCGCGGTTCACGCGCGCCTTGTGCGAGATGTCTTGCACGGGCGAAGGGCCCAGCTCAAGGGCGGCCAAATACACCCGCGCCTCTTTTTCGGAAAGCCCCAAGTGTTCCAGTTCTTGTTTGAGTTCGTCCATACCGGCTGACACTACACCAGGCTGCGGAATATGTCCAGCGTTTGAGCCGCCGTGCGCTCCCAGGCGTATCCTGCCACTTGTTGTTTGCCTTTCTCAACAAGCTCTGCGCGCAAACTTCCCTCTTTGACGACCCGTTGCATTGCCTGAGTCCAAGCCTCAGGCTCTCCTGGAGGAACAAACAGCGCGGCCTCGCCTGCAACCTCTCGGTGCGCGGGGATGTCTGAGGTGACGAGCGCCACGCCGGAAGCCATGGCCTCCAGGTTTGGAATCCCGAAACCTTCGTACCAGGAGGGAAAGAGGTAGGCCGTAGCGGCACTCATGAGCGGTGAGACGTCTTGATCGGGAAGGTAGCCCAGAGGACGGATGTGTTCTTTGTAGGAAGAGAAGTCAATAAATCTTTTGATCTCGTCATAGCCATAGCCTGGCTCGCCGACCAGCACCAGTTCAAACGGGTCGCCCACGCCACGACGCGTCTTGAACAGCTCGAAGGCGCGGATGAGAGTAGAAAGATTTTTTTTCTTTTCCATGCGCCCGACCGCGAGAAAAAAATTGGTGCCCAAACGGTGGCGTTGCAGGATCGCACGCGCGTCCTTCGGCTGGTGGGGATGAAACAATTTTGTGTTCACAGCTTCAAGCGTCACGATCACTTGCTCGGGAGCGGCGTGATAGAGCTCGATGACATCGCGCGCCGTTGCCTGGCTGGGGACGAGGAGACGTTTCGCTTTTTTGACCGCGCGCTTGGTGATGCGTTCGAGGCGTCGGCGGACGGCTGGGTCATAGAGATCAGGACGGCGGGCGAACGCGACGTCGTGGATGGTGGTGATCGCTGTCCCCGCGAACCATGGAAGCGCTTGGCCAGGGACAAACAACAGGCTTGGGCGTCGACGTCTAAGCTCCCAGCTCATACGCCCTGCCATCCAGCCGCGCGTGAGAGGCCACTTCAGCACCTTCGAGGACCACCCTGTGGGCAGAGCACTCAAGTCCGAATCAAGCAGCGAGGGCGAAAACAAAATCACTCGCTCGTTCTCCTTGAGCGGGTGATTTTTCAGAGCCTGAATCAGCTCGCGGGCATAGTGCTCTACACCTGTGCGTTTTTCCTTGTTGGCCGAGGATGCGTCGATCCCGTAGGTGATCGTGCCGGTGGCTTTCGTTGTAAGGAGATTCAGCTCTGCCATAGCGCTACGAAGTAAAAATCGATCGCTTGTACGCCTCCAGGTTTTCCAGCGCGATGCCTGTCCCTTTGGCCACGCACTGCTGAGGATCCTCGGCCACGAACGTCGGCACGCCGGTCGCCTCTGCGATCAGCGTGTCCAAATTGCGCAGCTGCGAGGAGCCGCCGGAGAGCACGATTCCCTTGTCCATCACATCGGCCGAGAGCTCTGGCGGCGTTTTGTGCAGCACTTCTTTCACGGTATTGATGATGCCCTCAAGCTCATTTTGAATCGCCACGGTGACGTCATCTGACGTGACTTCAATCAGTTTGGGCAAGCCGGTCACCATGTCGCGGCCTTTGACTTCCATGGCGAGCTTGTCGGGCAAGTACATGGCCGCGCCGATCTGGATTTTGATGTCCTCGCTTGTGCGCTCGCCGATCGCGAGGCCATACTTGCGGCGGATGTATTCGGAAATCGCCGCGTCAAACTTCACGCCGCCGATGCGCACGGACTCGGAGGCGACGATTCCACCCAGGGAAATGACCGCCATCTCGGCCGTACCGCCGCCGATGTCGATGATCATGTGGCCGGAAGGCGAGCCGATGGGGATGTTGGCGCCGATGGCCGCGACGATCGGTTCCTTAATGATGTAGGCGGCTTTTGCTCCGGCCGCAAGCGTGGCATCGATAACCGCGCGCCGTTCCGTGGACGTGATCCCGCCAGGGACCGCGACCATCACCTCGGGACGGAACAGGCGTACGCCGCCCAGCGCCTTGTTGATAAAGTAGCGCAGCATGGCCTCGGTGGTCCGGTAATCGGCAATCACGCCGTCCTTCAACGGACGCCTGGCCACGATCGTATCGGGTGTGCGGCCCAACATATCCTTTGCCTCCTTGCCCACGGCCAAAACTTTTTTGTCCGTGTACGACACGGCCACCACCGACGGCTCATGAATAATAATACCTCGTTTAGGAACATAAACGAGGACGGTCGTAGTGCCCAAGTCAATGCCAATCTTTTTCTGAAACATAGGTTACTGCACCGAGACATCAAAATCCTGATCTAAAATAGTGTTCAAGCGGTACCGATCGTCGCCCCACTCTCCCGCCTCCTCTGGCGGAGTCGCGCGCGTCACATTCTTACCAAAATCGAGATCAAGCGTCAACGCGTTATTCTGGGCGCCAGGCTGTTTGATGACCGAGAGAGCGTAGTCACCCGCCTCTATAGCAGACACGACTTCGGGAGAGAGAGCAAACGTGAAGGTCAGCGCGTGCTCGTCCCCTGGCTCAATCGAGGTGAAGGTGCCGAAGGACCGCAAGCCCAGCTCGTCCATCACGTCCACGGGGCCAGGCGCGCCGGTCGGGTTTTGCAACTTGTCGTTGAGCCAGGATCCCTCAACGCCTAGGAGCTCCGTACCGATGGGAAGGTACACGCGCGTATAGGTCCGGTACCGCGTCGTCTTCCAGTCAAACGTCCCCGTGTGCTTGTAGAGGATGGAAACCGTGCCGACCCAATCCCCAGATACCTGAGGCGTGATCGTATACGTGATCTCGCGCTCAACCGCCGGGTCGGACTTGAGGCTGGCGAGATTGGCGTCCACGACCATGAGGGCGTCGACGGTCAAAGGATTAACGGCGCCGCCCCATCCAAGTTGAGTGATCACGTCTTGAGTCGTCTCATTAGTACTGAAAAGCAGAAGCTGTTTTTCTTGAAGGGCCAACCTCGTCGCCTCAACCACCAACGGCCATTGCTCTGAGCCAAGCGCGTAGAGTCGCGCTTTCATCTCATTCACGAGGTCTGCCAAAATCTCCTTGCGCTGGGCGGGCGGCAACCCCTGCGCGGCGTAACCGTGCTCGACTTGATACTCAAGGGCATCGGCGACATTCTCTGAAGTAAACGTCTGGCCGCCGACGACGATGGGGCCCGTGATCGCCAAGAGCTGCGAGGCGTAGGTGGGCGTGAGAGCGATCACGTTATCGATCTGGGGGCTCGCTGAAGTTTCAAGGAATCCAATCTCCTCAAGAAAAAGTTGGACGGCGGCCTGGGAGGAAACGACAAAATCCGGCGACCAGTTGCTGTCGCGGAAGAACCATTTGGTGGCACCGTTGTAGCGTTGCAGGGGCAAGGGGGCGATCAGGGGCGTGATTTTTCCCGCGGCGGCGTCGTCCAGGGCGTACACGTCCTCCGTCTCAAGTTCGGCGATGTCTCCCCCAAACGTCTTGAGCACGCCGTAGGAACCGATAAACCCCCCGCCTGGACGCAATTCTTCGTTGTTCAAAAAGAGGAGAAGCGTGGTCGCTTGCGTGTCGAGTCCGGCAAAGGCGGGAAGCAGCCGCGCAAAGGAACCGACGAGCTTCACCTCGCTCCCGACCCGGTTCAGTTCAGAGAGTAACGGGAGCGTGATCGACCGCACAAGGTCTGAGGGCATCTCCCGCACAAGCACGGAGAGCTCGTCCTCAATGATCGCCATCTGAGCGGAAAGGAGTTCCAGGTCGTCCGCGGAAGCGCTCAAGCGCTGGAGAATGGCGCGTTTGGTCTGTGTGGAGAGATCACCGAACGTGACCCCTGGGACAAGGCCATCCTGCATCTGTTTCAAATACTCCTGCGAGAGCCCGGAAAGTTGGATGAGGTCGCTGCCTAAATCAAACAACGGCGCGAGCGCCGCGATCGTATCGTGGCCTGAGCGAATGACGCGTGTAAACGCCTCGACGCGACTCCCCAGAAACGGCATCCAGCGCGCCGAAACGAGCACGGGCAGGAAACGCTGCGCCTGTGCGAGCGAGTCCTGCGAGTCACGGAGCGACGCTGACGCTTCATCAAACGAGAACGCCAAGGCTTGCTCATGGGTCGCAAGCAAACCATCACGCGCGGTGAGCGTGCGGTCAAACACCCAAACCGCGCTCACGATCACGGCGAGCATCCAGAACGCGACAGCCACGGCCGTGAACACGAAAAATAAACGCGTAGTCCGCGCGCGGGCACGATGATGACGCATGGCGTCTGGTTCGATGCGCTCGAGGTACTCTTGGGAGTGAGGCATGGCTCTATTATACCCTAAATGAACCAACGTCGGAGCTCCCGCGCCGGCCGCCTGCGCTTGGCGCGCATGAGGCTCCGTTTTTTGAACAGGGAAGGAAGAAGACGCAGAACGCTGAAGGATGCCTTGATACCCTGGTCGAACACGGCGACATACAGGAAGCGGGCGACCTCATGGGGAAGCGCCCATGGGAGCGCGAGAAGTGCGTGGATAGGCTGGATGTTTTTTATGAGCATGAGCCAGTGGTTGCGGGTAGAAAGATAATTGCGGATAGCGGGCTTGCTGCGCCAGTTTTTGAGCTTTTGGAACATCCCGGTTTTCTCCGGGCCGTACATGCCACGATAGTGATATGCTTTGGCCTGCGGGACATAGATGGCGTCCCAGCCCAGCTGCTGTAACCGCCAGGCCAGATCCACGTCTTCCTTGTACGCAAAAAAATCTTGATCAAAAATCTCGTCGTCCTGTCGCGCCTCCTGCAAGGCTCCGCCGCGGTAGAGCGCAAGCGCGCCGCTCACGCCAAAGACAGGTTCCAGCGCATCGTAGTGTCCCTGATCCAATTCCCCTGCCCCACGATCCGTAACAGTGAGATTACGGTGAGGGCGCAGGCCCGTGGAGTCGATCCGGTCTGAGTGGATCGTTTCTTTCATCACTTCATCGGACAGGTTCTCGCCAAAGGCGCGCAAGAGCTTGCCGCCGAAGCTCCCGGCCTCAGGATGCGCACGCGCCGCGGCCATGAGCTCCTCCAAAAAGGTAGGCGTCAAAAGAATGTCTGGATTGGTGACCAGGATGAATCGCGCGTTCGCTTCTGACGCATCCCAGTGTTCAAGCGCATAGCGGATGCCTTGGTTGTGTGCCGCGCTGAAGCCGAGGTTGCGCGCGTTCCTGATCGTCATCGCGTCCGGGTAGTGCTCGCGCAGAAAAGCGCCCACGCCATCGGTGGATCCGTTATCAATCACGAGCACATTGAAGTCCCGATAGGTCTGGGCCATAATGGACTTCATAAGGTCCGGGATAAAGGACATCGAGTTCCACGCCACGATATTGATGCTCACGGTTGAGGCCATACAGGCTGTATGATAACAAACACCTGAAGGAAAACAACGTATGAACGCTGAACGACCGAGAGTAGGAATCGGCGTCCTGGTCGTCAAAGACGGCAAGGTACTTATGGGAATGCGGCAAGGCGCACACGGCGCGGGAACATGGAGCCCGTCTGGCGGGCACCTTGAGTTTGGGGAGAGCTGGGAGGACTGTGCCAGGCGGGAGACGCGCGAGGAAGTCGGTATCGAAATCCAGAATGTCCGTTTTGCCGCCGTGGTCAACGATCCGATCCCCGCATGGGGCACGCACTACATCACGATCTTCATGCGAGCCGACTGGGCCTCGGGAGAGCCGCGCGTCTGTGAACCCGATAAGTGTTCAGGCTGGGAGTGGTTTGCGTGGGAGGCGCTTCCCTCTCCACGGTTCTCCCCCGTGGACTTGCTTCTGCGCCAAGGTTATCACCCGCTGTACGTCTGCCACGACAAACTCGTACGCGACAAAATCGTCGAGATCGTCCAGGCGCAGGGCCAGACGGCAGACTTCTACGCGGCAGACGAACAAGAATATAAAGAACGCCTACGTGCGAAGCTCTGCGAGGAAGTTCTCGAGTATCTCGAAAGCGAAGATACGGAGGAGCTCGCCGACATACTTGAGGTCATCCACAGCCTCACCGCAATCACGGGCACACCGCGCGAACAGCTCCAGCTCATCCAAACAAAAAAACGCGCCGATCGCGGAGGGTTCGAAACGAGAACCGTCTTAAAAAAGACGAGGTAGGCTACCTCGTCTTTTTGGTTACATGAAACCCCAAGTACTTCCCAAGCATCAGCCGCGTCTGGGCGTCGATCGCTGGAAAGGAACCGAACAAAATAAACGTCACGGGCAAGAGGATCCACTGCAGGCCCATCACCACCCAGGCATGCTTGCGCACTTCCTGAGGACGGCGAGGGAGAAGCGTCAAGGACATCACGGCCGAGATCAAAATACCGACCATGGCAAACTGCATGAGCTGTTCCAGGGTAAACGGGGCTGCCTGGATGAGCGCATTGGTTTCCCCTTTGGCGACCCACAGAGGCAGCCAGCCCAAGACGAACATCGTGATAGGCGCCGTGGCCCACGTGTACATCCCCTCCACGTGGTTGAAAAAATAACGGAATTTTTTCCAGCCTGAAATCTGCTTGTCCCGTTTGAACCCATGCACCAAGTACGGCAGATGCTCCACACCCCACGCCCAGCGCCGCATCTGCACATACAGGCCCTTCAAGGACTCCAGGTACGTCTTGCCGGTCACGGCGTCCATGGAGACAGGCAGGAACATCGGCGTCACGCGGTAGTCGCCATGATAGTGAAGGAACGCCTGCATGAAGATGCGCGAGTCCTCGCTCACGATGTCCTTCTGCCAGAAGCGCACGTCCTTCAACATCTTCCAGGGCATAGAGTGCGAGGAGAACGTCCACAGCCGATCGGCGCGCGTGAGCTCACCGAAGAGCCAGAACGTCGTTCCAAACGCGGCGATCCTGACAGGCGCCGAGGCGCTCCAGATGTTGTTGGAGAACATGGCGATGGGTTGGTAGGAGCTGCGCGTCGGTTCGGGAACCGTACAATAGAGATACGCAAGGTAGGAAAAATACTGCGGATGCGCGATCGTATCCACGTCGAAAGCGGAAACGACGATATCCTCATCGGCTATGTGGGGATACGTCTCACTCAAAACCTTTTCCACCTGATGACCCATCCAGTTCAAGTTCGACCCCTTGCCGGGGATCTCCCCCGAGAGCCCTTTGGGGTGCACGGTCACGATCAGCTCCTTGAACACGGACCCGAATTCTTTTTTGGCGCGCTGTGCGTGCTTGCCAAACGCCTCCCCGTCCGCTTCTTCTCCTCCCAACACCACGATGATCCGATCGTTGGGAAAGGGATTTTCCTTCAACGACTTGAGCGTCTCGCGAATGATGGCATACGTCTCTTGATAGGTCGGCAAAAAAACGAGGTGATGCACGCGCGCGCAGGAAGGGACCTCCGCAAGCTTGCTCTGCCAGTCCGTGCGCGCAGCGGCGTGGTAACGCCTCCAAGAGATGACAACGAAAATATTGAAGTAGAGCACGCGGTAGAGCCAGAGCAGATCAAACACGAGGATGAACACGATCACCCATAAGGGCCGCAAGAAAGACAAGCTGAGTGCAAGAGCAAAAGTCCCCCAAACCAAGAGGCCGGGGAACTCTTCCCAAAAACGCAAATTTCCGTACGTGTAGCGGTCGTCCATTTATCGCTCGGAAGAAATATCTTTCTTCAGACGGTTCAAGAATTGATGCGCGTGTTCCTTGCCGCCCAGACCAAAGGCCAGGCCGCCGGCCAGCGCCAACAGAGCCACAAGCCCCGTGAAGAGCACGCGGATGAGCTCGGGGGCAATCTGGAGCTGAACCAACGCCGCCATGAAGCTGAAGATGAGGATCGACCACTTGGCGATGCCTGAGAGGAAATCGGCGCTCGCAAGCGACGCGGCTTCCACGGCCGACTTGACGACGTTCTGCACGAAGTTGCCCAACAAGATTCCAGCCAACAGGATGATCACGGCAATGATCACGTTTGGCACGAACAGCACCACCTGCTGCAAGTAATCCGTCACCTGTTCCCATCCCAAGATGTCCGTGGCGGCAATGAGGCCGATGATGACGAAGAACCACTTCACGATCCATCCCAACAGCCCGCCGATGTGCAGGCGCAGACCAACGCGCTCAAACTGATGCGTGAGCTCGAGCTTGCGAGCCAGCTCGTCAATGCGCAAGACGGCGACGACTTTGACAATCACGCTGCGCAAAATCAGGGCAACGATGACGCCGATGAGGAAAACGAGAACCGCCCCGATCACGTTGGGGAGATAAGCGACGATCGTGTTCCAGAGCTCTAAGAGTGGCTCTTGAAGCACGGCATAGGAAAAAGGCATAGAGAGGATTTGATTAAAAAAATGAATTAACGATTGGGTTTAATGTATCACCTGAAGACAACTCATTCCACTCTATTTATCCCCATGCGGGTGGAATGCGGCTTGGTAATGTTCGGTGGACGGTCGTAGGAGGGAACGGCGAACGCGGAGGCATCCTCCGGAATCGAAAGCTCATCCAAGGGGCGATGGTCGGGATTCTCCACACCCACAACCGGTATCGTCTGGGTAAAGCCGATCGCGTTGGCGATGGTTGTGATGACGCGGCACGAGGTGAATGAACCTGGGCCCACCACCACGACGATTCGCGTGAACGAAGAGAGGGGGACGCCCCAGGCACCGAGCGTTTCGGCAATGGCCTTCAGGAATTGGTCAGGAGCGGCGTCCACGTCGCTTTTTTTTTGAACGCGCGCGCCATCCATCAAGGCAATCGACACGCTCCCAACCGTCTGTGCGCTCAAAGCGAGTTCCATACGCTAGGGATGGAGCCGATCGATCATGACGACCTTCTCGCCGTTCAACACGGAAAAAAGGAAGCGGTCCGCCACCTGGCGGCGATCTAAAAACTCATCCTTGGGCATAAGCGTGTAGTTGATCTCATAGGGGATCTCCGCCTCGAACTTCCCAATCATCTTTTCCAGATCCGTCTGCTTGATCGCGCCCACGATCAAAATGTCCGTCGGAATATCCGGTGCGTCCACGAACCTGCCGGTAAAAGCAAAGTAGTCGACGCGGCCCTTCTCTTCAATCTCTTGGACAAGATTCTGCTTCAAAAGAATCTGCACCTTTTGAAAAAAAGAGCGCAGATCTTCGTAGAGAATAAAATCCGTGTTCACGCAGTAGTATTTTTTTTTCTCGGAAAGTTTTTTGGCGTGCTTGTCTGTCCCGACTTTTTCTGTGATGAGGTTCAGGTCAACCAAGTTCTTCAGCTCGCGGCGCACGGAGTTCAGCTGGGCGTTGATTCGACGCGTCAGCTCGCGGACAAAGAAGGCTTCGTCGGGATGCTGAAGAAAAAGCGCCAACAGATGCGCGCGCGTCTTTGAACCAAACATCTGTTCAAGCTTGAACGGTTTTTTACTCATAATGGCTTCATTTGCGCCTTGAAACAACTCGAGTATAATGTACACAAACGAGCCGTTGAGAGCAAATGGGTATGGCCACCGAGCTGAAAGCTGCACACTATCAACCGCAATCTCCGGATGAACACATTCGGGGTGTTTCGCTGCTCCTCCCCGTCCAAGACCGAGGAGGTTTTGTGTTCATGTTGAGCTACACGAAAAAGGACAACGCGGACGCAGAGGCGTTCTTGCAAATCCTGAACGACCAAATGCACCGCCTGGCCGACTCCTTCGGCAAGGAGGCAAACCCCCAACACCGTTTTGAACAATTCCTTGGTGCGCTCAACGAGACCTTGTCCGCCTCCGTGCGCGAGGGCCGCTTCGTCCTTCCTATCGAGCACGTCCACGCGCTGGTGGGCGTGGCCTCCGCGCGCCAGATGTTCCTGTCGGGAACCGGCGAGCTCACGGCGCTGTTCCTGCACAAAAAACCTTCCCAGCGCTACCAAATCTTCAACCTCTTCCGCGGCATCCAAACCGAACAGTCCCTTCCCACCTGGGAAAAAACCTTTGCGGTCGTGTTGGACGGCGACCTGCATCCGGGTGACGTGTTCTGCGTCTGCGACAAGGACCTCCAGCGCGCCATCGTCCCAGACGAGCTGAACCAGATCCTCTCCACCCTTCCCCCGGTGAGCGCGGTTGAAAAAGTGCGTCAGTACTTCTCACACAAGGACGGCCTGCTGCTCGTGGTACTCAAAGTTTCCGACGCCGATGCACACGCGCTCGGCAACGACGAACGAACGGCCGTGCTCCGGGCGGACGTCTCCGTGGGAGAGTTTCAACGCATGGAGTCCTCCACCCATGACCTCTTGGAAGACCAGCGTCCGAAACTTTCTTCCTTGGTTCAGCGTGTCCTCTTGTGGGCCAAAAACCGAACGCGTTCGAAATCACGCATCCTCCAAGACCTGAATGCCCGCGACTCAACGGCTGCCACCTTCAAACGCATCGCCCGCCTGCTGCTGCATGTCCTCCTGTTCCTTGGCAAGCGCGCCTTTCACCACGCCCGCACGGCCATCAAGACCCTGGCCAGCGAACAAGAACGCACACGCCTGAAAAAACGGATCCGATTCAGCAAGGAACACGGCCTGACCCAGCTGCGCTCGCTCATCCGCCAAACGCAACGCGTCCCGCGCGGCACGCAGTTTCTGATCCTGGGCATTGCCGTGGCGGTCCTCGTCCTGATCGTAGGCATTATCTTCCTCTCGCGTTCCCAAGCGCGCACCGCCGAGGAAACAACCTACCAGGAAAGTCTCGTCACCATTGAGGACCTCATGGAGCGCGCGGGCGGCGCCGTGATCTACAAAGACGAAGACCAAGCGAGAAGCCTCTACCTGAATGCCCAGACGCTCATCGAAAACCTCAGCACAGACACGCCTGAGCGCGAGGCCAAATCCCAAGAGCTGCAAAGCAGCCTGGAGAGCGCGCTGGACGAAATCCGCCACCTCGTCACCATTCCCAATCCCCCGCTCCTGGGCGACCTCGCGAGCGTGGTGGACGGCGTGTTCGGCAACAGTCTGCTCTCAAGCGCGGGCGCGCTGTATGTGTTCGGTTCCGACGGCCGCGTCTATGTGTTCAACCGCGAGACGAAACGATTCGAGGTCGTCGTAGGAGATGACGCCAAGGGCACTCCCGCGCGCGCCGCCTCCGAGGAAGAAGGGCGCGTCTATGTTCTAGGCGATGACGGCGCCGTGTCGCTTGTCTCTCAAGACGACGGAACGCTCACCGCCACGGGAGCGAGCCACGCCTCTTGGGTGGACCTGGAGGCTTACGCCAACCGTCTGTACGTGTTGCGTCCGACCTCTGCCGCACTCGAGGGCCAGGTGCTGCGCTTCTCCCGCAGCGGTTCGACGTTCAACGACGAATCCAACTGGATCACCTCCCGCACCGTCTCCTTCGATAATGCCGCGTCCTTGGCCATCGACGGCAGCGTGTATGTGCTCATGAAAAACGGCAGGATCTCGCGGTTTACCAGCGGCAGCGAGGACGGCTGGGATGCCGGCGTGGTGGATCCGCCTCTCACCAGCGCGATCCGGTTGTGGACCAATCCCGAAAGCCGGTACCTCTATGCCCTTGAACCCGCCACCCACCGTCTGATCGTATTTGAAAAAGAGAGCGGCGAGTTCGTCGTGCAATATCGCTCCGGCGCGTTCGAAGGCCTGACCGACTTTGCGGTTGACGAAGCGGGCTACACCATTTATCTTTTAGCCGGATCGAAACTTTATTCGATCGCGGCAAGTCACCTCCGTTAATCCTATGAAACTCCACCACTGGCTCACGCTCATCCTCGCTGTCCTGCTCGTAGGCGGCTTCCTGCTCTGGCCCCGATTCCAAAACAACGACGTCTCTGTTGACGAGCTCACCGGCACCTGGCGCGCGGAAGGCGTCAACGAAGACGAGTATCCCTGGTGGATGGAATATGAGTTTCAGGATACGCGCTACACGCTCACGACCGACTCCTCTTATAAAGAAGAAGGTACCTACGCGATCACGGAGCGCTTTCTGGATGGATCCCTGCTCGTCAAAAAAATCTACAAAGATGGAAGCAAGGAGTATAACATGACGGTCGTCACCACCGATGATCCGAACATGATCACGATCGACGGCGCGGTCCTCAACCGCGTCTCTGAATAAAAAAATCCGCGAGCCAGCCTCGCGGATTTTGTATCTCTTACTTGACGGTCACCTTGGCACCCGCTTCTTCCAACTGCTTCTGGATGCTGTCGGCCGTGGCCTTGTCCACGCCTTCTTTCACCATCTTGGGCGCACCGTCCACGAGGTCCTTCGCCTCTTTGAGACCAAGGCCCGTGATGGCACGAACGGCCTTGATGGCATTGATCTTGTTCTCGCCGGCGGCGGTGAGCTCCACATCGAAGCTCGTCTTCTCTTCAGGGGCGGCGGCGCCAGCGGCCGGACCGGCGGCCATCATCATGGCAGGAGCCGCGGCACTCACGCCGAACTTCTCTTCGAGGACTTTCACGAGATCGGCGAGGTCCAAGACGGACATGGACTCGATCGACGCAACGAGGCTCTTAAACTTCTCAGGAACCTCGACGGTTTTTGTTTCGTCTGACATAAGCATTTATTTTGTGGCTTTAATAGCATTAAGGACGCAAACCAATGAACGGAGATTCCCGGCAAGGACATTGACGAAGCCGGAGATAGGCGCGTTGAGGGAGCCGACCAGCTTGGCGAGAAGTGCCTCGCGGCTTGGCAGAGTGGCGAGTTGTTTGATGGCAGCGGCGCCGACAAACGCTCCTTCCAGGATACCGCCGACGATCTTGATCGCCTCGCGATCCTTCCCAAACTCCGCCATGAGCTTGGCGGCGGCGACCTCATCATCGAAACCGATGGTGGTGAGGATGCTGCCCTCGAGCTCTTGCGGGGCGATGGTGAAGCCGTTTGCCTGAAGCGCTCGGTTGAGGAGCGTCTTCTTAGCGATCATGACTTCTACGCCGACCGCGCGTCCTTTCTGACGCAGGCCGTTGGCATCGTCCATGGTGTATCCCGAAATGTTCGTGAACACGACGGACTTCATCTTCCCAAGCTTCTGAGCAAGCTCGTCAACGATCTCTGCCTTTTGTGCACGTGTTTTGGGCATAAGAGAGAGTGTATTGAAAGTTCGACCTTTAAATAAATGAACTACGGACTTACGCCGTAGAACAAGGTCGAAAAAGCGGAGCTCTTTCGTTGTTCACCTCGACGAGACTTATGGCTCATGCCAGCTCGTTGTCTACGGTAAATCTTTAGTTCGAGCCCCAGGATAACCAGCCGAGGTTTTTCTGTCAAATGCAGAGGAGGGTTAGACGGTTAGGGTGCGTTGTTCATTCCGTACGGAGTTGAGTGGTTCCGTTGTAGAGCATTCGCTCGAAGGAAATGGGATCCTTCCTCCTCGAGGACTCGTCGTCAGGATGACGGAGGGCGTTGATACGGCCCAGGCTTCCGAGAGAGGCGGATCCGCCTTCGGAGGAGAAGCCTGGGTCTACCAGAGAGATGAAATATTCGCTATGGATTCTGTGAAGATTATCAATCAAACCGGTGTGCCTGTCCAATGCAAAAAGAAAAACAGCCGCGGAGGAGCGACTGTCGCGTGCGGGTTAACCCTTCAAGGCCTCTATGTCAGAGACGACTATGTTCCCCTCGACGAGCGCTTGCGCGGCGAGGGAACCGGTTGAGAAGGGAGTGAGGATTCCCTCCGTGGTCCAGTGACCTGCGAAGAATCCACTCGTAGGGCAGCACTCCCATCCCATGCAGCCGACGAAGCCGTTGCGCGTGCGCGTGGCGCGCGCTTCGTCGAATCCCTTGGGGGGAGTCTCGCCTGTGAAAAAGTAGGCGCTCACGGGGTCACCGCGAAAGATGACGTGATGGCAGCAGGCACATTCGATCGCGGCCGCGAATGGTTCCGCGAACTGGCAGAGTATGCACTGCTTGGGTGCGATGATGGCACGGTACCCGTCAGGGCCGGTGGGTAGCGCCGAAAAATTCGGATTGCTCTTGCATACCGTCTTGCCGTGAAGCACCAGACGCTCCATCCTCCAGATGGTGTGTCCGCAACCGGCTTTAAACGATGGCTGACCATCGTCCAAGGGAACAACCGTGAACGTGAGGGACGGCGGACGCTGTAGGAATGGCATCAGGAACTTCTGGTTTGGGTCGGGCGTGAGACCTCCAGCCAGGAGACACTAACAAACGTAGAAGATCCCGTGAAAAAAACAGCCGCCTTAGAAAGACGGCTGCGCGCGGAAGTAGATGATGGTCACGTCGTCCGAAGGGCCGTTCACGCGCGCTCGCGTCAGCTCTGCCGCTTCCAGGAGCGCGCCCTGATCCGTGCGTCCGCGCAACCGTCCCAGAACCTCCTCGACGGTGCGATTGCCTCCATCCGAGCACAGAGCAAACAGCGTTCCCGCAGGCACAGAGGCGAGCTCAACGGTCTGAACCTCAGGGGTATGGATCACGGCCGGTTGGTACTCCCAATCGCCGAACGTGCGCGTGGGGATCAGCCCCCCATACCAGCCCCGCTCCGTCTGTCGAAACAGCCGCGGAGGAACCGGCGACAGGACGTCGGAAAAAGGGAGGATGGCAAAACGCTGTTCCTCGATGAGAGGATACAGGCGCCGCCTCTCCCCCAGGTTGCGTCCGTCGTGGTCGCGCGTGAGAAGCGTGAACCCGCTGCCGCGCGTGCACCCCGCGTAGAGGCGACTGTCCCCTGTCTGCGCGAGGTGGATCTTGCCGTCCACCACCGTGAGGCAGATCGCAACCGCTCCCACATCCAACGACCCTGGCGGGCGAAGGTGCTGTGTCAGCGGAAGAAACTCTGCGTCTACCTGCTCGGCCACGGCGTCAAAGGTGTCTGTAAACAACGCCGGATCGGGAAAGCGTGCAAACTGCTCGCGCAACCCTTCGGCGACACGCCGGGCAAACCTCGCGACGGTCGGCGACTTCTTGACGAGCGTCCCCTCTTCGTCCACCTCGTTTCCGTGTCCGTCCGCGATCGCCAGAAAAAACGGAATACCTCCGCCTCCCCCCTCGATCGTATAGGCATCTTCACTCGGCGTGCCCCGTACAGAGGGAGCACTCACGATGACATAGTCTACCTGCATGGCGTCCTCCTGACGGATGGAACTCCCGACGATTCGGGACCGGCCATCATGAACCTGTTTTCCATTTTCGTCAACCGATGACGGTTCCAATAAACCGTTCGCCAGTCAGAAGCCCTTCAAGATTCGAGATATTCTTCCCATTCAAAATCGCCACGCGGATTCCTGAGTGGTGCGCCAGGCGTGAAGCGACCGGATCAAACGGGACATTCATGCCCGGGTCCCACGTGTTGCCGACGAGGCGGCGAAACGCCTTCCACGAAATGGTGCAGATGGCCTCGGCGTCTTTGTGCTTGCGCGGATCTTTGTCATAGACGTAATCGACGTTGGAGAGGTTCACGACCAGCTTGCTTTTGAGACGCTTGGCCAGACGCGCGGCCACGTAGTCGGTAGACCATCCCGGCTTCCATCCGGCCGCGACCAAGACGGGCTTGGTCCACTGGCGCAGCGAGCCGGTCGGGTCTTTGATCATGATGGGGTGCGCCACGTCGCGCAACACGGTCCTCATGAGGTGGCCGTTCAACCGCGTGGAGTGGATCCCCAGCCAGTCGAGGTCGTCGCGCGTGAGCTTGCCCACGCCTCGCGCGGCTTCTTGATAGTGGCGCGCCGTCCCTCCGCCGCCGACCACCACGACGAACCGCCAACCGCGCTTGAAGTGCGCGTGAATCAGCCCCTGGAAGTCTTTGAGAAACTCAACGTCGATCCCGCCATTGGGAACCACGAGCGAACCGCCGACGGAGATGACGAGCGTGGAAGGTTGCAGAGCGTTGGCATGGGGCATAAGAAAAATCGCCCAGCGGCGATTTTACGATTCCTTTGCTTGTTTAATAAGCCAGTTGGTTGTGAGGGAGATCATCCAGAGCAAGAGAGCGGCGAGGAGGGCGGGGGTGAACCCTTCCACGACAAAACCTTTCACGATCGTGGAGACGAGCCAGATCATGAAGGCGTTCACAACGAAGGTAAACAGGCCGAGGGTCAGGATCGTGATGGGAAGCGTCAGGATAAAAAACAGCGGGCGCACGAGCGCGTTCACGAGCCCCAAGACGAGAGCGGCGATGAGCGCGGTGTACAGCGAGGCGACGCCGAAGCCCGGGACGACGTTGGCGACCAGGAGCAGGGCGAGAGCGTTCACGATCCAACGAAAGAGGATGTACGTCATAGGGGGTCGGCAAATTTCTTTTTGATCTCTTCAACCTTGTTTTCGACTTCTGAGAGTTTTTTCTTGAGCTCGCTGGCGAGTTCAAGCCCGCGCTCAAACTGTTTCAAACCTTTGTCCAGATCGAGCTGCTCTTGAGAATCAAACCAACGCGTGATTCCCTCAAGCTCCTCAAACGCCTTTGAAAAATTGAGAACGGTTTTTTTCGATGTCATACGAGCGTCTGCTGGCCTTTCTCATTTACGCGACGCACCTGCGCCTGCGCTGAACCTGCCGCAAATTGTACCTGGATCAGGCTCCCCACTTCAAGGGTCGACACGCTTGTGAGCACGCGGCCTCCAGAACGTACGATGCTATAGCCGCGGGCGAGAACCCGTTTTGGGTTGAGTTCTTTGAGGACGCGCTCGTGGGAAGCAAGCCGCTCTCGGAGCCGCGAGAACCAGAACTCCGGGCCGGAGACCAGATCTTCAGACACGCGCGCCAGTCGTTCCTTCTGTCTCTCTAACAGGAAACTCACGCGGCGCGTCGCCTCATCGATCACCGTTACGCGCTCGCGCAGGGCGTCCTCCATCTTTGTGAAGAGATGATCGCACAGCGTCTGCACCTCGTAGCGCACGTCCTCGCGCGAGGGGACAACTCGCTCGGCCGCGTTGCTGGGCGTGGAGGCGCGGACGTCGGCGACGAGATCGCACAGAGACTCATCGCGCTCATGGCCCACGGCGCAGACGACGGGAATCGGCGAGGCGTAGATGGCGCGGGCGATGCGCTCGTCGTTGAACGCTTGCAGGTCTTCGAGTCCCCCGCCGCCTCGGGTCAGCACGATGACATCAGGACGATGGAGGGAGCCAAGAGCGGCAAAGGCTTCGAGGATGTCCGGCACGGCTTCGCGGCCTTGGACATGGACCTGATGAAAGAGGATCTCCACGCCGCTCCAGCGGTTGTTCAAGATGCGCAAAAAGTCGCCGTACGCGGCTGCGTCGCGCGAGGTGATGAGCCCGATGCGCTCTGGGAACCTTGGCAGCGAGCGCTTGCGTGACAGATCGAACAGTCCCTCGCTCTCCAGTTTTTTCTTCAAGAGTTCGTAGGCGCGCTTCAGCGCTCCTTCTCCCACCGGCTCGACGTCCGTCACGTTGAGCTTAAACGTCCCAAAGCGTTCATAAATCTTCGGAGCGCCTTTGACTTGCACGCGCATGCCGTCTTCGATCGCCGTCTTCAACTGCCAGGCAGTCATGAAACACTTTAAGAGCGCCTGATCTTTTTCATCCTTCAAATCAAAACTGACCCACTTGCCTTGCGCCACGCGAAAATCCGACACCTCACCCTCGATCACAAAATCCCTTGGCATCTGCCCGAGGGAAACGTTTACGAGCTCGAGATATTGGGAAACGGAAAGCGACGGAGTCATGTGCCAAAAAAGAGAGGTTGATAATACTGCACCAAAAGCCACAGGCTCACGCCCAAGATCAGGTGCGACACAATCGTTTCCATCCAGACGTGACGGCCTTCCTTGAGGCCGAAGGCTCCCAGACCCAGCGCCGGGTATACGACCAGGTTGGCGACGATCCAGCTCAGGATCGCGTAGACCAGCAGCGACAAAAACGTGTACGGCGCGTGCGTCACGAACAGCCAGCCGCGCTTCACGAAGATGATGTAGATGAGACCAAAGAGAAAACCGATTACGATGTGGAGCAAAAGGCCGATCAAAAAGACCTCATGCTTGTCACGAATCTTGAATCCAAAAATCGTCTTCACGTCGATGACGAGCGGCGCCTCGCTCACCCCGCCTTTTTGCGTGACCTCCAAGAGAATCGCGGGAATCGCAAACACGAATGCGACTAAGCCTCCAAGAGAACCACCGAGAAAATAGTCCATAGGGTTACGGCGTAAGTACGAGCACGACCTTCCTTCCTTCCGTGATCTCGCCGCCGTTGTTCCAATCGTGCATCGCATTCATGAGCGTGTCAAAGTCGTAGAGGTACGCCTCGCCGCGGGAGGTGCCAGGATCGTTTACGATGAACTGATTCTCTTGCGTGTAACCGCGGATGACGAGCATGTGGTAGAGCGGCCCGGGCGCAGTGAAGTACGGATTGCCGAGCTCGCGTCCGGCGGCCGGGACGATCACGGGATGGCCCAAGATCAAGTGGGTCTTGATGTCGTCTACGGTTGGGTTCTCGATGAGCTCACCTGCGTACCCGAACATGAGCTCGGCGAGCGTGGCTGTCTGTTCGGCGGTGGTGTCTTCATAGAAGCCGAACAGCTCGCGCTCAAACGCCACGATCTGCAAGAGGTCGGCATCTGCCTGATCGGCATTCATGAGACCCTCGGGCGTGCCTTCGTAGAACCGACGCACCATGTACACGCTCGCCTCCTCGCACGCTTCTTTGTACGGCTCTCCCCAGTCGGCATGCGGCGCTTGGGGCGTGAAGGGAACGGCGAGGTTGATGGCGGTCGGTGCTGTTTGGTCTGAGGCGTCCTGTGTGGGCGATGGGTCGGATGGTACGGATGGTACGGATGGGACGGATGGAGTTTCATCGATCACTTCCGCAGCTTCATCCAGGCTAAAGTTTGGGTCTACCGAATCATCACGAGTCTCTTCTACCGCCTCATACTCCACCGCCTCCGGCAACACAGGCGCCGTTGCCTCCCGAATCCACTCCATCACGTCCACGCGAGACGAATACAACGCCGCGCCCAGGGCGATGAGGAGGATCATGCTTGTGACAAAAAGTCGAATGGCTTTCATAGGCAGACGCCGACTCCGTCAACGAAGTCGCCGCAGGTAAGGCCGGTAGGACATTGCGTATCTGAAGCGCACTGACAGTACTCCACGCACACCTCGATACACGGCGCGTCGGGCGTGGTGCGGCAGGCAGAACCGCAGGCGTTCCAGATACCGCCCGCGGTTGTACAGGAACTCTCCGTGAGGACCGCGCGCGCGCCGTCACCCTGAGGCGCGTCTGGACGAACCGAAGACGCTCTGTCGTCGGAGTTACTCGCGACGTTCACGAGGACGGCCCCGATGACCACGAGGGCTGCAAGCAGGAGGATGAGGCGCGGCGATTTCATAAACTGGCGTGTTCCCTCACCCACCGCTGCAGGCGATGCGTGGCGCGCACGTCATCTTCATTATACTCAAGGATCTTCTGCAGGAGCTTGGGGGTTTTCTTTTTGAGCCACTCCTCAAACCACAGGACCGAGTTGGCGCCCGAGGCGTCCTCGCTCCTCCACTGGAACCCGATGTAGGCGCCCAAGTCTTTAAGCGAATAAAACGAGAGCGGAAAAATCACGGCGGGCCGGATGAGATCGAGCAGGTCGAGCATATTCTCCTGCAGCGCCTGGCGCGCGATTTCGGAAATGCCGTAGCGGGCGGCAAACCGCTCCACCACCTCGCGCTCAAACCAGCCATAGTGATAGATGGGCGCGTCCATATGACCCTCGATGAACGCCACGAACTCTTTCCACATCTGCGCCTCTTGCTCCGGCGCGGCGGCAAAAAAGGAATGGTACTGCTCGCCATGGCTCGTCACCTCCAGGACACCCAGGAGATAATCAAAGTCGCGCAGCGGGTCGCTCTCAATGTCGAAAAATAATTCCACGCGCGCTTCCGGCATCTGCACGTGCCCCCGAATGAGGTGACGGCCTTCTTTGATGGCGATCGCCTGGTCGCGCATAATTTCCAAACGCGTGGAGCTCACCTCCGGGCACAGCCGTTCAAGGTCTGGCACGCTCCTGAGCGCGAGCGCGCCGATGGTCGTGACGCCAGCCTCCTCAAGCCGATGCACTTCCTCGCGCCACACGCGGTTCAAGAGCGAGAGGTCGTCGCACGCTTCCGACTCGCTGCGACACTCAGCAAACCATGGTGACTGCTTGCAGCCAGAGGTCACAAAATGCGCGGGCCGTTTGCCGGCGACGATTTTTTCAATCTCGGTGAGCGTGATCTCGTACTGGGCTTCAAACTCCTCAATGAGATACGGGATGACTTCCCTGTCCGGCGTCATGACATAGCCTTGCACCGGCTTCACGCCCTGCACGCGCTCGAGAAGCTCAGCGTAAAAACAACCCTGGAACTTATGATCGTCGCGCACGAACCGCGTGCGCTTCAAATCCGCCGCCACATAATAATAATGCCCCAGGCGCGACTGGCCCTCCACGCGCTCCAAGATGTCCGGATGTCCCACCCAGTGCTTGTCGACGAGGACGCCGTGATAAATGGTGTGGCGCCCCTCGCGCATGAAAGCGAGCGTCTGAGTGAAAGCCTCGTCCGGGTCCTCGGCCGTCACCTCGGCTGTGTCCTGACGGTCGGTGAGCAGCTCGCGTTCTTTCTCCGGCAGCAGGCCGTCGTCTTGCAGACGAGAGAGAAGTGCTTCGTGCGGTCTGGGTTCAAACGCGTGTAAATCTAAATACACCCAGTTGGGGCACTTGAGGTATTGGTAAAAGGTCTTCTCTGTAATAGCGGGATGCATGGTGCTATTATAGCAGAGGTCTCTTGTCTTGGAGGAGTTCCTTGTCTGACCGCGCCCCTCAACCCTCTTTTTCCCTCGTGATCCAGATGGACCCCGACGGCATCGACTGGACGCATCTCGTGGGTGAGCTCCATCACACGCTCCTGCCCGATGAGCTGCCAGAGCCATTGCGTGAGAGCCTCCTGCCGATCCTCTCGTGGATCGTTGCTCGGGGCCTGCATGAGCTCCCTTTGGGGGCGGATCTTACGGGCGCGCCCGATGACGCACAGGCGACGCTCGAGCTCACGGCCTGGTGGCTGGAGTGGAACCGTCGGCGTCGGAACGCCCGCGGCCACTTCAATTGCACGCACTGCGGCAAACCCGTCGCGGTGCAAACGCAAGGCGCCAAGACCGACACGACCATCTACTCGTGCCCCGATAACGCGTGCCAGACCTGGGAGCTCCTGTGCCAGATCACGGGCAAGGCAACCCTGCGAGTCATCGACGCCGAATCTGCTTGACCCTCACCGGTCAGGCCACGCCCACCTCAGCTTTAGCGACGGTGGGTTTTTTCATTCATAGACGTTTGACAAAATCACAAAAAACGGCTAGAGTGAGCCGTTATCTTGCATGCTGTTTTCTTGGGATTCAACGAATTCAAAGAGCAGGTGAAGATATCTATGGGATCGGAATCGTTTCTATTCTTCCAAACGATTTCGCGCCGTTCACAAAAACGGCGAGACAACAGGTTCGCGACCAACACCACCAACGCCCCGCGCGACGCGGGGAAGGAAGAACAATGGACTCTGCCTTCAAAAAGAAGCTCGGCGTGCGTCACGCCCAGCCGACCTGTCCCAACCTTTCCGAGGCCGTGATCGAGCGCACCACCGCATCGCCGACGGTCACGGTGGCATCGGTCATCCGTGACGGGGTGCTCGACACGCCGCAGGCGGTTACTCCGTACCACCTCATGTGGCGGCTCGGAATCCGCGCGTACAACCACATGGACCCCATGAAGACGGGTGACATCGACGCGAACTTCAGCGTCCACAGCTACCTGTGGGCCATGGAGTACTACGGCTTCATGACCTACATCCGCCGCTGGCCGGAAGGGCGCCAGTTCGCGAAGCGCGACGGGGTGCTGACCAAGTACGGCTATCGCTACGGAGCGAATGTGTACCGACCCGAGTACGCGTTCGTGTCGCTCCTGTCGTTCATCGGGTGGGATCAGGATGAGGTCGCGTTGTTCGTCGAGGACATGAACCGACTCGTACCGCACGAACGTCTTCCGGCGCTTCAGCGCATCGCGGCGCGGTACCTCCAGAACACTCGCGACTCGTACGCGCCGGATGGGTTCCACTCCCTGTGCTTCGACGGCGGGAGTGGATACAACGACTTCAGGCTCGTGGCCTGAAGAATCCATACTGCCTGACGCGCCCACCGAAGCTTTAGCGACGGTGGGTTTTTTATTCATAGGCGGGCCTCGCCCGCCTCGCCCGTAGGACGGGCACGGCCGAGGGAGCCACTGCTCCCGCTTCCGATGCGGACGCGCATCCAAACGCGGCAGCAGGGGCTGCCGCCTATACGGACGGTATAGGAAGGACATGGGACGTAAGCCCTTTTCAATACAAACAATATCTGTTAGGCTCCATCCACTGGGCACAAGCCCAGGTTCACCCGAAGCTGTCAGGCATACCGCCTGACACAGTGGTGAACAGGAGAAGCAATGGTACTCACCAAGGAAGCACGGCGTCTGGCCGGTGTAGGCAGGGAAGTCTGGGAGGCGATCGAGGAGGGTACTCTCCCCGTCGAACTGCTGGAACGGTTCATGGAGGATCCTTTCCGGATGCTCACGCCGGGCGAGGTGTTCGAGACGCAGTGGGGCAACCTTCTGCCCAAGAGCCTCGACCTCACGACCGTGTGCGTCATGAACAAGCGCGGAGAGGATGTCTGCGCGGGCCTCACCAAGGACGGCCACGTGTGGACTGGACTCAACCCGTGGGAGCAGAAGGCGGATCGAGTCGTGGGAGGCGCGTTCTCCTGCGTCGATGGAGTCCCTCTGGTCACGACCAACGAGGGACAGGTGTTCGACACGGACGGATATGCACTTGAGAGAACCATCCTCTCTCGCGATCCGTTCATCTGGCACCTCGATCAATCGATCCTGAGTGAGGGTTACGATTACCCTTGGTCACGTCGATTCTCCGATCCGATCGGTGCCGTCCTCACGGGCAACACGCTGTGCGTGTGGAGCGGCAGCGGATTGATCCGCTGCCTCGATGCCAGGCCTCACGTCACGACCGATTGGGAGGAGCTGTCCATCCCCTGGTGGGAGCCCGACTGTCGCGTCCAGGCCGCCGTGCACGGGTACACGGCCGAAGACTTCGGTCACGTCATCATCGCGGTGGTCATCTCCCGTGGCGAGGGACGCTGGCTGATCGTGAACAATGACCAGGAGCTCCAGGCCGCGTCCATCTCCGCGCCGGTCATCACGTGGAACGGCTCGGTGTTCGCTCGCGTCGACGGGAAGCTCCTGAAGCTCCCCCTGCACGCAAGTGCCTGGGAGGACTTGGGCGAGGTCAGCGGGGATCCGGTCCTCACGGGCAATGGGAGCGTCCGCACGCGGTGCGGCGATCGCACCCTGGTCGTCCTGCCAGACAGTAGCCAACTGTCCTTCAAGCTCCCCACGACTCCCGTGAAGGAGATCGGCTCGTTCCTCATCTGCAAGGACACGACCACGAACCTCCAGATCCTGGAATACGACGACTTGGGTGACACGCGTGTGCGCTGGCAGCACGTCCTGGCAACGCACATCAACGACTTCCTCCTCATGCAAGACGGCTTCCGCGCCTCGGTCTCTCTGATGGGCGGCGGCCAACTCCTCGTGGTCGGACGTCGAGAGGAGAACGGGTCGTTCACCTGGAGTGAAATCGAAGGCGCAGCAGGATGCGTGTTCGACCTCCGCCAGGTCGTGACCCACGGCAAGCACGTGTATGCCGTGGCGAGCGGCTTCGATCATCCCCGCTGTTGGGGCGTGTTCACCAGTGACCCGACGTCGTCCTCACTGGGCAAGGGCAGCCACGCGATCTACCGGTTGCGTCTGGAAGGCTCCCTCCTGCGCTGGTACGCGCGCACGGGCCGGATGATCACCGAGTGCCGGTCCTACCTCGGGTAGAGAGGACTGAAACAAAAACGTGTTCAACGCGCGGCTGGACTCCCCGGCCGCTTTTATTTTTAATTCATGAGAGGCGGGAGCCACTGCTCCCGCTTCCGAAGCGTACGCGCACTCGAACGCGGCAGCAGTGGCTGCCGCCTATGAGAGGAGAAGGCACGTGGGTGTGAGTCCTTTTCAAAAAGTCTCGGAACTGACGCGACTTTCTCTGTAATCCGCCGCCTCGTACACGTTGCGCGCGTTCCACAAGAGCCAGCCGGAAGCGCCGGTGTCGCGGGCGGCGGCGATTTGTGCTTCGATGTAGTCGCTCGTGTACACGGCGCCGATATCGAAATCTTGCAGCCAGGGACGGAAGTGCGAGGCGAGTGCTTCATCCGAGCCGGCATACACGCCGTGCATCAGCCGCAAGCCCTCATCGAGCGACTGCTTCACGATCTGATAGGGCGCCTCAGCCGGATTCTCGTATCCCTTGAAGCCGTCTGGATAATGCGACGGATACACCATAGGTGACACCCAGTCGGCATACGGCAGCACGTCAACCAGGCGCTGGCCGATATTGAAGTCACCCAAAGACCAGAACGTCATGCCGAAAAGATCGAACGAAACCGGAATGCCGTCTACCCCAAGCGCGCCGCCCACCGTCCTGAAGAAACGCTGCATGACTTCGGCCTTGGACGTTGTGCCGTCCCAGATCGGATACACGATCGCACGCACCTCGCCGTCGGAGGCGAAACGCACATAGTCATACTGGATCTCGTCGAACCCCGCGGCGTAGAGCGCGCGGCCGAGCGCGATGGCCTCCTGTGTCACGTCGGGCGCGGCTGGATCCACCCAGAGCGAGCCGACCTTGTCTTGCCAGAGCGCGCCCGAGGCCGTGCGCAGGGCGACCTCGGGATGGGCGAGCGCAAACGCGCCGTCACGCATGACCGCAACGCGCGCGATGCGGTAGATGCCTGCGTCGTAGAGGGTCGTGAACAAGGACGACGGAAATGCCGCCACGACACCATTGTCGTACTTAGCGTCGATCACGACCGTGTTGAGACCGGACGCCTTCATGTACGCAAGCAGCTCGTCCGCGCGCGAGGACAGGGCCGTGGCGGCCGTCCAATACAGACCGCGGACTTCCTCTGGCAGAGGCGTGTGGTCCGACGAACGGTCCTCTTCATAGGTCCTATCGGTCAAATACGTCCTATCCGATTCCGTAAGAGCTCTCCCAGAAACCACCCACCCCGCCACAAATGGCACAGCGACCAGACAAACTAAAAACGCAGGGACGAGAATCTCGACCCTGCGTTGCGTGAACATATTATGGCTGTCGATCTTCTACCGTCACGCGCCCCATCACGTCTCCCACGACGATCTCATCGACCACGTCCAGGCCCTCTGTCACGCGGCCAAAAATCGTGTAGGCCTTAGGCAGCGGCGTGTCGTCCAGCATGATGAAAAACTGGGAGCCGTTCGTGTCCGGGCCGCGGTTGGCCATCGCGACGATCCCGCGTTCATACGCATACGCATCGTCGAGCTCATCGGCAAAATCATATCCAGGCCCGCCTGTGCCATCCCCGTTGGGATCCCCGCCTTGAATCACGAACCCTTCCTCACGGCGATGGAAGGCGAGACCATCGTAATAACCGCCGGTGGTCAGGTACACGAAGTTAGAAACGGTCATAGGGGCCGTGTCCTCAAACAATTCAAACACGATGTCGCCTTTCTCGGTCGTGATGCGGATTTGTTTCCCAGCGATCTGCTCATCAGGAAGCGTTCCTGGGAATGTCCAGAGGACCTCTGGTGTTTCTTCTGCCACAGTGTCGGGATAGGTAAAGGTGATTTCAGATGCCTCCTGAGCCGGCTGGGAACAGCCTGCTCCCAAGAGCATGAGCGCGCCCGCGAGCGCAAAAGCGAAACGTTTCATAGTTAGCGAGAGCCTCCTGTTAATGCGGAATCGGATTGAGGTAATTCCTCCTGCTGGGCAAAGCTGAATTGGAACTGGCTGAAGTCGATGGGGGAGGACTTTGCGATGAGCATGACGGACAAGACGGCGATGACCACCGAGAGAAGCGCCACGAGCCTGCCGGCGTGCATGGGCATGTGCTCGCACTGGGAGCAAGTGCCCACCAGGACGAACTTGCGATGCACCTCGATGGTGTGGTCGGGCTTGTGCACTTCCGTCTCTTGCATGAGGACCGGCGCATTGTCCAGAACCAGCGTTTGTTTTTTGGCGGCTGTGGGCTTGCTGGATTTTTTCGCGATCTTCTTTTTCGCAACCGGTTTTGCTGGAACGCTCTCAGGCGCGGCCGCGGCCGGCTTTTTTTTTGTTGGCATAAAATGCTCCGTAGAAAAAAAGGACGTTAAGAAAAAAGATTGGTTCGATTATAACACATCAAAGTTATGCACATCAAATTTATTCTCGCGCGCCAGCCACCACGAGTAAGCTTCCGGAGAACGAGAGCGACGTCGAGAGGGTTGCGTGCGACAGGTCAAAGAGCGTTGGGAGCTCAATCCAGTTGAGTGTCTCGCGATCAAAGGCGTACAAGGCACTATCGGAGAGCGATTCGTCCTCGTCGATCTCCATCACGAGCTCCCCTTGATCCAGGCGTCCGTTTCCCGTGAAAGAAACTTCATAGACAGGGCTTCTGACAGCCGTCACGGATGTCTCCACGTCGTCGATGCGCTCAACCACAAGGCTTCCCGCGGAACGCGTGAGCCCGGAGGCGCGCACCAAGCCGTCTTGCGAGACCCCCACGACTTGCTCCGGCGCTCCTCGTAAAAAGAGAAACGCGCTCGCTACTAAAACAATCGCGACGACCGCCGCGACTGACCGGTTGGCATGATCTGCGTTCCTCCCTTTCATACGGGAGGAATTATAACACAAGACATTCCTCCCACGGGAAACCATTACGCCCAAAATGTCCGTAGGACGCTGTGGCGCGATAGAGAGGCTGCAGAAGCTGAAGTCTCTCCACGATCGCCTCAGGACGGAAATCAAATTCTTGTCGGATCAAGTTCGTGAGATCCATCTTCGCGCCTTGCGACTTTTCCCCCATCGCCCTCGGCCGTAGACCGCCTATGGGCGAGGCCGTTGCCTGCACATGGATAGGCTCTGCGCGCCCCATCGAGTAAACAAGATTCACAAGCGCGGCGCTCGCCAGACCTTGCTCGACGATCGAACGCGCGGCAAATCTCGCCATGCACGCTCCCGCGCGGTTCACTTTGTTTGGGTCCTTACCCGAGAGCGACGAATCGCCATGGGGAATGAGACCTCCGTAGGTATCCACGCTCACCTTGCGCCCACTCGCGCCTGAGTCCGCGCGAAAACCGACCTCGGTGAAGGAACCGATGGGATTGATTACGATCTGTACGCCTTCCTCTCCCACGACGGGAATGAGCACACGTTCCAAAAGAGCGGTCTGTACATCGCGGTCCTTCATGCTCACTTGGTGCGAGGCAAGGATCGTTACGGCTTTCACGCGGGAGCCGTCCATCGTGATCTGGACCTTGCCGTCGGGCTTGAGCCAGGAGAACGCGGGGTCCGTGCGGCGCAGGTCATCGAGCCGGCGCGCCAGGTTGTGCGCGTAGACGACCGCACGCGGCATGAGCTCGCGGGTCTCGCCTGTCGCATAGCCGTTCACCACCACGTTGTCCGTCACGCCGTTATGGATGCGTTTCATCTCGTCTGACTGCGTCTCGATGTTGACGAATACTTCCAGGTCGTCATGGTAGCCGATCTCTTCATACACTTTTTTTGCGAGCGCGCCGATGTCAAAATCTGCCGTCGACGTCACTTCCCCGCCGATCATCATCATGCCGTGGCTTCCCATGACGTTCACATCCACGCGCGAAAACGTATCTCGGCGCAAATACTCGTCGACGATGGCGTCGGCAATCTGGTCGCAAACTTTGTCGGGGTGCCCTTGGGTAACGGACTCGACGGTTTTAAGCATAGGGAGGAGGGGGAGGGCGCAGAGGGGATGAACAAATTCCTCCAGCAGAATATCAAACCGCTTTCCGCCTGTCATCGGACAACATGGGGATGTGCAGTGCACAAAACGACTTATCCACACTCATCTATTGCGTTCGGTTTTTGTTCGGGCTACCATACGAACATAAAACGAACACAACCTCCTATGCCTCCTCTTACAAAAAAACAATCTGAGATGCTCGAGTTTATCCGCGAGCAGATCGAAGACAACGGCTACGCACCGTCGTATCGGGAAATCGCCGAGCACTTTGAACTCTCGTCCCCTGCAACGATCCATGGTCATGTCCAATCGCTCGTTGAAAAAGGTCTCATCCATATTGGCGAGGAGGGCGAAGCGCGCTCGATCGAGCTGGTAGAAGAGTCAGCAAGCGGCCCATCGGTCCTTCTCCCGCTGCTTGGTCTCATCACGGCAGGCGTGCCGATTGAAGCCGTACAAGAAAACGAAGCCATGGCCGTGCCAGCGGACTTCGTGATGGATAGCGCGAACTCATACGTCTTGCGCGTCAAAGGCCGATCCATGATCGAAGATGGGATTCTCGATGGCGACTTCGTCGTGATCGAACGCAATCCAAGCCCTCGCAACGGCGAGGTGGTCGTGGCTCTGCTCGACAACGCGTTTGCCACGCTCAAACGGTTTTACCGCGAGCGGAATCGGATCCGCCTACAACCCGCCAACAGCTCCATGGACCCACTCTATGTCCAAGACTGCATCATCCAAGGAGTCGTCCGTGCCGTGATCCGTAAGTTTCAGCCTGTGTAAGAAAACAATGAGTCCTTGGCCGTTCGTGGCCTGCTGATACAGCGCGTTGGGATCACGCGTTGTACCAGTAGACTTCGAATTGCCAAGGCGAGACTTCTGCGTCATTCCTAACCCTTAAGAGTGATCCCATCCCCCATATGTCCATCGCTACCCTTCGTTATCACGCGATCACTCTTTCCTTTCTTCCCAGCCGCCGTGAAGAACGCGTCCTCAAAAGCCTGCGCACGCTCAGGCTTCGCACAAGCCGTCGCCGCACGAAACAAATCATCCGATACATGATGTCGCGCGTCACAAAAGGAGGTCTCTATGCATGAGCTTCTCAACGATCCTATCGACGTGATCGTCTCCTTCAAAAACAACCGCGTGGTTCCCCACGCGATGCGGTGGAATGAGCGCGATTACAAACTCGAGAAGGTCAACCTCGTCCATACGGCGCGTGAGGGAACCAAACGCGTCTTCTATTTCTCGGTCTCTGATGCCACCAATTATTTTAAGCTCAAGCTCGATCCAGAAATACTCGAGTGGCGGCTCGTCGAGCTCTATGCGGATGGATAGTCGTATCATTCTTCACATCGACATGAATTCCTACTTTGCGTCTGTTGAGCAGCAAGCAAATCCGTTTTTGCGCGGAAAGCCCATTGGCATCACGGGCAAAAATCAAAAGCGATCCATTGTGGCAACGGCTTCCATCGAGGCCAAACGGCTGGGAGTGAAAACAGCCATGTCGACGTGGGAGGCAAAAAAAATTTGCCCTTCGATTATTTTGTACCCGGGCGACCCAGAAAAATACTCAGACATCACGCGCCGCTTCAACGCGATCTACCGGTCGTTCACGGATCGTGTAGAAGCATTCAGCGTCGACGAAAGTTTTTTAGACCTCACAGAAGAAGCAACGGATTACCTTGGGGCCGCGTTCATGGCCCAAGCCATCCGAGAGCGCGTCCGCGAAGAGTGCGGCGAACGCATCACCGCATCGATTGGCGTCGCGCCCAATCGTCTCATGGCGAAACTTGCATCCGAGTCTGTAAAACCAAACGGCCTCACGGTCGTTCAGGCACACGAGGTACTCGAGTTATTAGACCGGTCCAACTTAGAAGACCTCTGCGGCATTGGTGGACGTATTCGTGAACGGCTCAGTGACCTTGGGATCGAAACCTTTGCCCAGCTGCGGGAGTTTCCTGTTGACCGGCTCGTCGAAGCATTTGACAGCTACGGAGTCTGGCTCCACGAAGCCGCCTGGGGCCGGGAAATCGAACACGTCACCACCTCCACTCCTGACTCACCTAAATCCTACGGCCACTCTTACACGCTCCCCGAAAATACCAACGACCTAACCATACTCAAACGCTACCTCTTGGGCCTTGCCGACAAAGTCGCTTGGCGCATGCGCCGCGATGGCGTTGCGGCCTGTCGCGTGTCCGCGTATGTTCGATTTGCAGACTTCTCTGGTCATGGAGAACAAAGGACGAGCCAGGAACCTCTCACTGACGGACTTGCTCTATTTGAAATTGTCTGGCGCATCCTGCGACCGTTTTTTCAAGTCGCTCCTTCAAGGCTTGTGCGCCTGTTGGGCATCACAGCCTCTATGGTCTGTCCGGACCCAAAACGCATCTCCTTATTCAAAAAAGAACGACGCATGCGTTCCGTCCTCTCTTCTCTTGATCAACTCCAGCACCGTTACGGCGCGGGTATCTGGAAACGTGCTGGCACACTCCAGGCCGAGTTCAAATCTCGCTCAAGCGGCTTCCACTTCGATCACGATGTGCCGTGAGCGAACAAACAACCGTCTTCTGTATTTAATTTCCAAACTCACCTTCAACTAAGTGCGTCCCTGGATCTGAACTCCCCTCATACTGATTCACGGTGACAATCACCTGCGTGTAGCTCGAGTAATCTTCATCGTTGGGCGCTTCCCACTCAAGCACGAAATATCCTTCTTCATCCGTCACCATCTCGCCAAGCGAAAAGAAGTCGTACGGCAACAGGCTCAAAAGCCAGACCTGGTAGTACGAGACTTCTCGATCGATCTCGGAAAGAGATGCTCTCATCTCAAAATAGTACCGATCATCTTTCTCACCACGCGTTGCCGCGCCTACACGTTCACCGGTCGCCACCCAGTTGAGCGTCGCCTCGCGGCTTTTTGTGTCAATCGCCCCGTCGATCACGGCTTGCGAGATGGGATCAGGCTTGAGGACATTCGCAATCGAGGAGACAACCGACTCTTCCACGACAGGCTCAGATCGAAACCACCGCACGGCAAAAATAAACAAAATAAACAAGACAAGAACTACGATGGCAGTCACGGAGGTCGATCCCCATCGGCGAACACGATTGTTTCGATCCTGGAGCATACTACGCAACGCGCTTCACCGCCTCTGCCACCACGTCCGCCAGTCCAGGCTCAAACGGCGACGGCATGATTTTCTCGCTGGTCGGTTCTGGCACGAGCTTCGCGAGCGCGTGCGCGGCGGCGACGAGCATCGCTGGTGTGATGCGACGGAGTTTTCCATCGAGAGCTCCCTTAAAAATCCCGGGGAAAGCCAGCACGTTGTTCACCTGATTTGGATAATCTGACCGTCCTGTGGCAACAACGGCGGCTCTGCCTGCACGTGCTTCGTCAGGCATGACCTCCGGAACGGGATTAGCCATCGCAAACACGATCGCCTTGTCCGTCATGCTGCGTACCATGTCCGCGTTCACGAGTCCTGGCTGACTCACACCGATAAAGACATCCGCTCCCACGAGCGCCTCCGCGAGACGGCCTGTGCGTCCTTCCGGATTGATGCGCGCCGCGAGCGTTTCTTTGTATGTGTTCATCCCCTCGCGCCCAGGAGCAATGAGGCCTTTTGAATCCAACATGGCGAGCTTTGTCAGTCCTGCCTCAAAAAGTAAGTGCGTAATCCCCATGCCACCGGCGCCGGCGCCCGAGATGACAACCGACACGTCCTCGAGTTTCTTTCCGACGACCTTGAGCGCGTTCAATAGTCCCGCGAGCACCACCACGGCCGTGCCATGCTGATCGTCATGCATCACGGGAATGTCGAGCTCTTCCACAAGCCGTCGCTCCACTTCAAAACAGACCGGCGCGGCAATATCTTCCAAGTTGATTCCCCCAAACCCTGGCGCGATCGCCTTCACCGCCGCCACGATTCCGTCCACGTCATGCACGTCCAAACAAATCGGATACGCATCGATCCCGGCAAAGTGCTTAAACAAAATCGCCTTACCCTCCATGACCGGCAAGCCAGCCTCGGGCCCAATGTTTCCGAGCCCCAGCACCGCCGACCCATCTGATACCACCGCCACCGAGTGACCCTTGATCGTCAGCTCCCACGCAAGATTCTTGTCCTTGGCAATTTCCAAACACGGCTGCGCAACTCCTGGCGTATAGGCCACAGATAAATCCTCCCGCGTCTCAAGCGGAAAGCTCGACTGAATAACCAGCTTTCCCCTTTTTTGTTTGTGCAACTCAAGTGAGCGTTCGTTGTAGTTCATAACTCATCGACTCCTCTTAAAAAACTCATCTTGCTCACGTCCTTGCTCGGCGTCCGCTCACCGAGTGCGTCCAGCACGATCGTCGCGTCGCTATTTTCCAGCGCGGCTCCTGCCATGAAAGAACGTTTCAGCCTCACTTCTTCGAGCAGGCCGCCTGGCAGCTCTTCAAGAAACAGCGACGGTTGGCTGAGCATCATCGTATCATAGCCGCTGGTGATGGGGTACGTGAAAAACAAGTGCTTCCTTGCGCGCGTGGTCGCCACGTAAAACAGGCGCCGCTCTTCCTCAAGTCCCCCGGCCTCTGTGAGCGCGCGCGGATTGGGAAACTTGTCGTTGCACAGGTGCATCACAAACACCGCGTCCCACTCAAGCCCCTTGGCCTGATGAATGGTGGAGAGAACAATCTTCTCCTCATCCTCAGACGAACCCTGCTCACGCACGGAACCAAAGTCGGCGCTCAAGGACACCTCATCAAGGAGCGACCGTAGGTCCGCATATCCTTCCGCAAAAATGGCAAACTGTTCCAGATCCTCCAGGCGATCCATGAAGTCCGGATACTCGGCGCGCAGATAATCCTGATAGTCCCCGCCTGTCACCATGCGAATCAAATCGCTGGGCAGGTCCTCGCGGCTCAGCTTCAAGAGCAACTTACAGAGCGTCCCCCAACTCGCCTGTGCACGGGACGGAATCGCGAGTGAGCGCGTCAACACCTCGTCCAGAGACGAGGCATCACGAATCTGGGACACGATCCTCTGGGCCGTGGCAAGACCGATCCCGTTCATGAGGGAGAGCACGCGCATCCATGCCACCTCGTCGTGCGTATTGAGACGCAGACGCAAGTGCGCAATCACATCTTTCACGTGCGCGCGTTCAAAAAATTTCATGCCGCCGCGATACTCATAGGGAATGTCGCGCTTCATGAGCTCGAACTCGAGCGTCTGGGAATGGAAAGCTGCTCGAAACAGAACGGCCATCTCAGACAAGGGCGTCCCTTCTGACCTGAGCGCTAAGACGCGCTGCGCGATGAATTGCGCCTCCTGTGCGCTGCTCTGTGCCGGCACAAGATTGGGCCGCTCAGCCGATCCGCGTACGGACGAAAGATTCTTTTCAAACTGTTCCTGATTCTTTTGGATGGTGGCGTTGGCCACGGCCAAAATCTCCGGCGTGGAACGGTAGTTCGTCGTAAGCCGAAACGTCTTCGTGCCCGGATGCGTTTCTGGAAACCCGAGGATGTTTCGAATCTGCGCCGCGCGGAACGAATAGATCGACTGCGCATCGTCACCCACCACCAGCACATGGCCATGCTCGCTTGAAAGCTGCCTCACGATTTCTGACTGAACAACATTGGTATCCTGATACTCGTCCACGAGCACATACCGGAACTGCGCCGCCAGACGTCGTCGGATGTCATCCCGCGTGAAAAGAAGCTCGCGCAGCTTCAGGAGAAGATCATCAAAGTCCATCGAGTCCGCGTCTTTCTTGCGGGCCTCATACAGGTCCACGACGCGCTCGATCGTTGAAATCAACTCGTAAAAGTTTTGATACTTGTTTTCCACAACGGCTCGCAGGGTCTGTCCTGAGTTTCTGGCGTAGCTCGCCATCGCGTGCACAACGCCCGGGGACGGAAAGCGACGGGCGCTTGTGTCGATGTCGAGCGTCTGCACGCACGCCTTGACGAGCGCCTTGGCGTCCTCCTCGTCCAGAATCGTAAAATTTTTTGTGTAGCCAATCTCAGACGCATAGATCCTGAGCAGACGATTGGCAACCGAGTGAAACGTTCCACCCCACAGACCTGTTGGGTAACTCCCCAGCAAACTCTCTACCCGCGCGAGCATTTCTTTGGACGCCTTGTTCGTGAAGGTCACCAGCAAAATAGCCCCAGGCGCCACGCCGCGCTCAAGCAAATAGGCCACACGATACGTGATCGTCCTGGTCTTCCCCGAACCGGCGCCCGCCAACACCAAACACGGGCCGTCGCCATGAAGCACGACGTCGAGCTGCTCAGGATTCAATTCCTCCTGATAGTTGATCTTGAGACGGTTCTGATTTCCCTCGTCCTGAAGCACAAACTCTTTCATAGCCAGGACATTCTAACATATCAGAAAACCGACCCGTAAAAGGTCGGTGCGTTCATAGCGGCTCGCAAGCGGTCCGCAGTTCTTCGTACACTTTTTCCAGATTCGGCCCGCCGTCGCGCAACGAGCGCATCAGGTGGACGTCGGCCAAGTGGACATGGGGCACCACGCGGTGGAGCACGGGATGGACAAAACCGTCTTCCAGCCGCTTGCCCGTGAGTCGATCCACCGTGGTCAGACGCCGATGCACGAGACGCAGCTCCTCGTGCCAAGCCAGCTGCTGGGAAGGCGACAGCGTCTCCCCGCGGTCCCGCAAGCTGGCCAACAGGGACAAGATCTCCTCCAGCTGCCAATGGCACTCGAGCTGGCGCATGGATCGGTACACGCGGCCGATGACTTCGCGCGCGCAATCGATCGTGTCGCCGTTGCGACCTGCCGCCGCTTCGCGCAGAAGCCGAGCCGCCTCGGCCAGATCGTTCGCCGCTCGGACGAATGACCGATTGAGCGGCCGCAGACCGATGAGGCGCAGGCGCCGCGCGGCATCTTCCAACCGCTCGGCCTCCTGGCGCACAAGTCTCGGCGTGCGCTTGGGGCCAGGAGCCATCCACGGCTTGCGCAGCCGGTACTCCTGAGAGATGCTCACCTCGCGGCAAATCTCGCGCAGGCGATCAATCGTGTGTTCAAGCACGAGCTCACGCAGGCTCATGCGCCGGCCGATGCCGCGCACGGCTTGGATGCGCGCGATCAGACGATTGTGGCCGGCAAAGCACACCAGCGGGATACACTCGGGACGGTCTTTCAAAGAAACCGTCTGGAGCGTACGGCTGAGCGCCCGACGTTTATCCTCGTCCAAGACGCGCTCGTGCGCCTGGGCAGACTGGACGGCGACCAGGACGAACTGCGCCCGCTCGTCCTCCCCGGAACGACGCAGCTCCCAGGATGTCCTCATCAGGGTTTCGAAAGTTCCGTCCCATCGCTGAAGATCCGGAATCTCGCTGCCCTGGCCGCGGCGATCCGCGCGCCCAAGCCCCCGACGCGCCTTGTACACGCCGTCGTAGGAGATGAAGCACTGCTGGCCTTCCTCCTCCAGCGTTCCCCCGTTCATCCGCTTGGATACCTTGAGGTTGCGCGAGAGGATTTTGCCTGCGCGCAATTCCTTGATCTGCTCGAGTCCTGCCCCTGCCCTCTGCGGGGGAATCTCGTACAGGCATCCGGCAATGAGTTCGATGAGCCGCATACCTTCCACCGCAAGCGGGCCTTCCCTGTCTCTCAGGAGCGTGAAATCCCGCGCAACCATGACCGGCTTCCACGGATCCGGCCAACAAAACTGAAATGGAGCCACTGGGTTCCTCCTTTCATCGCTCAGGCGAGGCTACCGCAAAGATTCGTTTCCGTCAATCCTCACTTCAAATATGTCACTTCAAATACTGATACTTGTTCGCCACATGCTCATCGAATGACCTGGCGTAAATCACCTCACCCTCGGGCGTCGTCAAGAAGTACAAGTCGTCGGAGTCGAGGGGTTCAAGCACGGCGGTGAGGGCATTCATGCCGGGGTTGGAAATAGGGCCTGGCGGCAAACCAAGAACGCGATACGTGTTGTAGGGCGAGTTGATCCGGCTGTCCTCCAGAGTCACGGAGGCGTCCTGCTTGCCCGTGAGATAGTTGACGGTGGAGTCTGCTTGCAGCGCCATGCCGATCTTGAGACGTGTGAAGAAGATGCCGGCCACGCGCTTCATGTCCTCTGGTGAGCGCACCTCGCGCTCAACGATCGAGGCGAGTGTGAGGAGTTCGTGGAACGTCAGGCCATTTGCAAACCGAAGGTTCTCTGGGACGCCGATCCCCTGTTCTGCCAACCGACGCTTGAGCGTCAAGACCATAGTCTCTGCAACCGTTCGTGCGGACGCATCCACGCGAAAACGATACGTGTCTGGAAACAGATAGCCTTCCATTCCCTGATCGTCAGGAATCCCTGAAAGGAGCTCACCCTCCTCGATCATCGACTTTCCATTCGTGCCAGTGGCGTCCTCCCAATCTTCCTCCGAGATGCCCGGAAGCGCCTTCATCACTGCCTCGCCGATTTGTTCGATCGTGTAGCCTTCGGGGATCGTGACTTCAACTTCTTGCGCCTGCGCGTCAATCAGCTCGGCGACCAAAGAGCGGAAGTTCATTCCCGGCGTCAGCTCAAAGGAGCCTGCCTGAAGATGGCTGGCGTTGCCGGTGAGCTTCACATAGATTTTGAAAAACAGTTCACTGGTGATAATGCCCGCCTCATTGAGACCCAGGGCGATGTCACTCACCGAGTCCCCACGCTCGACCTCAAAGATCACCGACTCGGCATTCGCTTGTGGATCCACGAGGAACGCGTCGAACACAAATCCTCCTGCGAGCACCACAAAAAGCACGATTACGAGCCCCAAAAAAATGCCGAAGGTTCGAAGCATAGTTTCCATTCATGTATAAGCGTCTGACACCTCTCATCTTCTCCACGATACACTGACCAAAAAATCTTTATTTCCGATAGCAGCATTCCATATATTTTTTTCCGGACGCGCAGAAACACGCGCGATCGTCGCGGTCTTGTGCAGTGAGCCATGAGCTGGATTGCATTTTGCCGCCGACACCCACGTTGAACACCGTTTCAATGCCAAGCTCGCGGCAGAGGATAGCTTCGGGGATGTTGTCGGAAAAACGATCGCCGCCATTGACAAAAATGTCAGGGTGAATTTCACGCAGGGACTCGCAGACGCTTCGATCGTTGTCATCGGGAGCGTGCTGAGTGAGGACGACGCGATCGACTCCTTTGATCGCCTCAATAATTTCACGCCGCTGCTCCTCGGGCATAAACGCGTGCCCCTTCTTTTTTTTCAGCCAGTTATCGTTATTCAAAATCACCACAAGCTCATCCCCGAGTTTTTTGGCTTCGAGGATCATCCGTACATGACCCACATGGATCGGATCGAAGCCTCCTGAAACGCACACGATTTTTTTCGTCATACTCTAGTGAAACCACGGCGACATAAAGAAAAGCCACATGAGCCCGTACCACGTTGTGCTACCAACGACCAGACCCACCATGGCGCCGACAACAACGTCAGAGAGATAATGGACTCCCACGGCCACGCGGCTGAGCGCGACCAGCGCCGCCGCCACAAAAAGCCAAGGACCGAATACGTCAGCGTAACGAAACAGACCGACGGCGGCGGTAGCAAACGCGAGGGCCGCGTGTGCGGAGGGAAACGATGGTTCTATCCATACCATTTGGATCAGCGGCGCGCCTCGTCCGTTTTCAAACGGTCTTTCGCGCTTGACCAGCTTTTGCAAGCCGAAGGTCACAAGCCATGTCATGAACAGCGGCACACCCAGAGTGATGGCCGAACCCCATACGCGCTCCCACAGGTTCACGTCGCAATCGACAGGAGAACAGGCAAACAAGAGAGCCGTCATCATGATGAACAAAAGCGACGTCGCGCAAAAAATCGCGACGGGCCGCAAGAGCCACGACGGTTTGGTCATCTGATGCACGCGCGCGCTCCAATGTTGATCAATGAACATAGTTAAACCGCTTGCTCCCTGAGCCGTTCAAGATTTCTTTCTCGGCGCTCGATGTCCGCGAGAATCTCTTGAGCATTCTTCGGAGCCGTTAGGTTTTTTTGTTTAAACGTGCACCGCTCCCGCACCGGACACGCCCAGCAGCGCGGAGATCCGATACAGATGTAACGTCCGTGCTTAACGAACACGCGATTCACCGTTTTGTACCAAGCTCGCGGCACGAGTTTCAGGAGCGCGGCTTCCGTCTGCTTCGGCGTCGTCGTCTTCACCCAGCCTAATCGATTTGTCATGCGATGTACATGGGTGTCCACGGCAATGGCTGGCGTGTCGAAGCTCGCGACGAGCACAACGCTCGCGGTCTTCCTCCCAACGCCCACAAGAGAGACGAGCTCGTCCATGGTCGATGGGATCTCCCCATGAAACTTTTCCACGACTTCCGTCGCCATCCGTTTCAGGTTCTTCGCCTTCTGTCGATACATTCCGATCGTGTTGATTCTCGATTCAATCTGTTTGGTCGCCGCCCGCGACAAGGCGCGTGGCGTTGGGAATGCCCTCCAAAATGCTGGCAGCAATCGAAGCACCTGCTCGTCGCGCGTGCGCGCAGACAGCATCACCGCAACCAGATTCTGATACGGGTTTCCCACTTCCATGGCGCCGGGATTTTTCCAGCGCCTGCTTAATTTTTTCAAGACGGTAACAATGCGCATAGGTCGTAGAGGACCAATAAGACCTATAACAGTGGTTGTCCCGTCATCTCCGGCGGCTCAGTTATCCCCATGAGCGCCAGCACGGTCGGTGCCACGTCCGCCAGAATCCCCACCGGCGACAGGAGCGAGAGATCCCCTTCGGGCACTTCCCCGGCCACAGACGGCTGGCCTTCGAGGCGTTGACTCACGATCACAAACGGCACAGGGTTGGTCGCGTGTTCCTTGTCCATCTCTCCGGTGCGCAAGTTTTTCATCTCCTCGGCGTTGCCGTGATCGGCCGTAAGGCACAAGACGCCATCGCGCGCGAGCGTCTCCTCCACCAGGCGTCCAAGACATTCATCCACGACCTCCACGCTCTTCACGCTTGCCTCCATGTTCCCCGTATGCGCCACCATGTCCGGGTTGGCAAAATTGATGACGATGAAATCAAACGAGTTCTCCCGCATCTCTTTGATGACGCGCTCTGTGATCGCGCGGGCGCTCATCTCGGGTGCTTCGTCATAGCTCGCGACCTGGGGAGAAGGGATGATGATGCGCGTCTCGCCAGGGAACGGTTCCTCTTTGGTACCGTTCAAGAAGAACGTGACATGCGCGTACTTCTCGGTCTCGGCGATGTGGAGCTGCTTGAGACCGGCGCGCGAGATAACCTCAGCGAGCGTCTGCTCAATGGCCTCAGGCGGAAACGCGACCTCCACGGGAAGGCCGGCCTCATACTCGGTCATCGTTACGGCAAACAGATTCTCGACGCGCTTGCGCGCAAAGGCTTCAAAACTCGGCAAAGAGAACGCGCGCGTCAGCTCGCGCATACGGTCGGGACGGTAGTTAAAAAAAATCACAGCATCATTCTCCTGTATGAGCCCCACGGGTGCTCCCTGCTCGACGATCACGGTTGGTTCAAACTCTTCGTCGTACACTTCTTTTTGATACGAGGCTTTGATGGCAGAGAGAGGATTCTCTGCTTGCGCGCCCGCGCCAAGCACCATCGCGTTGTACGCTTTCTCGATCCGGTCCCATCGGTTATCGCGATCCATGGCAAAGAAACGACCTGAAAGCGAGGCGATCTTGCCCACGCCAAGCTCTTTCATTTTCTCCTGCAGCGTCCCGATAAAATCCACCGCCACGCTGGGAAGCGTGTCGCGGCCGTCCAGAATCGCCTGCACGAACACGTCCTTCACGCCTTTCTTTTTGGCGAGCGCGAGCAGCACATGGGCATGGGCGTCCAGTGAATGCACGCGCCCTTGGCTTACCAGGCCCACCAGATGTAGTCGGCTCTTGTGCGCCTTCGCGTGCTCGATCGCGTGCAGAAATGCCGCGTTCATCAAAAACGTTCCGGCGTCTATGGCGCGGTTGATGCGCGGCAGCGTCTGGTAATACACGCGACCAGCGCCGATCGCCAAGTGGCCGACCTCTGAGTTCCCCATCTCTCCCCAAGAGAGCCCGACTTCCTCGCCCGAGGCGCGCAGGGTCATGGTGGGATAGGCGCGGATGAGACGGTCGAAGGTAGGCGTCTTGGCCCTGGTAATCGCGTTCCCGTCTGAGTCCGGCGCCACGCCGAATCCGTCCAGCACGACCAGCAGCGTCGGTTTTTTTATGGCATCGGACATACGCTAAGTAACTTCCTCCTCAATTTCCATAAGCCTGTTATATTTTGCCAGACGCTCGGAGCGCGACAGAGAGCCGGTTTTGATAAAGTCGGCATTCACGGCCACGGCAAGGTCGGCGATGGTGGTGTCTTCCGTTTCGCCGGAGCGATGGGAGACACTCACCTTGTAGCCAAATTGCTTGGCGAGCAAAATCGCATCGATCGTCTCCGAGAGCGTGCCGATCTGATTCACTTTGATGAGGATCGTATTTGCCGCGCCCAACTCGATCGCCTTGGCCAGCCGTCCGGCGTTGGTCACCAAAAAGTCGTCCCCCACGAGCGCCACCTTCTTTCCCAGACGCTTGGTGAGCGCGACCCATCCGTCCCAATCGTCCTGATCGAGTCCATCTTCCAGACTCACGATCGGGTACGTCTTGACCCAGCGTTCCCACATCGCGATCATCTGGCCTGCCGTGAGCGTCTTGCCTTCGCGCTTGAGTTCATACCGTTTGGTTTTCTTGTTGTACAACTCCGAGAGCGCAGGATCCATGGCGAGGGACACCTCCTTGCCGGGCTTGTATCCCGCCGCCTTGATGGCAAGCAGGATGAGCTTGAATGCGTCCTCGTTTGTCTTGAGAGGAACGGCATATCCACCCTCATCGCCTTTGAGCGTTGAAAACCCTTTTTGCTTGAGCAGCTCCCCCAGCTCATAAAAAACCTCCGCGCCGCAACGCACGCGCTCGCGGAACTTCCTCTGGCGCGGCACGATCATGAACTCCTGGAAGTCGAGAATCCAACCGGCATGGGCGCCGCCGTTGAGGACGTTCATGGTTGGAATCGGTAGGTGGTAGTTGGTAGCTGGTAGCTGGTATGTCCGACGGAGGTAGGCGTAGAGCGGCAGCTTTTTTGCCCGAGCTGCAGCATGTGCACAAGCAAGAGAAACTCCCAGGATCGCATTGGCGCCAAGCGCGGATTTATTTGCCGTGCCGTCCAGAGCGATCAGGGTCGCGTCGATCTCACGCTGGCGGGTCACGTTCATGCCCACAAGCGCGGGAGTGATGATGCGGTGGACGTTCGCCGCCGCTCTCAGAACGCCCTTGCCGTGATAGCGCTTGGGATCGCCATCGCGCAACTCAAGCGCCTCATGCGTGCCCGTGGACGCGCCGCTGGGAACGCTCGCGGTTCCGGTCACGCCGCTACGCAACATCACCGTCACAGAGAGCGTCGGGTTCCCGCGGGAGTCGAGGATTTCATGCGCATGGAGGCTTTCAATTTTCATAGGTCCTAGGGGTCTTAGTTTTTCAGAGCCTCCACGCCCGGCAACGGCTCGCCTGACAAAAATTGCAGCAGCGCACCGCCGCCCGTAGACAGCAGAGTAAACGTCTCGGCAAGTTTTAAGGATTCAATCACGGGGAGCGTGTCCCCTCCTCCCACAATCGTCGTGGCTGTCCCGGTCTGCGCGCCGACGGCTCGAGCGATCTCGCGCGTACCGGCGCAGAACGCTTGAAGCTCACAGTACCCAAGCGGGCCGTTCCACAAAATCGTCCTGGCACCCTTGAGCGTCTGGACAAACGCGCTCACGGTCTTGGAGCCGATGTCTACGATCCGATCGCTCTGCCCGATCTCACTCACCGAGACGACCCGGCGGTGCGCGTCTTTGCGCAACGACCGCGCCACCACGACGTCGATGGGCAACAGCAGCTTGTCCTTGTTCGCCTTTAGCAGTTTCGCGCACAGCGCCACAGACTCTTTTTCGTACGCCGATTTTCCGACCTCTTGCCCCTGCGCGACGAGAAAAGCGCTCGCGATCGCTCCGCCCAACAACACGCGGTCCAGCGTGGGGAGCAGACGAAGCAAGAGCGGAAGTTTGGTCGACATTTTGAGACCGCCCAAGACGAGCACGAATGGACGTTTGCTACGCTCGCCCAACCGGCTCAACACCGAAAGCTCATCGGCAAGAAGTGGACCTGCGTAGGAGGGAAGCTCAGAGGTAATCGCGTCCACGGACGCATGCGCGCGGTGGGACACGGCAAACGCGTCGTTCACATACAAGTCGCCCAATTTCGCGAGCGCCTCGGCGAACGACGGCGCGTTTTGTTCCTCGCGTGCATCGAACCGCACGTTTTCCAAGATCAGCACCTCGCCGTCCTGCATCGCCCTGACCGCCTTTTCCACATCGCCACCCACCACCGAACGCGTCACTTTCACGCGCGTCCCCAGCAAACTGGAAAGGCGCTTGGCGATCGGCTTGATCGAGTAGGCCGCCACGCGCTTGCCGCGCGGCGAGCCCAGGTGCGTCATCACAATCACGCGCGCACCACGCTGCAAGAGCCAGTTGATACCCACGGCCGAGCGCGCGATGCGCCCATGGGGCCCGTCAACCGCTCGTCCATTTTTGACGGGCACGTTCCCGTCGATACGCACGAGAACACGCTTGCCGCGCAGATTCATGGCATTGGTGAGCCGGCGCATCTTCATAGCTTGCCCACGTACTGAACGAGGTCGAGAAGACGCTGGGTATATCCCCATTCGTTATCGTACCAAGCAAGCACCTTCACGAGGTCACCGTCCACCACACGGGTGAGGTCGAGGTCGACGACCGCGCCGTAGGACGAACCAATAAAATCGGTGGACACGAGCGGTTCGTCGGTCACTCCCAAAATTCCTTTCCATCGAGCAGATTTCGCCGCAGCTTTGAGAACCTTGTTGATCTCTTCGACGGTGGTGTTTCGTTTCATCAAAAACGTGAAGTCTGTCAAAGACACATCCAGCGAAGGGACTCGAACCGAGATGCCATCGAACTTGTCCTTGAGCGCAGTGACGACTTTGGTCGTGGCTTTGGCGGCACCCGTCGAGGTCGGGATCATGTTGATCATGGCACTGCGTCCGATGCGCAGGTCGTCTTTCTTGCTAGGGAGTCCATCGACCAAGTTCTCACTCGCCGTCACCGAATGGATCGTGGTGAGCATCGCCTTCTTCACCCCGATCTCCTCGGCCAGAACTTGCGCAACCGGTGCGGCAGAGTTGGTCGTGCAGGATGCGTTGTTGATGACGGCGTGGGACTTCTTGCACAGCTGGTGGTTCACGCCCATGAGGAATGTCGGCGCGTCGTCCGACGGAGCTGAGATCACGACTTTCTTGGTGCCAGCTTGGATGTGCTTTTGCGCATCGGTCTTCTTGCGGAAGAAGCCAGTGGACTCAATGACGACATCCACCTTCAGCGCCTTCCAGGGAAGCTGTGTGGGATCTTTCTGTGCGTAGACCGGAATCTTCACCCCATCGACTTCGATGAAGTCCTTGCCAGCCTTCACGGACTTGTTCCAGGTACGAAACACGGAATCATGTTTCAAAAGATACGAAAGCGTTGCGGGATCGGTGAGGTCGTTGATGGCGACGACCTGGACGCCCTTGCGCTCACAGGCCGCGCGTAGCGTTGTCCGGCCAATTCTGCCAAAACCATTGATCGCGATTCGAAGCATAAAGGATGGATATAAATGATGGACTGATTTTAGCACTTATCGCACGAAACAAAAAAGCGGCCACTGTGCGTCAGTGACCGCTGTTGATGATGTGTGCTGGAGGACGTCACTCGCGAGCGACGTGGCAGGGATCCAGGGGACTAGAACTGCACCAGGAAGCGGAAGCCGATATTATCGCCCCGGAAGCCGCGCCAGTAGCCGCTAACGAAGGCGAGGCCACCGTCGTCGGAGTGGCCCACGAAGAGCGCAATGTGCGAGTCGTAGCGCTCCTCGCACCACTCTACCGAGTTGGTGGATCCCAGGTTCGGAAGGCGGTGCTCGCTGGTGTGGAGGCGCAACCAGTTGAAGAGGTGCCCAAGGAAGTTGAAGATCCGGGCGGACTGAATCTTCACGGTTCCACCCAGAGACTGGAGCACCTCGGCGACCTTGGGGAGGATGTCTTCCATGAGGTCGTCACCCTCGCCCTTGCCGGAGTGCGGGTGGGCGAAACGGGTGGTGATCCCGATGTCGGCCATGAGCTGGTCGTTGGGGTAGCGACCATCCTGGTAGTTGGGCTTCTGGATCACCTCCAAGGCGATCCAGCGACCCGGGAGCGGGAGAGCGGTGGCCGGGACACCCGACAGGAAGCGGTTCCAGTCGAACTTCACGAAGTGCTCCGGATACTTGTCCTCGCCGATCGCAGGGACGAAGAAGAGCCAGAGCTTGTACTTCATCATGAGCCGGCGCTGGGCGCGGTTCAAGCTCGGCGGTTCGGGCACGTCCACGTGGAAGCCCAGGAATGCATCCAAGACCTCCTGCATCCAGGTGTGCAGGTCGGCCCTCCAGTTCTTCCCGGTGAGGCTGGGATACTTGAGACCCTTCAGGCGCTCGACCTTGGTCTGACCCTCACGCTCGCTCGCTTCGTAGCGGTCGATGAGCGCGGTGAGGTCGGAGAGGAAGACGGAGGTGCCCATGAGCAGACGGCCAGCACGCATCACGAGCGGGAAGTTGTTGAGCACTCCCGCCACACCAGCGTCGTCGCCGTGTACGTTGAACTTGTCGATCAGGTCCTTGAGCCAGACAGGGATGGTACCCATGATGTTCTCCGCAATTTGGTTACATTGACTTTGCGGCTGAGTAAACAACCGCTCCGTCTATCGCCAAACGCAAAGGATGACTGTCGTCACGGGGTAGAATCACCCAGCCAAACGACAGCGCCATCTAATCAAAAACCGACCGTTTCGTCAACGGCCGGTCTCCCAATTCTCTTAAATATTGAATCTCGCGAATCGGCGGATCTGCATGTTCTCTCCCAGGCTCACGATTTTCCCCTTCAAAAACTCCTCGATGGTCACATCCTCGTCCTTGATGAATGGCTGCTCCAGAAGCACCACCTCCGAATACCACTTGTTGAGTTTCCCCTCGATAATTTTCGTGATCACCTCGGCGGGCTTGCCCTGGCCTGCCATCTCGGCGGTGTAGATTTCTTTTTCCTTTGCGACGATGTCCTCAGGCACGTCCTGACGCGAGAGGTACAGAGGCTCGGCCGCGCTCACGTGCATGGCAAGGTCATTGCAGAAAGCAATAAAGGCTTCGTTGCGCGCGACGAAATCCGTCTCGCACAGAACCTCGACCATGGCGCCAAGTTTCCCGTTGGAGTGGATATAGCTGTGCACGCGACCCTCATGCGTCTCGCGGTCGGCTTTCTTGGCCGCTTTGGCCACGCCGCGCTCGCGCAGAAGCGTGATCGCGCGCTCGAGGTCGCCTTGCGTTTCCTCCAGCGCCTTCTTGGCGTCCATCATGCCCGCGCCCGTTTGCGCGCGCAGGTCTGAAACGAGCTTTGCGTCGATGCTCATACTTCGGTTGGAGTCTGCTTGGGTGTCGCCGCGACCTTTACGGCCTCAGCCCTTCCCTCCTTAATCGCCTCGCAGGCGAGTTTACAAACGAGCTCAATAGCCTTCACCGCATCGTCATTTCCCGGAATGACTTTCGTGATCGCGGCGGGATTCACATTGGTGTCGCACAGGGCAACGATGGGGATGCCCGTGACCTCGGCTTCCTTCACAGCCGTCTTTTCCGTCTTGGTGTCAATGATGAACAGGGCGTCAGGAGCCTTCACGAGATGCTGGATGCCACCGAACTTGTGTTCCATGTCTTCGATCTCGCGGCTGATCATGAGCTGTTCCATCTTCGTATACTTTTTGAGCTCGCCCTTATCACGCTGATCCTTGAGCGTCTTCATGCGCTTCAAGGTTTGCTTGATCTGTCCAAAGTTGGTGAGCGTTCCTCCAAGCCATCGGTTGACGACGTAGGGCATCTCGCACGCGCCCGCGTACGTCTTCACGGCTTCCTGGGCCTGAGGTTTGGTGCCGACAAAGAGGATAACCCCGCCGCGGGAAGCCAGGCCTTTCAGGGTCTCGAGCGCGCCCTGCAGCTGCGTCTGGGTTTCCTCCAGATTAATAATATGGACGCCCGCGCGCTCTCCGAAGATGTACTTTTTCATCTTGGGATGCCAACGGGACGTCTGGTGGCCGAAGTGCATACCGGTTTTCAGCATGTCGGTAAGGGATGGGATCGTGGGCATAGGCTTTTTTCCTTTTTGCTTCGACGGCGCGACTGGACCCACGATTGAATCGAGGGAGGAGCCAGAACGCGTGGTTCCGCCTGTGGGATGAATTATGGCGAGAGTATAGAGAAGAAGGAGAACCGCGTCAATGTCACCGGATAAACATCGCGTCGCCGAAGGAGAAAAAGCGATAGCGTTCGCGGACCGCCTCCTCGTAGGCGGCCAAGACACGCTCTCGTCCCGCAAAGGCGGCTACGAGGACAAGGAGTGTGGACCTGGGCAAGTGGAAGTTGGTGATGAGGGCGTCGACGACCTTGAACGAAAAGCCTGGAGTGATAAAGAGATTCACGTCGCCCGTGTAACCCTCCTGACGCAAAGGACCCAAAAGCTGTGTCGACACTTTTTCACGATCGGAAAAAAGTGGAGACGTTTGAGCGGCGACGCCTTCCAGCGTCCTCACGCTTGTCGTGCCCACGGCGATCACACGGCGGCCTTCACGCTTAGCCGCGTTGATCGCTCGCGCGGCCTCGGGCAGAATCGTGACGAACTCCGCGTGCATCTCGTGCTCCTCGATCGTCGCCGTCTTCATCGGACGAAACGTCCCTAACCCCACATGCAGCGTGACCTCACGGATCTCGACCCCCTTCTCGCGAATCTTTTTGAGAAGCTCTTGCGTAAAATGGAACCCAGCCGTGGGCGCGGCCACGGACCCCGTCTCTCGGGCGTACACGGTTTGATAGTCGCGAAGATCCGCCGGAGTCTCATGAACGTACGGCGGTACGGGGATCTCGCCGTGCAGGTTGGCGTAGTCGATGAGCGCTTGCGCCGATCGGTCAAATCGGACGGAGAGGACGTCTGACTTTGCCACGACGCGCCCAGTCATGGCCCCAACCGTGATCGTATCGCCAGCGGCCATGTGTCGCCCGGGTCTCACGAGCACGTCCCAGGTCTCCCCGCGCGGTCGCAGCAAAAACAACTCGATTGCTCGACCATGCACGTGCGCCACGAGCCGCGCGCGAAACACCTTTGTGTTGTTCATGACCAAAACGTCTCCCGCATGGAGCTCACCCAGAATCTCGTAAAACCGCTTGTGCTCCCACGCGCCTGACTCGCGATCCAACCGCATCAACCGCGAGTGATCGCGGGGCACGACGGAATGCTGGGCGATGAGCTCTGGAGGAAGCACATAATCAAAATGACTTGTCGGCGTCGCCATACGGCCGCATCATGAGGCACGAACGGGTAATTGACAACCTCAGAGCGCCCTGTTATTCTCTGGCCGTTAAGCACATATTCCCGTGTGCGCCCACTATGAAAAAAGACATCCACCCAGAGTACTTCCCCAACGCCAAGATCACTTGCGCCTGCGGGACGGTCTACGAAATCGGCTCAACGCGCGAGGATATTCAAGTAGAGCTGTGCGCCGCCTGCCACCCGTTCTACACGGGCAAGCAGAAGATCATCGACACGGCCCGCCGCGTGGAGAAGTTCCAGGAACGCGCGACCAGAAAAGTCGTAGAGGTCACTGGCAAAAAAGCCAAGAAGATCAAACGCACGGCCCGGAAAGTCGCCAAGCGCGAGGAGAAAGAAAAATCCGCCGCGTAAAAATGGTACAATCAAAAGCGTCCTTTCCTTTGGACGCTTTTCGATTATGTCTCTCACCGACCAACTCACCGCGCACCGCGCGCGCCTGACCGAACTCGAATCCAAGCTCAGCGCTCAGGAGACGCTTTCTGATCCGCGCAAACTGCGCGAAGTGAACTCCCTCTACCAAGACGAAAAAGAAATCGTCGAGATCGGCTCGCGCTACGAGCGTGCGCTCGCAGACCGGGAAGAAGCCAAGTCAGCGCTCGCACAGTCCAAAGACACCGAGCTCTTGGAGCTCATGCAGGAGGAACTCACTCTCTTGGAGCCGCGCATCCTCGCGCTGGAACAGGAGCTGACCGTCGCACTCATCCCGCCCGACCCCATGGACAAGAAAAGCATCATCGTCGAAATCCGCGCGGGCGCGGGCGGCGACGAGTCCTCGCTGTTTGCCGCCGAGCTCATGCGCGGCTACACGCTTTTTGCCGAGGCGCACAAGTGGAAAACGGAACTTATCTCAACCAACCGAAACGACGTGGGCGGCTACAAAGAAGTCATTTTTGAAATCAAGGGCGAGAACGCGTACAGCCAGCTGAAATATGAAAGCGGCGTGCATCGCGTGCAGCGCGTGCCGGAAACGGAAAAGGCTGGCCGCGTGCATACCTCCACTGTCACCGTGGCGATCCTACCGGAGGTGGAGGAGCTCGACATCAAAATCCGTCCAGAGGACTTGAAGATCGAAGCCACAACCTCGCAAGGCGCGGGAGGCCAGAGCGTGAACACGACCTACTCGGCCGTGCGCGTCACGCACCTGCCTACCGGCATCATGGTGTACTGCCAGGAAGAACGCAGCTTCAAACAAAATAAAGAACGCGCGCTGTCGATCATCCGCGCCCGCGTCTACGCCGGCGAACAAGAGCGGATCCAGAAAGAACGCGTGGAGGCGCGGCGCGGACAGATCGGCACCGGCGACCGCTCGGAAAAAATCCGCACATACAACTTCCCCCAGGACCGCGTGACCGACCATCGCATCCAGGAAAACTTCCACAACATCACGGCCATCATGAACGGAGGGCTGGAACCGATCATCCTCGCGCTGAAAAAAGCCGAGGTGGCCGCGCGTTTGGAACAATCTTGAGTATGCAAGCGGTCATCCTCGCGGCCGGCAAAGGCGCGCGCCTGCGGCCTCTCACGCACGAAACCCCCAAACCGCTCATCGACATCTGCGGGAAACCACTCATCGCGCATGTGCTTTCAGCGCTGCCGGAGAATGTCGACGAGTTGTTTGTGGTTGTGAACCATCTGCGTGAAGACCTTATGGCATATCTGGGCACGGCCTGGCGCAACACGCCCATCCGCTACGTGATCCAAGAACCGCTCTCAGGAACCGCCGGCGCGGTTCACTTGCTGCGCAGCCATCTCCGACGTCCGTTCCTGGTGGTCAACGGCGACGACCTGTATCGGAAAGAAGACCTCGAACGGCTCTGTGCCCATGACCTGGCTCTTCTCTATCACCTGTCGGATCATGACCTCAAAGCCGCCGCCGTGATCGAGCAAGGACACTTCAGAGAGCTCGCGCCTGGCCGCAATGCCGTGTGCGGCGCCTACCTGCTCAACGATTCTTTCTTTCAAGTGTCGCCTGTTGAAATCCATGTAAGCGAGTTTACCGAGTTCGGACTTCCACAAACGCTTGCCGTGCTCGCAAAAACCAGCCAGATCGCTGGCGTTCAAGCGAACTTCTGGTTGCCAGTGGGAACCGCGCAAGAGCTGGAAGCCGCTCGTAAGCGCCTCTGTGGATAACCTATGGGTATCTGCCCTTGACGCATTTTCTCTGATCCTATAACATGGTCGTTACCGTCGGATGGCGATAAGCGAAAGCTGAAACCCCCGGCCTAGCGTCCGCAAGGACGCGAACCTGGAGCCGTGAACGGCGTGAATCAGCTTCGGCTGGCACTCGCCTGAAACGACTCTCGATCAGCCGATCGACAAAGGGACAGACACTCTGGCTACGGCCGTGGCTAAGAGTCATGGCACCGCTGGTGTCCTGAAGGAAAGGGTTGAGAGGTGACTTTCTCCCCCGGACGAACGGGAACAACATCAGCCGCCAAATCCTGGACCTCCACTCGTAACGTTGATCAACCCCCTCAAAAGGAACTCGCTGAGAAAGCCTCGCAGCAATGCCTAGGCCGACTCCGGGTGAACCATATGAGGGCTCGAGGATAAACTCCTGAACACCCCTGGGCTTGGCAGCAATGTCGGGCCAGCTATAAAAGCAGCGTCTGTCGCGTCTCTCGATTACCTTCGGGTAGTCCTGAACGCAACAGGGTTCTTCTTCGGAAGGATGGCGATGCTAAACGCAACAGGAAGATCACGAGGGCAAACGTCTTCAGTAATAACCAAAAGCTGACGACCCAAGCCGTCCCCGAGAGCGACGGAGGGATGGAAGGCGCATGACCAAAAACCTGGATCTGAACGAGACGCTTGCGCCTCAATCTCCCAGGCCAAGGTTTCCACCTTCCACCCCCTCCGCCGTTGGAAACTCGGACTCATGCTAAGGCCTGAGTCCTTTTTTTTGCTATACTCCCCTTTGCCGCCCTCTGTCCCCCTCCTCCCTATGACCATCATGGAAGCCCTCCAATGGGCCAACAATAAACTACGCAAAGCCAGCGTCGACTCCCCCATGCTCGACGCAGAAATTTTGCTTGCCTTCAGTCTGGACACCTCCAAGGCCTGGCTGTTCGCGCACTTCGCCGACAAGCTCAAGTCGCACCAAGAAGAAAAATTCTTCGAACTTGTGGATCGGCGTGAGGATCGGGAGCCTGTGGCGTACCTGGTCGGAAAGAAGGCCTTCTATGGACGTGACTTCATTGTAGATAAACACGTCCTCATTCCACGACCAGAAACCGAGACGATGATTGAGCTGGCGATCAAAGTTCTCGCGGACAAGGATCCTGAGCGCACCCTTATCGCGGATCTCGGTACGGGATCAGGCGCGATCGCTATCACGCTTGCCTCGGAGACGAATCTTCCTGTCATCGCGGTCGACATCGACGAAAACGCCCTGGCAGTCGCCAAAAAAAATGCCGATATCCTCGTCCCTCAGACAACCGTCGACTTCCAGACGGGCAACCTTGCCGAGCCGATCGTGCGCATTTTCAAGACAATCCGAGGTCAGACAAATGTGCAGACCTCGTCCGTCTATCCATTTAAGACGCTCTTACTCACAGCCAACCTCCCTTACCTATCGCAAGCTCGCATGGACAATCTCCAAGCTGAGGTGCGCCACGAGCCAGAAATCGCTCTGCGTGCCGGTGCCGATGGACTTGATGCGTACTGGGAACTGTTTCGCCAACTGCGTGACCACCGCAAGATCCTCCCCCGCGATCTCATCGTGTTGATCGAGATCGACCCCGAGCAACGCCAAGCGGCAGAAAAACTCATCCTCCATAATTTCCCCAGCGCCAAACTCGAGACGCATAAAGATCTGCATGGGGATGACCGAGTGATCGAGGTGCACATATAAAACCCCGCCTCACAATGACGGGTGTTTTGATTGACATCCTTCCCGTTTTGACGCATACTCGTGCGTTCACGATTCAACGTGATCGGCTGGCTCACCAGGAGCTGGCACGGAGGACTCCGAAATGAACGCACTCATGAACAACGGCCTGATCCTGTGCCTCATGACCGCCGTGGGCTTTGGCTCCTGGCCGATGATCGCCCGATTCGCGGGCACGAACAACGCCTGGACCGGGTTCCTGGTCATGGGCGGCACCGCATTTCTCTGTGCGATCTTCTATCGCCAGGAGTTGAGCGCCGTCCCTTCGAGCCACACCCTGGGCCTGCTCGCACTCGCCGGCATCGCCAACGGGATCGGCATGATCGCCTACACCCGGCTCATAACCGACCAGCAGTTCGGGATGTCGAGCTACGCCCCCGCGGCGCTCACCCTCATGGTCGTCTTCGTGACGATCGTCGGTGCGCTCATCTTCCGTGAACCGTTCCCCGCCACCAAGCTCCTGGGTCTGTGCCTGGCCGTCGCCGGCACCTGGCTCATGGTCAAGTAGGAACGTCACCTTACCTCTCACGCGAGGCACGCAAGCGTCGCTTCGCTTCCTCCAACTGACCCAACCTGGGTCATTTCTTTTTGACGACAAAATTTCGTACCTACGAAAAAATGTTGTCATCAACCAAAAAGTCACATATGTGACTTTTGTGTCCTTTGATTTCTTACTCGATTCGAATATCTTCCTCATCCCCCACCACCTCGATCCACGTAATCCCGGCGTTCATGGCGATCTCCTCACCGGTCGCGCGGTTGTAAAATTTGAGTCGTTCTGATTTGGACGGTTTCTTCCACGTCGCCTCGATCACGATCCCATCCTGAAGCACATACCCCTCCCCTTCTCCCAGTGTACGAATCTCTCGTCGTCCGACGTTATCGATGACTTCAATCTCTGTTACCACGACCGCCACGTTATCGGCAACAATCCGATCACCAGACTCGACCTCATGAGGCCTCCCAAATTGCGATCTCAAGTACTGCCCAGACTCCCCATCATACTCCCAATCAACGGTATACACCGGCGCCCAGAAGTCGACATAGAGACCCACACCATCCTTGCCTGTAGGTTCTGGATCTTTCCACGACCAAACATCATACAGTCTTGTCGGCGCCACACCGGCCTCCTCGCGCAACAAATAAAACGCTCGCAATGATTCCGTCGACGTAAACACGTTATGGGGGGCAAACCGATTTCCATTCGCTCGCCAAAAATACTCACCCCACCAGTATTGATTCATGTCGAATGTCCCTCCCGAGGCAATCAGGTCAAGTGCCGCGTTAGAGCCACCCACGTGGGAATACAGCGCATCAAGTTCGTTTGCCCAATCCAAATAATACGGACGAGCTGATCGAACAGGACCGATCTGCTCCACGGTTTGCTCCTCGCTGAAAAACGCCAGCATGCGAGGAATCCCCGCCTCGACTGGCGCTTCGATCACCAGAAACGCTTGATCGATCCCTGTCGGTGGCCACGCATCCTCGTGGTTGTCGATCATGACGCCCGCCACCTGCGGCAACTCTGTCAGCGGTTCCAAGAGCGCCTCCCCCGTGAGCGGATGTCGAAAGAGTGCCGTACTCGCCGCCTCCTGCGCTTCATCCGCTTGGAAAAAAGATCGATAAACGAACTTCGGCAGCACGAGGGCGACCAAGACGCACAGGGCCGCCACAATAAGAAGACCGACCAACGTAAGCCGGTCGGTTTTCTTCAAACGCCTTATGACCTCCTTGATGCGCATGTTATTCTTTCTCATTCTTCTGAGCAGGAGCAGCGGCCTCTTCGCCTTCCGCCGGTGCTTCTTCTTTCTTCTCCACGGCCACGGCAGCCACGTCTTCCACAACGGCTTCATCCAAGGCCTTCAGCTCTTCCTCAGAGCGTGGCGCGGAAACGCTGGCCACGGACAGGTTCAAATCGTCCAGGATGACGACACCCTCCGGAATCACGAGATCCTTCAGACGGATCACATCGTCAAAGGTGGAGAGCGCGCTGATGTCGACTTCGATGTCGCGCACAAGCTTGGAAGGCAAACACTTCACCCGCACTTCGTTCACGGACGTCATGAGCGTTCCGCCCAAGGCTTTCACAGCCGGCGACTCACCCACGAGCTTCAACTGAATCTCGGCTTCGATTTCTTTCTTCATGTCCACAGACTGAAAATCAACGTGCGTCACCTCGTCGCGCAGCGGCTCGATCTGATAGTCATGGATGAGCACGTGCAAAGCATCATGGCCGTCGATCACCAATTCCACAAGGGAAGACTCTCCGGCGGCTTTGTACATTTTGGCAAACTGATTGCGATCGATCACGATCGACTGAGGCTCCGTTCCAGAACCGTAGACAACCGCCGGGACGAGCCCTTGGGCGCGCAGCGTGTTCGTTTTACGGCCTTTCTGCGTTCGAGCTTGGGCTTCCAGAGTGAGAGTATTCATAGAAAAATAGAATAGCGGCCCCATTGTGCAAGACCGCTACAAAATAGTCAAGGCGAGGACGATTACCGCGCTGCCCGCTGTTCTTGAAAATGTTTTTCCCGCTTCCTCATGACCTGCGTCACCTGATCTCGATACGCGACGCCCAGCGCTTCCTCCCAGTGCGCCTCTTCCAAAAATTGGTGTGCCTCGATCACGTCGTCAATGCTCACCACGCGTTGCGCGCGGAAACGAACGACATCGTCAAACCCCAAGTCCGTCAACAGCCCCACGGAGCTGGCGCCTGTCTGATTCACATGCACGAGCGCCAGAATGGAGTTCTGACACTTGCGGCATTGCACGTGCAAGAGCTGCGTCTCCCCTGCCCCTGAAAGTGCGCGCGCCTCCATCGGGTTGTAGCGCGTCTCGCACACGGGACAGAAAGAAACAAGTTTCAATCCTTCGTTCCACAGGTCGTTGGTAGACATAGGAGAAAAACGATTAGGAATCCTTAAGCTCACGATACCATATCCCTCCCTACCTGCCCACCAGGACGACGCATCGCGATGCTCTCCACAATGCCCACCAAGGCCAGCATGACCATGAGTGAGCTGCCTCCGTAGCTCACCCAGGGCAAGCCGATGCCTGTCACGGGAAAGACGCCGAGGTTCATCCCGATGTTCACAAAAAACTGCAGGAAAAATATCGTGCCGCACCCCAAAACCAGGTAGCTCGTAAAGTCGTCGTGCGCGTGGGCGGCGTGGCGGATGAGACGGTAGAACACGAATGCGAACGACACCAAGACAAGCATGACCCCCAAGAACCCAAGCTCCTCGGCAATCACCGCAAAAATAAAATCCGTCTGAGACTCGGGCAAAAACTTCAACTGGCTCTGCGTCCCAAACCCTAACCCGCTCCCCAGCCAGCCTCCCGAGCCGATGGCGATAATCGCTTGGGCCACGTTGTACCCTTGGCCCAGCGGGTCCACGCTTGGATCGAAGAACGTCAGGATGCGGGAGCGCTGGTAGTCGGCAAACAAAAACAGCCAGCTCGCGCCAAAGAGGACCGCCATCAGAAGCACCATGGAAACAATGGCGCGCCAGGGCATGCCCACGAACAGAAGAAAAATAAACCAGGTGCCCAAGAGGACGGATGCAGAACCGAAGTCGGGTTGCAGCAGCACCAGCCCCACGGGCAGGAGCGTCATGAGTCCGCTCTGCCACAAACTTCTTACGGAGAGCGGTCTGACGGCGCGGCGCGCAAAGTAGGTGGAGAGTGTGATGACGAGGCTCACCTTCATGATCTCCACGGGCTGGAAGCTCACACCGCCTAAGACGAACCAGCCGGTCGAGCCTCGGATCGTCTCGCCCACGATGAGCACGAGCACCAACAGACCCGTGCACAGGCAGTACAGCGCCAGGGAATAATTTTGCAGGAGTTTGTAGTTGGAAAGCGCGAGAGATAAAAAGATGGCCACGCCCACGAGGGCCGCGACCACTTGTTTTTTCATGTGCAGAAACGTACTGGCTTCCTGGGAGAGCTCCACCGAGTAGATCGCCGAGAGTCCGAGCAGGAGCAGCGTGAACACGGCGAGCAACAACAACCAATCAGCTGACCGAAGCTGACCGATCGTCTGGAATAGGCGTGAAGGGCGGTGGAGAATCATCGGCGAAAGACGCGCGTACGAGTGTCACGCGTGTTCTCCCCCTCTAACGGTTTGTAAACAGACAGATCGAACAGGTTGATTTCCGGCACCACGGCAACCTCGCTCACCGAGGGCAGCGTGCCAAACCAGTTGAGCGCGACCGAGGCTTGCTCGCCGCTCTCAAGCTCGGAGAGCGTGGCGCGGTTGACGCCCACCACAGAGGAACCGCGTTTCAAGAGCACATAGAATGTCGGCTCGTAATAACTGAACGCGGTCTTGTTCATGACGGTGAAACTCGAGCGCCCGTACGCCTCGCCGTTGCCGTCGGTCTGCTTGGTGAACTGCGCGTCTTCGATGACGAGATTCAGGTGCTCTTGCGCAAACACTCCCCAGTCGTCGATCATCTGATGATCCACACGATGCCAGGTGATGCCATCGACGACAAGCTCGGCGGCGCTCATGGGGACGCTGGACGCATAGGCAAACTCCACGATCGGTTTTTCTTCCCCGGGCAAGATGAACCCCGTGGCCGTTTCCGTGGCTCCTGCGTCCGTGGTGAACGCGTAGGTGAACTCAGCCCACCAGTCGTCGTTGGGATTCACGAGCGTCGCGTACAGGTCATAGCGATCGCTCCCGATGGAAATGATCCGCGCGGGCGTGCTCTCAAGGTCGCTCGCCTTGTTCGCCTCCGTGTACGCGCGCAAATCTGACTGCCCCTGCGTGACCATCGCGAAAATCGCGCGCTGCTCGCGATCGTAACTAAACGCAAACGCGTCCAACAGATGAAAAAGAGCGAACGCAAGGACGAGCGCGTCCACAGCCATGAACGCCCCGTAGCCGATGCGCCGCAGCACAGCGCGATGCTCCACCCACCACAAACTCAACCGATACAATCGGCGGGCCTTCTTTTCTTCTTCCAAAAGCAGACCTCCATTCTCCATAATAAAAAAGTATACCACACGATGCGCCACCCGCGCTGCGTCCGCCCCACATCCAGCACACGAATGGCCGGAGAGCCGTGGTCACTTTTTTTCGTATATACGAAATTTTGTCACCCTCCCTGTCCCTTGGCGAGTCTTCCAGAAATCCTGCCTCTCAGGTACACTGGTCTTCGATATGGCATCCAAAAAAACAAAGAAGGCCGAGAGTGCCTACGGCGCCAAACAGATCACGGTCCTGGAAGGACTGGACCCCGTGCGCCGGCGGCCGGGCATGTACATCGGCACCACCGGCCCGCAGGGACTCCATCACCTCATCTGGGAGGTCATGGACAACTCGTTTGACGAGGCTATGGCCGGACACGGGAAAGAAATCACGCTGCGCCTGTTGCCTGGCAACCTCGTGAGCGTGGAAGACCACGGCCGCGGCATCCCGGTGGACATCCATCCCCAGCACAAAGTCTCGGCGCTCGAGCTCGTGCTCACCAAGTTGCATGCCGGAGGAAAGTTCGGCGACGGCGGCTACAAAGTCTCCGGTGGCTTGCACGGCGTGGGCGTATCGGTGGTGAACGCACTCTCCACGTATCTCAAGGCCGAAGTGAAGCGCGAGGGGAAACTGTGGATGCAAGAATATGCGCGCGGCATCCCCAAGGGCCGCGTCAAACCCGTTGGGAAAGCCACGGGCACCGGCACGATCATCACGTTTCATCCGGACGAAACCATTTTTGAGACAACCGAGTTCAGCCTCAAGACGATCCTCGACCACTTGCGCCAGCAGGCCTACCTCACCAAGGGAATCAAACTGATCGTCCAGGACGCGCGCGACGAAGCCCTCCCTAGCGTGTACGCTTTTTATTTTGAAGGCGGCGTGGCGAGCTATGTGCGCCACATCAACCACGGCAAGGAAGCCAAGCACAAAAACGTTTTCTACGTGCACAAGCTCGACGAGGCCACGGACGTCGAGGTCGAGGTGGGGCTCCAGTACACGGGCGAGTATTACGAGTCGGTCCACTGCTTTGCCAACAACATCACCAACCCCGAAGGCGGCACGCATCTCTCCGGTTTCCGCACGGCCGTGACGCGCGAGCTCAACAACTACGCGCGCGGCAAGGGACTCTTGAAGGAAAAAGATCAGAACCTGACCGGCGACGACGTGCGCGAGGGACTCACGGCCGTCATCAGCGTGAAGATCAAGGAACCACAGTTTGAGGGACAGACCAAGGCCAAGCTCGGCAACCCCGAGGCACGCACGGCCGTGGAGTCCGTGTTCGGCGAGGCGTTCAAAATCTATTTGGAAGAACACCCGGCCGACGCCGAGGCCATCATCGGCAAGTGCTTGCTGGCCGCGCAAGCCCGAAGCGCCGCTCGAGCCGCTCGCGACACCGTGCTGCGCAAAGGCGCCATGGAAGGCTTGACTCTGCCTGGCAAGCTCGCCGACTGCTCAAGTAAAAATCCTGGCGACTCGGAGATCTTCATCGTCGAGGGCGAGTCAGCTGGCGGCAGCGCCAAACAAGGCCGCGACCGGGAACATCAGGCGATCCTCCCGCTGAAAGGCAAGATCTTAAACGTGGAGCGCGCGCGTCTGGATAAGATGCTCTCCAATAACGAGATTAAGTCGCTCGTGATCGCGCTGGGGACCAACATCGGCGAGGGCTTCGACCTGACGACGTTGCGTTACCACAAAATCGTCATCATGACGGACGCGGACGTGGACGGCGCGCACATCCGCACGCTTCTGCTCACGCTGTTCTTCCGCTACTTCCCCGAGCTGATCCACCAAGGCCATATCTACATTGCCCAGCCACCGCTCTTCCGCGTGAACGTCGGAAAGAATTTCCGCTATGCGTATTCGGACGAGGAAAAACTGACCGTCGTGGAGGAACTCCTGAAGGACGCGGGCAAAAATAAAAAAGAACTCAAGGAGGAAGTGCCCGAGACAACGGAGGGCGCCAGTGAGACCGAGGAAATGGAGGTCTCGGGCGTCAAGGTGAACATCCAGCGCTACAAAGGTTTGGGAGAAATGAATCCAGACCAGCTGTGGACCACCACGATGGATCCAACAACGCGCGTGATGAAACAGGTCACGATCGAAGACGCTGAGCGCGCCGACGACGTGTTCGATGTCCTCATGGGCGCCGACGTCGCCCCACGTAAACGGTTCATCCAGACACATGCCAAGACAGTGAAGAACTTGGATGTTTAGGCAAGCGAAGCGTAAACCGCGAGGGCTTGCCCCCGCGTAGTTCACACAAGGCGGGGCTTGACCCCGTCTTTGATTTGGGGTAGTAAAGATTCGCCGAGCACAGGAGGTCGTGTTGAGAGACGACCGAGGGTCTGCTCGGCTCCCCGAGTGACGAATGGGAGATTGTCGAAAGATGATTGCTCGCGTGTCACCCTCCCCATCGGGCGCATGGTCGGCTGTCGAAAGACGGACTATGGAGTGCCCGATTCTCAGCTCGACGACTCGCCACCCGTCGAAAGACGATCAGATGAATGTCGAGCCATCGTCGTGCGATATTGATACTGTCGAGAGACCAGGACCAGCGTGCACGACTCCCCGAGTGACTCTGTCGGCCTTGTCGAAAGACGAATGGACGAATGTCACTCTCCCCCATCGGGCGAACAATACGCTGTCGAGAGACGACCGTGTGGCTGCCCGATTCCCGCTGTGCGCACATGACGATGTCAACGACGTCGGAGCAGTTGCATGGCTCCTGCTCCCGAAGCTTGCGAGAGTAACGGGGGTTTTACTTTGCCCATTGACATAGTCGACCAAACTGCTAGGGTGGCGCGTTGCCCGAAACAGGGTTTCCCCGTTGGGTGACATTCACCAGAGGGAGAAGTGAACAAGAGGTTCATCGGTGTCCGACACCGGGTCAAGAAGACCAAGGAAGGAGAAGCGCGTCCCACCCAGATGACCGTCATCGACGGCGGGCGTGAGGACACCTACGAGCTGGAGGACGACAACGCCGAGCTCGACTGGGTGCGCGGTCGCTTCCCCATCGCCTGGCGTGACATCGCGCCCGAAGACAGCCTCGCAGACTTCAACCCACGTCACGTGAAGTGGCGTACGGTGAAGAAGACCGAGGACGTCGAGAAGCTCAACCAGGTGCACCTGCGCGAGCAGGACGGCAAGACCCAGGTCGCCACCAAGGTTCCCATCACCTTCGACGGCCTCCAGCGCGGTGACGTCGTCGGGATGTCGCTCGGCGGCTCGGGAGACCGGCTCGCCTTCGCCCTGTCCAAGCAGGGTGAGCGCGTGAGTGCCAAGGTCCTGCGCCTTCCGCCCTTCGAGCTCAAGCGGGAACGCCACGGCGAGAAGGACGAGGACGCCAAGCTGTTGGCGCAGCTCGCGCGCGACAAGCCCAGCCTCTTCCACGAGGTGACGGTGAACACACGGCGCATCATCTGGGTGCGCGAGTGCCAGGCTCTGCGCATCGACGCCATGAAGGGTCGTATCGCCTGCGAACAGCGCCTGCACCGAGCCCTCGTGGGCCAGGTGCTGTGCGCCGAGCAGGACTTCGCCGAGCTCGACATCGAACGCGCGTTCAACGAGTTCAAGGCCAACGACCGCATCTACCTGGCGCTCCAGGAAGAGGAGGCCGCGCGGTTCAAGGAGCTCGACCGCGCCGTGAAGAACACCCAGGTGTGGCAGCACATCTTGGAGGATGTCTCGGGCATCGGCCCCGCGCTCGCGGGAAGGCTCATCTCCGCGATCGGCGGGATCGAGCGGTTCATGGTCGAACCCAACCAGGCGCGGATGGACAGCCTCTACGAGGAGTCCACCCGGCTGGAGCGCGAGGCGAGGTTCCAGGAACTCAAGCGCTTCGTCCAGCTGGGGAACAGCGAGTTCCAGACCCTGCAACGCGTCGCCTCCTGGTGCGCGAAGAACAGGCGACCGGAGCAGGCCGCCCTGCTCGAGCGTGCCGTCGCGTGCCATGAGGAGCGCTCCAAGCTCCGGCACCGCGCGCGCAAGGCCACCCAGGCCAAGCTCAAGATGTTCTGTGGCGTAGCCGTCATGGAGGATGGGAGTTCCCCCGCCGCCGTGCAGGCCAGCCCGCCAACTGGCACCCGGACGCGAGGCAGGCGCTGTATCTGCTCGCGGACCAGTTCAACCGGCAGAGCGACCGCACACACTGGGGCCGCCTCCTGCTCGAGTACAAGGCGAAGCTCCACGTCGCCCACCCCGAGGTGATCGAGGTGGAAGGCAAGAAGCGCTACACCGACGGACACATCCACAAGATGGCCCTGTGGCGCACGGTGACGAAGTTCGTCGAGTGGCTCGCCGACCAGTGGAGCGAGCTCGCTCGCCGCCAGAAGCTCGAGGCCGCCCGCAGGCGCATGGCCTAGACCAACGATCCCGCTCACCTCCCAGCGGGATTTTTCTTTTCCCAGAGAACCTTCTGTCCCCAGTCCTCTTGCCAAACCCAAGGCTCTCAGCTATGATGCCGATCAATGGCCCGCGACGGGCCTTTTAAGATACCGATTTTATGAACACCCAAGCCCAAAAGAGAGCCAACCCTCTCGTCTGGCTCCTGCGCTACGTGAAGGAGGCGCGCGAGGAGCTGCGCAAGGTCGCCTGGCCCAGCCGCCAGGAGACCACCAAGTACTCGGTCCTGGTCATCGTCCTGTGCGTTATTCTCGCCGCGTTCTTCGGCGGGCTCGACTGGCTTCTCAACAAGGGGCTGGCCTGGCTCATCGTGATCACCAGCTAATATGCCAAAGCAAATAGCCAACCTGGGTCGCCGCTGGTACGCGATTCACACCTACTCCGGTTACGAGGAAAACGTCGAGGAGAACCTGAACCAGCGCATCGAGACGATGGACATGGAGGAAAAGATTTTTCATGTCCTCGTGCCCAAGGAGAAAAAAATCAAAATCAAAAACGGCAAGCGCAAGACGATCGAGGAAAAAATCTTCCCCGGCTACGTCTTGGTCGAGATGATCGTGACGGACGACTCATGGTACGTGGTGCGCAACACGCCCAACGTCACCGGCTTCATCGGCACGGGCACGACGCCTACGCCGATCGCGGAAAAAGAAATGGAAGCGCTTCAGAAGCGCATGGGCGTGAACGAGCCTGAGTACACGTTTGATATCGAGAAAGGTTCGTCCATCATCATCACCGACGGCCCGTTCAAGAACCAGGAGGGCAAGGTCTCGGAGATCGACGAGGAACGCGGAAAGGTCAAGGTGCTCGTGAACCTGTTCGGCCGTGAAACCCCGGTTGAGCTCGACTTCTTGCAAATTAAGAAAGCCTAAGGTACATTCTCGCCACTAATTCATAGCCTGGTCGCCCTTATTGGGAATCCAGTAAAAAATCGCTATGGCAAAAGAACTCGTTACTCAGGTGAAGCTTCAGATTCCAGGAGGAGCCGCAACGCCAGCTCCTCCCGTCGGTCCAGCCCTTGGTCAGCACGGACTGCCGATTGGAGATTTCGTCGCAAAGTTTAACGCGGCCACGCAGGACCGCCGCGGAGAAATCGTTCCGGTTATCATCAACGTCTATAAGGATCGCACCTTCGATTTCATCACGAAGACCGCGCCGGCTTCCGACATGATTAAGAAAGCCGCGAAGATCGAAAAAGGCTCCGGCAATCCCCTCACGACCAAGGTCGGTTCGATTACGAAGGATCAACTGCGCGAGATCGCCATCAAAAAACTTCCAGACTTAAACACCCAGGACGTCGATGCGGCGATGAAGATTATCGCTGGGACATGCCGACAAATGGGAGTCGACGTTAAATAAAACCGTGGGAGCCCTTCGACGTGTTCGACATGCTCACCGTGGTAAGTTCCATCGAACCACAAGCTCAGGGCGCTAAAACCACCATCTCTATGTCAACCGGAAAACACAAGGAGGCCAAGCCAGGCAAACGATTCGTTCAAGCCAAGGCGCTCGTCGACAAAAACAAAATATACACGATCTCCGAAGCGCTCGCGCTTGCAAAGAAAACTGCAACCGCCAAGTACGATGAAGCCATCGAGCTGCATGTGCGCCTGGGCATCGACGCGGGCAAATCGGACCAGCAAGTGCGCGGCACCATCGCCCTGCCACACGGCACAGGCAAGATCAAAAAAGTCGCCGCGTTCGTGGAGGGTGACAAGGAAGCTGAGGCCAAGGCGGCCGGCGCGGACATCGTGGGAGGAGACGAGCTGATCTCACAGATCGCGCAGAGCCAAGTCATCAACTTCGACGTAGCCGTGGCCACGCCGGTCATGATGCCCAAGCTCGCCAAACTCGCGCGCCTGCTCGGACCCCGCGGCCTCATGCCAAACCCCAAGACCGACACCGTGAGTCCCAACGTCGTGAAAATGATCCAGGAACAAAAGGCCGGAAAGGAAAGTTTCAAAAACGACAACACCGGCAACATCCACCAGGTCTTCGGCCGCCGTTCATTCTCCGAGGCGAACCTCGAGGTGAACCTGCGTGCGCTCCTGGATCAGATCAAAAAAATGAAACCCTCGGCCTCCAAGGGCATCTACATCAAAAATGCGAGCCTCTCCTCAACGATCGGTCCCGGCATAAAAATGGATGCAAACTCCTAAAGTCAAGAGCGCTCCGCGCTCTTTTCTTTTGCCCCCTCTGTCCCCCTCCCTATGTCCATCCTCACACGCCCAGAAATCCTCTCCGCCATCACCACAAGCGCCCTCCGATTCACCCCCGCGCTCGACCAGTTCCAAATCCAACCGCACGCCATTGACCTGCGCCTTGGATACAAGTTCCTGATCCCGCGCAACTGGACGGTTGATGAGAAAGGCCGACGCGCTATCAAGGTCGCCATTGACGATGTGGACGCGCATCGCGAGCAATTCGATGAAGTCCAGCTTCAGCCCGGGCAATACTTTGAACTGCTCCCAAACGAGTTTGTGATCGGCACGAGCCTGGAACGCATCGAGTTGAACGCGCTGCACCTCATGGCCGTCTTGTTCCCGCGTACTTCGACCAACCGCCGCGGCATTGACCTATCGCTCTCGGGCATCATCGATACGGGCTACAAGGGTCATCTCATATTCCCCATGAAAAACGAAGCCGGCGACCAAGTGATCCGTCTGTATCCAGGTGAGCGCGTGTGCCAGGTGATCTTCCAAGAACTGAATCGGCCGCTCACGCCAGAAGAAGCCAACCTTCACGGCATGACGGCGGCCAAGTATACGGAATCTGGTTCGATGGGTTCGACAGGCTCACAGCAGGCCGGCTCACAGGGGTTCAAGCTCGACAAAGACGACGAACGGCAGATGCTCGTCGAGGGTAAGCTTGATGAGATCAAGAATCAATTCAGTTTATAAATGAACTCATTGCGAGTGTCATCCTCTGTGTCATCCTGACGACGAGTCATCGAGGAGGAAGGATCCCATTTTTCGTTCGAATGATTCGTCATGGGATCCCTCACGTTGTTCGGGATGACACACAGAGTCAAACGTCAGCCAGTCAAAACTGGCTGATTTTTGATACCCAAGGTTGACAGTTGGAGGATTTTCGACTATCCTCGCTTAGTCCATTGAATGAGAGCCCAACATGGGCACTCGGGACAAGGAGGAACGATGCTCCGCATCAAGATCAGCCGGCACAGCGGCACCTACGAAGACGAGCGTGAGCCGATCTACGAGGACACCACGCTCGCGTGCGAGGAGGTCCCCGAGGGAGCCTGGGCGCTGATCACCTACATCTGGCCCGTGCCCCACCGTCAGTCGCACGCCTACGACGAGGACGGCAACCCCGAGCCGTACTCGTTCGAGCGCCGGCAGGCCATCCGCGAGGCGGGCAACGAGATCCACCTCCTCACGGCCGTCCAGGGCGACCAGCACAACCCGACCATCTTCGTCCGCTGGGCGACCAAGCCCTTCGGTCTCATGACGATCTCCGGCATGACGGATGGCTACGACGAGTGGCCCGACACGAGCCTCTTCCAGGGCGCCCGCCAGATCAAGAACGGCGTTCTCGAACGCCTCGTGGGTCGCACGCCCTACATGGTCAAGGAGACGACCGGGCGCAGCACGCGCCGCCGCTGGTGTCGTCTCGCCACCATCGCCAAAATGGTGAACCTCACGCCTCAGCAGGTCTGGGACAAGTACCAGTGCCTGCATGAGGGTGAGATCATGTTCTGCCTGGTGACCAACAACGAGCGACTCGTCGCGGTGAACCACCTCCAGAGGCAGGACCGACCCGAGGAGCTGCGTGGCCTCGAGCTCGACCGCCTCGACCTCTACGTGGGTCGAGAGGTTCCCACGATGAGCGAGCACATCTGGGTGCGCTCGTCCTGGGCGCGGAGCGTCCTGGCGCTCGAGGAGCTCGGCTGGCCTGGCACCGACGCGTACCAGAAGAAGGCCACCGCGGCCTGACCAGACTCACGGCGCGCTTCCCCAAGAGGCGCGCTTTTCAAATCCCTTGACCACCCGGCTCCTTTTCGCTATAACCGCAATGGAGGTTCCATGGATCCCATCAACGCCCGCCGGCTCCCGCGCGCCAAGCAACGCGAACGCGCCGCGCAAGCCTCGCAGATGCTGCTCGACGGCGTGTCGCAGCGCCGGGTCATCAAGGAACTCGGCTATGTGTCTGTGAAGGCCTTACTGGCGTCCGTCCAGTATCATCGCAAGCGCCATGGATACCGGCGTGACAAGGGGTGGCTCAAACTCCCTCTGCGCAAGAACGGCACATCCTTCCTCTTACTGACGACCCGTCCGCTCAGACGGTGCGGTTGGAAAGACGGCCAGGGCATCCACTGGCGTATCAAAGGTGCGACGATCCTCTTGCGAGCTGTCCGACTCAACCGCAGAAACGCGCATGTGCGCGACGACGATCCGAATTCTGTTGCCTACTACCTGCACCGCGTCATGGGCAAGACTCTCACGGACGTCGCGACAGAACTCGGCGTCTCCCGCAGCGCGGCGCGGCGTATGGCCCTCAGGCACGCCATGAAGCACCCAAAGCTCCCGGCCTTCACGCGCTCCCCGATCGAAGACGACGGCATCGTCTCGGTGCATAAGGGCGGCGTCAGCCTATCGCTCACGCTCATAACGCCGATCAAGCGGTTGAAATGGAAAGGCGGCGACATCGTTCGGTGGGAGTATGACGAGGAGGCGCGCGTGCTGCGCGTGAACCTGGAACACTCGGCACAGCTTCAGGAAACTCCGTGAGAACGGGAGAGAACATGGAACCGATCCATGGCTGCCGATTGTCCCGCACAGCGGTGCGTGAACGCGCCGCGCAGGCGGACCGGCGTCTGCGAGAAGGCTTGCACGAACGACGCGTGGCGCGCGAACTCGGCTACCTCACGATCCACGCTCTGCGCCAATCCGTCCGCCGGTACCGTCTTGTCAACAACATCAAGGTGGAGCGCGGCTGGCTCAAACTCTACCGACTGCCGCCCAACAGCGTCCGTCTCATTCTGGGCGCTCGCGCGCTCAACTGCTGCGGATGGAAGGACGGGACGGTCGTGGAATGGCGCGCAGGGGCAGACACGATCACGCTCAAGCGCTACAAGCCGCCCAGTGCCAAGGACGTTTTCTACGATCCGACGGATCCAGACTCTGTCGCCTATTACCTCCATCGCGTCCAGGGGGTGTCGATCAGAGCCACGGCCCAGAGACTCAAGACGAGTCGCAGCACCGTGCATCGGATGATCTTGCGCCATGCGAGCAAACACCCCGCGTTGCTCGTGTATCTGCGGGCGCCCACACAAGCGCGTGGCCTCGTGCGCGTTCGACAGGTGAAAGGACGTCTTCAGCTCGTCGTCATCCAGGCGGTCGAGAGGATGCACTGGGGCAGCTGCGACATCGTCCGATGGGAATACGAAAAGACGACGCGCACCCTGCGCATCGTCCACGAAATCTCCGCGGCCTCACAGACTGACTGATCGAAACGGCTTCCTCAAGCCGTTTTTTCTTCGACAACCTCTGCAAGACTCGCTCTGTTCCACGGGAGACGCTCCCACTCCGAACGTCTCCATTTCTTTTCGATCGAAAAATAATGTACACGCTCCTGGCTAGAGCTGCCTCAGGACATTTCGAAGCTGTCGCGCGGCATCAGCTTCGTCAATATACTCGATGTGATAGACCACGGAGGGATTGCCTCGGACGAATGCGGAGACGCGCGAGCCTCTCTTGGACAGAAGAACGATGTGCTTCCCTTCCCTCGTGGCTTCGACGAGTTCCCCGCCGGTCCCAAGCGAAGGCACGCTCACATCAGCCGCCACGACATCGCAGTCACGCACCGCCCCCGTCGCCCAGGCAAACACGTCCGCCGCTTTATTCTCATCGTGCGCCCACTGGGTTTCACCGCTATCCCGATGCGGGATACAGCTTCGACATCCCACCTGCTCTGCGGCCTCCCCGAGCGCTTCATAAAAACGCTTCTGGCTCTCAAAGTCTTCCACGTTGGTGATCGGTCCGGCGATGTAGACGCTTTTCACGCCGGGCGTGAGTGTCTCTCCATACACCTTCTCTCGCGCAAACCGCTCGTGCGCGTCATCGGTCACATAGAGATCCCGCACGCCCGCTTCGATGAGCGCGCTCCAGCAGGGCTCGCACGCCCACCAGTGGCCGTACAGATAGACGTCGCTGCCGGCTGGATCGATCCCAGCCTCCCGAGCGACCTGCAAGAGCATCCGCTCCGCATGACCCGTCGGATCGTGGAGATCGCACAGCTCATACCCGGTCCCGCTGGGAACGTCCAGAACGATCCGCGGGCACACATGCACCTTCCCGGCCCCGCGGTTAAACCCGTTCCCCGCGCGCGCGACCATCGCGCCGCCCACGACCATCGCGGCCCCAACCGGATACAAGGCATCGCTCGCCTGCTCCGCCCTGGCACGCGCCGCGGCGACCATAAACGGATCGTCCGGCGAGGCGTACTTCAGAAACCGCCCAGGCGGCATGTAGGGGTATTCGATATTTGGTGCCATAATGGGGTATACTCGTTGTAAACTATCATACCTTATGGATCCACAACCAGACATCGAGCAAGAAGCAAAAAAACTCGGCGAGCGTTTCGCTCTCCTTTTAACCGCGGCCGATATGCCCGAAGACGTGAAGGCTGGCTTTGTGGCGATGATGCCGGAGATGACGCCCGAACAGCTTGATCGACTCATGCACATCTTGGAAACCAACGTCCACGAGACGGTCGCGCGCGAGAATCAGATGCTGGGCGAGGCGATCCAAAAAGCGCAGGCGAAGTACGAAACGGCGAAAGCCGCCTCAGAGCAAAGCGCCATGGAAGCGCTGGATCGTATCGAGGCCGCTTTGAAACAACCCGAGGTATGAGTTGGCCGCGCCTCATGAACATCCTTCAAAACCGTCCGCTCGATCGCTCGACGAAGCTTCTACTGATTGACTTGCTTTCAATGACCGACGACCGCAAACTCGAGGAGGATCTCTTCAAGCTCGTGTTCGCATGGGAAGAAGCAGAGGTCGCAACTGAGCACCAGCTCGCGCAGGGCATTCAAAAACTCATGGACGAATACGCCCGCGAGGGACAGCGGCTTGGGCACCAGCAACACAAAGCCTCTCTCACCCTCGCCGATGACCTTCAGCGCAACGCGAAGATTCAACAGTTGAGAGACTATCTCCAAACCCTATGAGTCCAAAAACTCCAACAGGAGAAGGCTCTGACCAAGCTGCACAAGAGCCAACACCAACGATGAAGCTTCCCCCGCGGCGCGCGGCGGGAGTTAACGTTGAGGTTCATGTTACGAATGTAGCTGCTGCCGCTTCCGAGCCCGCTCTCGCGAGCGCGCCTGACGCGGTGCCTGTTCCACCAGAGAAAAAAAAGAGAAAATCTCAACCAAAGAAAAAATCGGCTACACCACAGACAGCTCAGACGGTTGCACCACCGCCTTCTGTCGAACCCCCGCGGCCACCAACAGACCCCAACATTCCCAAGCCGCTTGTGCCTGTCAAACGTCCTAGACTTGCTGTGCCTACTCCACGACTAGACGCTCCTGGATCTTCTGCCGCGGTCACAGAAACGGCACCCGTGACGGTGACAGCGCCGCGAGCGACCCATGAGTCGCCAGCGCCGCTCCTCACGGACCCAGACGCTCCTCTGCCGGCGGAGTTTACAGAAGCACAGTTCACGAAGGTGGCGCAGGCGGTGATTGCAAAAAAGAACGATTTGGTTCCGGATCTCATGGGAGCCATCCTTGAGTGCTTTCCAAACTTCGATTACACGGCCGCCCGGTTGATGATAGAAAGCCTCGAAAAGCGCGGAGTCATCAGCAACTCGGTACTGGGAGAGCCCCGTGTTCTTCTCACAGAGTGGGGAAAATCCGACGCCCCTCCGCCGATTCCCCCACCACCGGATGTCAGACATAAGTACCTAAGATTGCTTGGGAGAGAAAAAGGAGAAGCTCTTCTTGGGTACCTTTTTTCTGGCAGAGAACTAAATCGCGACACGCTCATTGGAACTTTCGGATGCGAGGTGGTAAACGCGGAAGGAACCATCCAAGACCTTCTCTCAAGACACATAATCCGCGATGCTGGTTCTGGACGCTACACCTCTAATCTGAAACCCATCACCCAAAAACGACTCAAAGAAATCACCGAAAAATCTGAACAGATGGCGTCCGGGTCGCCAGAACGATCAGAGTTCATTTTCTCACTGAGCGAATCTGAATTTTGGGCCTTGTTCCATACTCCCGGTTCCGTCATAGAAGAAGCTCCAGGAACGGCTGCAACCATCGACAAAGAAAAAGAACCGACAGGTGGAGCAGCAGATTTGGATAACGCAGCCGAGCCTGAGTCAGGGGCTTCCGCGGCTCCTGAACCAGCGGCGTCTGAGGCTCATTCTCCCACGACGACAGAAATAGAAACCACGACGACAGAAACGAAGACGCCTCTCCTCGAGTCGATCACGTCTGGCTTCCGTAGCGCGGCAGATCGGTTCAGACAAGGTCTGGCACGCTTCCGCGGTGAAGTCACCGCGAAGGACGAAAAAGACTATAAGCCCACGAGCGCGGACGTGACCGCGAGTATTGCCACGGGGGTCTTGAGCGTGGCGGCGAGCTACGGAGGAGTCAAGATCATCCACGACCTACCGGCATGGGTCACCCAAAAATACCTCACCAAGCAAGAACGGGCTCGCCTCATGGAAGCCTACAAACCGCCAAACGGCACATCTGTGGAGGATACCAGCACAGGCGCGCTGGAAAGAAGAATGACAAAACTGGAAGAAGCGATCAGTGCTTCAAAGTTTCTGACCGAAGAGAAAAAACGAGATCTCATCCTGCAAGCAAAAGATATTCATAACACACTCGACGCCGGACGACGACAAGCGGAAGAAAAATATCAGGAAGACATCGCCAAGCTTCTTGACCAAGCCATCCAGACGCGGATCAGGAACGCGCAAGTGCTCAAGGAGTCGCTCAACTTTGCCTTCATGACGACCGGCCTTTCAACCCTGCGAGGCGTGGCGTATGGAGTCGTGGCACTCGGAGAACGTGCCGCGCGACTCAAGCAAGAGAAGCGTCTGGGTCTCAACACACTTATTGTCGGAGGCGTCACAGAAACACTCGCGCAGCTCAAGGGTGGCGGAGCTGAAACGAGAGCCGGCAAGGCGATCAGTGTCGTCCATGGCGCGACGGTCGTGCTACGCGCGGCAGGATTTGCCGAACTCGCGATCAGCGAAATGCTCACGGAAGGAGTCGGGGGTGCGATTGAAGCGAGTCTCAAGGCATGGGAGGAAAAGGGAACGGGACAATTTCTCGCGGATAATGCCTTGGCGCCATGGCGGCGGCTTGGCTCGCTCTTGGGGTCAACACGCGGCACAGACACGGCTCCTGAACTTCCTGTGGGCACGACGGGCGACACAGGCGTTTCAGACACGGATACGGGCGGCACGGACACAGGTGACAGCGATGCAAGCCCGGATGTCTCTGAATCAGGAGAACCGCGCCAGACAGCCGCGGGCGCAGGAGCGCCACCGATGCCTGGTGAATCTCCTGAGCCGGGAACGGCCGCTGAATATCCAGAGACACCCGTTGAAACCGAAAGAGTCCAAAAGGGCGATGGCATCCTCAAGATTCTCGAACGCCAGGGTCTGAGCGCCAAGGCAGCGCTCGCAGCGGCGCGCGAGGCTGGCATCGTCCGAGCCGATGGCGACACGCGGCTTGCCACCCAAGCTATTGGACGCTTGGCCGTGCTCGCCCATGAGTCTGACGGTCACACGACGATCGGGTTCCTCGACACGCAGACGGGCCAAGAGATGACACTCGAGGAAGCGCGCGCAGCTGGGTTCACCTATGAGCATGGAGTGAGTGCGCCCGCGACGGAGGCTCCGAATGCAAGCGTACCCGAGGCAGCAGAAACTTCGACCGGCCTGGTGGATGGCAGCCTCAGGCTCAATCCCGTCGGCGACAGCTTCAACATCCAGCTGGACGAGCTGACGCCTGGCCAGGTCGCTGAGGTTGAGGGTATGGCCGATGCTTCCGCGATCGAAATGGCCGCAACAGGTGAGATCGCAGGACGGCAAGAAATGACAAAGGAGCTTTCCCAGCGCCTCGCGTCCGCGCAAACCGTGCTCACAAAACTGGAAGCAAAGGACCTGGGCGACAGCGCGGAAGCACATCTGCTGCGTGAGAGCCTGGCAGAGGATCTCGCCGAGGCGCAGCGCACGAACCTTTTCGACGCGTCAGACCTCCAAAAAATCCAAGCACAGGTCAATCTATTCCACGAGGACGCCATTCAAGCGGTTCCGGCTGAGGCGCGCATAGGCGACATTCGCATTCCGGGCTTGGGCCAAGTCGCCTTCACCTACGACACGGACGGCAAGCCCCAGTTTGATCTCACCCAGCTGATCAAAAACGCCAAACCGGTTCTGGAGTCGCGCGCGGCCAACATGTTGGTGGACGGCTGGCAGGAGACGCTGGCCGCCGATTACGTCTCGCAGCAGGAGATGAGCATCGCCGGAGAAGTGTATCTCATGAACGAAGCGATCAGAGAGCTCAAGGCGGCCGGACAGGGAGAGAGCGTGGAGTCGAAGTTCCTGATCGAACAGCTGGGAATGTACTTGCGCAGCCACAAAGACGTCCTGGACGGCACCCATGCGATCGTAAAAGACGCCGCACAGCGTGCAGGCGTCTATACGGAAATCTTTGCAAAAAGCTAGGAGGGAGCGACTTGATAATGCAACAATACCGTCTGAGCATTGAGCTTGGTCACTTCGACCAAGCTCAATTGTATGGGATCAAACCCCTCAGCCAAATGGACGCCGCCTCCAAACAAAATCGGCTCAACCGTGAGATAGACGTCTGTCACAAGCCCTGCATGCAAAAACTGGCTGTACACCGATGAGCCTCCGCCCACAACGACTTGCGTCACGCCTTCCCGCTCAAGACGCTCGATCACGTCCCGGGGCGACGCGTTCACATACTCGACGCCTTCCACCGCTCCTGGCGTTTCACTCAGCACGATCAGCCGCCTGCCCTTGAGGGGTCTGCCGATGGTCTCAAACGTCCGGCGCCCCATGATGACCACGCCCGCCTCTTTGGTCTTCTCCACAAAAAAAGCCGTGTCCTCTTTCGAGGTCCATGCAAGCGAGCTTTGCAGAGGAGACTGCGCGATTTTTCCGTCCGCGGAGATCGCGGCGATGAGGACCACTCTCATAGCTAGTACACGTTGACCGTAATCTTTAAGTTCTCAATTGGCGCGAGCGGCTGGTACTGGCTCTTCAGCTGCTGAAAAATCTCATCCACGAGCGCGCCATCGCCTTGCGTGGCTCGGTGGAACGCCCCTGAAGGGGCCGTAAACTTCACCGGAGGATGCTCATGAGTCCTGCGCATGATCTCGCGCGCCGCATCGTAATGGTTGTCATAGATGTGGGCGTTGCTGATCGAGTGGGTGTAGACGCCGGGTAGAACGCTAAGACGCTCGGCAAGCAGACACTGGAGCAGGGCAAACCCGGCGGCGTCGTGCGGACAGCCGAGGATCATGTCGTTGCTCCTCACGATGTTATGCAAATGCAACCTGCCTCCGGCGATATTCACGGTGAAAGAATATGGACAGGGCAGATTCATCTTGGTGTCTACAGCCAGGCCGTCGTCTGCTGGGTCCCACGTGACCACCACCGCGTGGCGCGAGTGCGGATTCTGCGTGAGGTGATCGACGAGACCGGCGATCTGGTCGCGCCCGAAGTGATGCCGCCAGCGGTAGCCGTACGCGGCCCTGATCGTGCCATCGCTCTCCAAAAAATCGTCCCAGATCTTTGTATAGGTGCGCATCCAGTCCGGACGATTCTCCCCCATGAGGTACCAAACCTGCTCAGCGACAAACAGCTTCAACGGAATCTTGCGCAGCGTCAAAAGCGGAAACGACTCGCCGACGTCCACGCGCAACGTCACGCCCGGCAGCATCTTGGTGTCACGCCCGGACCAAGGGTTGGGGATGTCAAAACCGTGATCCATAATGTCAGCAATGGCTTGCCTGTATTGCTCGTCAAATGGCGTCATAGATGAGAGTACTCTATCAGAGCGTCGGCTTGGTGTCAACGGGAAGTGATTTTTTCCTCTTGTCAGGGAAGTGAATATTTCCGGTTGGTTATTTTAGCCAGCCACGAGAGTAGGGACAGGCCTCTTCATAGAGAAACGTCCAAGCCGTGTCTGTTTAGCGATGGGAGCGGTG
>JACQSK010000006.1 GCA_016205975.1 Candidatus Uhrbacteria bacterium | reverse complement strand
CGCCACAGCTCACTTGACCTCCAACGGCACTGGCACAGCCGCCGTGGACATTGATGCCACAGGCACAGGTGGAGACATCGACATGGACGCCAACGACGACATCACCATTGATGCCGGAGATGCTTTCTCCATTGATGGCGCAGGTGTCTCTTCCAACGTCACTCTTACTTCAGATGGAGCCGCCCAAGATTTCACCGTCTCCCTTGCAGGTGCCTTCAACTCCTCCCTCATCCTTTCCTCTGCAGGTACCGCCGCTGACGCGTTACAAATCTCGACCTCTGCCGGAGGAATGGATATTACGGTGGCCGGTGGTGGAGCTGGTGAAAATCTTGACGTTCTTTCTGACCAAGGTCTGACGTTCACTTCCACTAAGTCCATGACTACGGCGATCCTAATTGACTCTTCGACTAATAACTCTGGCATTCGGATTATCGCTGGCGATAACGAGCCCACGGCCATAGGCGATGGGAACGATGTCGAAATTTTGGCTGAAGATGACCTGCTGTTCCAGGCAAGCGATGATATTATCTTTAATGCTGTTGGAGCAAGCGGTAAGATTGAAATGACCGTTGCAGACACGGTTGGCATCATTGGAAACGGTTTCTCGACACTGGTCACGTTTAGAGACGTGGCTGCAGACGCTACGGTTGCGGACTTTGATGGTCAGATCGAGCTTAATCTAAGTGGAGATGCATCAGATGAAGCCGTCTGTGCCACTCCTGATACTGAGGATGGAACACTGAACAAAGTTCTCGCAGACTGTAACGCGGCCCCGACGGACGACTACGCTGAGCGTTATCCAACAGCCGCTGATGTAACGTATGGTGATATCGTAGTTCCCGGGTCGACCATGATTACAACCAATGGTAAAGGAGCACACGGAGTCCAACAGATCGTGCAAGCGGTTCGTTCGACCACTCCGTACCAAGGTCCAGTCTACGGTATCGTCTCGAATAACTACGGAGACTTCACATCCGCTGGTAACAACATTGCTGACGCTGATCGCCCAATGCCGGTCGCCCTCGTCGGACGTGTGCCGGTCAAGGTAGTGGCAGAAGGCGGAGCCATCGCAATCGGCGACTTCTTGACCACATCCTCAACCCCAGGCGCGGCCATGAAAGCCACACAGGCAGGTCGTGTGATCGGCATGGCCCTTGCCAACTGGGACGGCGCCTCATCCACGGTCATGGTCCAGGTAGTGAACACCTGGTACCAGCCGCCAGTCTCTGAATCCAGCAGCCTACAAGGCGGATCAAGCAACGCGGTCGTGGTCGCGGATTCTGTGTCTGCCTCTGATGCTTCCTTTGAAGGATCAGTCACCATCGCTGAGCACCTCTATGGCTCACGCGATATGGCAGGCCGCATCCGCATGGCCTCTCAGGAGACCAGCGTGCGCGTAACCTTCGAGACCCCGTACGGCTTCCAGCCAATCGTCACCTTTAGCTCACGCTCGAATTCGCTCGATGCCCGCGAAGCCTGGGTGAGCAACGAAGACGTCACGGGCTTCACGCTCAACCGTCCAGAATCAACTTCCGACTCTCAAGTCGAGTTCAACTGGATCTCGGTGGGCGTGGAGGACGCACAGGTGACCGTCTCTGATCTCAATGGTGGATTTGTCCAAATCTCCGTGAATGACGAGAACGGCCCATCGGCTCCTGCACCGGTTGTGGTCGAAGAGGAACCGGCCCCAGCCCCGGCTGAGGAATCAGCCCCAGCCCCGGCTGAGGAACCGGCCCCAGCTCCAGCCGAGGAACCAGTGCTCTAACAGAAAGACAGAAAAAGACGGGAAGACCTCACAGGCTCCCGTCTTTCGTTTTACCCACAGACGCCCTTGTCCCTGGTTGCGCTCTCCGGTAAGATTACGGACGTATTTAGCTATTTTTTCTATGGCGATCGAATCAAAAATGGCGCGCGGTCCCATCGGCGCTCGGCCTCAGATGGGAGGAGAGAAAAAGGGAAAGACGGGGACGTGGATGGTAGCCCTCTTTGTCATCCTTGTGCTCTTAGGCGTTTGGTACTTCTTCCTGCGCGGGTCTGAAGACTCAGTAGGCCCTATCGCCTCGGGCGATTACCAAGCCGTCTTCGTCGATAACGGACAAGTGTATTTTGGGAAGCTGGATCAATCAGACGATGAGTTCTATTTGCTGACAGACGTTTTTTACCTGCAATCCAGTGTGGCCGTTACGGAAACCGCGGCGCTCTCTCTCACCAAACTTGGCGCAGAGGCACACGGGCCTGAAGACTCCATGAAGATCAACGTTGAGCACATCCTCTTTATTGAGGATATGAAAAACGATTCAAAAGTCGTCCAAGCGATTCAATCGTATAAATCTAAATAACTCCTGACAGATTCTTATGCCAACGGTTTTTTCAACGGGCGGTCGTGCGCGTGCGATGCAAAGCCTATTCGCGCAGGTCACCTCCTGGGCAACCTATCTCTTATTCTTTCTCGTGCCCATCTTTTTTCTTCCCTGGACATCCAGCATCCTGGAGGTGAACAAGCAGATGCTACTGGTGATCCTCACCGTCTTGGGTCTCGTCGCGTGGCTGGGACAAATGGTTCTTGAAAAGCGCCTAACCTTCAAGGCGGGCTGGTTGAACGTTGTCCCCGCGGCGCTCCTGCTTGTTCTTCTGGTTTCCTCTGTGTTGTCCTTGTCCGGCTACCAGACATGGGTGGGACAAGCCACGCAGGAGTACACAAGCTTTCTTTCCTCAGCCATGTTCGTCGCGCTTTTCTATATGCTCATGAACGGCGCCGGCGCGACGCTCATGCAACGCAACATCCTGTTCTCGTTGCTCGTTTCGGCCTCCCTTGCAGGACTCATAACCTTGTTGGGAGTGCTAGACCTCTTTCACCTTCCGTTTGCCTTTGCTCAGTCCACAGGGTTCAACACGATCGGGACGCTCAACGGGTTTGTGTCCTTCATGAGCCTGGTCATGTTTGTCGGGCTTGCCTTGTGGCTGGTCTCTCATGAGGGCCGTGACCGCGTGATCCCACTGGGAGGGAAGGGAACGGTTCTGCGCGTCTTGATCGTTTTTGTCACCGTGGTAAACCTGTTCACCTTGAGCGCGATCGACTTTAACCTGTTCTGGCTTCTGAACATCGTCGGCGTCCTGCTTTTGGGAGTGTTCGTGTTCGTCCAGTCGCAGGAGTTCCCCAACCCGCGCCGGTTCGCGATCCCGCTCGTCGTTCTGTTTGTGAGCGTGCTTCTTTTTTTCCTGCCAAGTCCAGTGCGCTTGAATATTCCCGTCGTGGTCTCTCCGAGCTATAGCTCAAGCTGGAGCGTAGCCACGACGACCTTGGGCGTGGATACAACCAACCTGTTGTTTGGATCCGGTCCTGGGACGTATCTCTATGACTTCTTGGCCTATAAGCCCGTAACCGTGAACGCCTCTCAGTTCTGGTCTGTGAAGTTTGATCGCGCCAAGAGCCAGCTCATTACCACGATTGCTACCACGGGAATCCTGGGAAGCCTGTTGTGGCTTGTGCTCATGGTGTGGGTCGCCGCAAAGGCGCTGAGCCGCCTGATCCTTGAGCGCGACCACGAAGAATGGAAAATGACGTACGTTATGTTCATCGGTTGGGCGATTCTGTTCTTGCAACACCTGCTGTATTCCTCCAACCTCACGCTCTCGTTCCTCCTATGGGGATTCACCGGCCTCTTGGCCTCGCAGGTCATGCTGAAAGGATGGAGCAGCGACTTCGCACAGTCCCCGCGGCTTGGACTAGCGACCTCGTTTGCCTTTGTGGTGGTGGCCGTTGGGGTCGTGGCGTCCTTGTTTGTGACCGGGTCCCGTTATGCCGCGGAGGTGGCCTTTGCCAAGGCGGTGACCATTGACCGCTCAGAAGGAGGCACGATCGAAGAAGTGATCGCAGAGCTGAACCGCGCCGTCCGGTTCAACGGTTTGAGTGACGTGTACCAGCGCAATTTGAGCTCGGCCTACCTCGTACAGGCGCGCGAGAAGATTGCCGAAGCCGGCGTGACAGAGCTCACGGGCGAACAGACGCAGGAAATCGCCGCGATCGTGACTCAAGCGATCACGGCGGCCGTGCGCGCGACCGAGATCGAACCCAACTATGTTTCCAACTGGCTTTTGCGCGGGAGCGTGTATCGCGACGTGATGAGCTTCGCCCAGGGCGCAGAAGACCTGGCCGCAACGATGTTTGCCAATACGATTCAACTTGAGCCTATCAACCCAGTTCACTATACCAACCTTGGCCGCGTGTACGTCACGGTGGCAGAGCGCGCCCGTGCCCTGAAGACGTCTGACGATGAGGAAACCGCTACGCGCGCGGCCGAGCAGGAGGTGTCATTGCTCGCCACAGCCGAACAGACATTCCTGAAAGCCGTGGAGCTCAAGAACGACTACCTGCCTGCGCATTACTACCTGGCGGCCGTCTATGAGCGCCAAGGGAAGATGGATCAGGCCACGGCTCGATTGATCGCGCTGCGCAACAACAACCTGGCCGACGTCGGCCTAGCCTTCCAGCTCTCGCAGCTTCTCATCCGTCTGCAGCAGTACGATACAGCCACCCAGGAGCTGGAGCGGATTCTTGATCTGAGCCCGGACTACTCTAACGCCCAGTGGTATCTCGCCTCCATGTACGAGATTTCCGACCGGCAGGAAGAGGCGATCGAGCTTATCGAACGCGTGGTCGAAAACAATCCTGACAACGAGGTCGCCCGTGATCGTCTTTTGCGCATGCGCGCTGGAGAAATAACCACGATCTTACCCGAGCCGATCCAGGGCGGACAGGAAGGCGCGACAGAGGTTGACGAAGGCGAGGTCGTAGAGGAAGAAGCCGCAGCAGAAGAAGAGACAACAGAAGAAGTCACAGAATAAAAAACAAATCAGCGGTCTCATGAGAGGCCGCTGATGTTTTTTTTGATGGATTCGATGAGCTCTTTCTCAACTTGGACGATCGTCTTGTTGATGAGGCACAACCGGACCTCTTCGCGTCCTCCAGCGGCGTTATAGCCTTGGCACAGTGCGATGGCGTCCAGGGGACGCTCCGTGCGTACGATGGCACAGATGTTGCGGTTGCTCATTTCATAGAGGAGCACGACGACTTTAGCTTGCGGGGAAGAGGCGATCAGCTCGTCGATGACGTCAGGCAGATCCTGTTCCTGTCCGCCTGCGTGTAGGAAGTCTTGCTGGGAGAGGAGCGTCCAGACGATGTTCGCCTCCTCGTCCGCCTTCAAGCGAGCGAGGGCGCGTCCCCAGAGTCTGAGCGTTTCTACAGAGCGCGTGCGGTACAGTTTTTGCACGACCAGGTCGCGTTTGGCGCCGCGGGCGATGAGCTTGCTGGCGGTCTGGAGCGTCTTGGGCGTGACGTTTTTAGAGCGGAAACTTTTGGTCTTGGCCACCATGCCGGTCAGGAACGCCGTCGCCACTTCCTCATCGATCAACCCGGGTTCGATCGCATCCACGAGGTCATGGCAGACCTCGCCGCAGGCGGTCGCGGTCAGGTCCACGACGTTCAGTTGTCCGTAGTGCTCGTTCTCCGGCGCGTGGTCAATGTTGATGATGGGCGTGCGGAAAAAGAAGTCTGGGTTCTCGGAGTACAGGTGCGCGCACGCCTCGTAGTCCGGGGAGCCGATGCAGATGATGAGATCAAACCGGTAGCCGCTTGAGGAGGTGCGGACGTCTTTGGGATCCCAGAACCCTTTTTTCGGTGAGAGGTAAACGAAGAGCCTATCGCCCTTCATCTCATAGGTGAGCTCGTCTACCTTCGTCTTGCTCGCGTCCAGCTCGATGACGAACTGGCGCATGTTTTCTAGACGCGGCTGGATATCCTCATGGCCTTCGAGGAACTCGAGGTTCTTTGGAGCCTTGCCGTCCGCCGCCACGATGAGCGGCTTCTTGTCGAGTTTTTTGAGGACCCTGGCGAGCCCCAAGGCACTGGCATAAGCATCCGGTCCCCCAGCGGTTGGAACGCAAAGCAATGGGCGCGAGCTGCGCTTAATCGCTTCTAGAACCTGTTGTGATTCTTTCAATGCCATGTGTTATTCGCCTTCAACAAGAGGGAATACGGCAGTTTACAAGGGGTTCACAGTAGCGTCAAGGAACCCCAGGAAAAGAAAAGCCTCCTTAGATAAGGAGGCACGTTTGTCTACTTGCCGGTGCCATTCAAGATGTAGACACTACCGGCGTCTTCAGCCTCAACCCCCTCTTCGAGCTCGTACTCGTGTCGGTTGGCTCCAGTCACCACGTCTGAATATCCGTCGTTGTTCAGGTCAGAGGCCGCGACGGAAATCCCAGCCAGATCGCCTTCCGTTTCTCCCGTGAGTTTAACGTCGGCGTCCGCGAGGCTCGCATCTCCTTCGGAGAGAGGACCGTAGAGGATGTAGGAAGCGCCTGCATTGGATCCGATCGCGTCGTTGTATGGCGCTCCGACGATGAGGTCGAAGGTCCCGTCGTTGTTTACGTCGCGAGCGCTCGCGACGCTCCAGCCTGCGTAGTCTTCCTCGGCTTCTCCCGTGAGCTTGACGTCTGCGTCTGCGAGGCTCATCTCTCCTTCCGTCAGAGGACCGAATAGGACGTAAGCTCTTCCTGCCTGGGAGCCGCCGGCGTCGTTGTATGGCGCTCCCACGACGAGATCGTCGACCCCGTCCTCGTTTACGTCGCGAGCGCCCGCGACGCTCCAGCCGGAGTAGTCTTCCTCAGCCTCTCCCGTGAGCTTGGTGTTAGCCTCAGCGAGATGCGTCTGTCCCTGGGAGAGAGGGCCCAGGAGGACGTAGGTTGCTCCTGCGTTTGCTCCTGAGGCGTCGTTGTACTGCGCCCCAACGACGAGATCATCGGTTCCGTCGCCGTTCACATCGCCCGCTCCAGCGACTCTCCATCCAGCGAAATCATTGACGGCTTCTCCGGTGAGTTTGGCGTCGGCCTCAGCGAGGCTCGTCTCACCTTCGGTGAGGGGACCGAACAGGATGTAGGCTGCGCCTGCGTTTGCTTCTGCCGTATCATCACCCGGCGATCCCACAACGAGATCATCGATGCCGTCGCCATTCACGTCTCCCGCGCCCGCGACACTCCAGCCGGCCTGGTCGTAATCGGTCAATCCAGTCATTTTGACGTCGGCTTCGACGAGGCTCACCTCGTAACTTTCGACCAGTGGGCCGAACTGGACGTAGGCCGCGCCCGCGTTGATGCCGGTCGTTTCTTGCGTGTCGTATCCCATCGCTCCCACGACGAGATCATCGACGCCGTCGCCGTTCACGTCTCCCGCGCCCGCGACACTCCAGCCGGCGGCTTCTCCGTATCTGGCTTCCCCGGTCAGGACGGCATTGGCCATGCCGATGTCGTACGCGCTCGTATCCAAGGGACCGAACAGGACGTAGGCGCTTCCTGAATTTGAAGCATTCCTGTCACTTCCCGGTGCTCCCACGACGAGATCATCGATGCCGTCGCCGTTCACGTCTCCCGCGCCCGCGACACTCCAGCCGGCTTCGTCCATCGACGTCTGGCCGCGAAGGATGGTCTCTGCCTCCGCGAGGCTTACATCGCCCGACAGCTCACAGCCGTTGGGTGACCCATCGCAGTTGTTGTCGATTCCGTCCTCGCAGATTTCTTCGACATGGGGGTGTACGGCCTCTGCGGCATCATCGCAATCCTGCGCGTTCCCCACGTACCCCTCGGGCGGCGCGCAGTCGGTTACGGTCGCGCTTGCGTCTCCGTAGCCGTCTTCGTCCGCGTCGCGGTACCAGGGGACGTCCACGGCGTCCGTGTCCACCTCACCGTCGCAGTCCTGGTCGACGCCATCGCCGCACGCTTCGTTGGCCGACGGGTTCACGTCCAGGTCCGTGTCGTCGCAATCGCTTGCGTCCGTCACGTACCCTTCTACCGATGCCTCGCACGAGTACCGAAGCGCGTTTACGTCGCCGTACCCGTCCATGTCTTGGTCCGCGTACCAAGCACTCGCGCCCTCGGCATCGTCGACGAGGCCATTGCAGTCCTGGTCGATTCCGTCATCGCAGATCTCCGTATCGGCCGGACTCACCGCATCGGTGGTATCGTCGCAGTCCAAGGCGTTGTCGACGTAGCCATCCGGCTCCTCACACTGCGTGAGCGAGACAAGAGGATCGCCGTAGGTGTCGAGGTCCGCGTCCTGGTACCAGGTGGGGATGTTCTCCTCGTCGATCTCTTGGTCGCAGTCGTCGTCGATCTGGTTGCACGTCTCGATGCCAGTGGGCGAGACCTTCTCGTCCGTGTCGTCGCAGTCACCGCTCACAGGAACGAATCCCACGGGCTGTGAGCAAGAGAACTCCTCTTGCCCTGCGCCGAAGGTGTCCAGATCCACGTCGCGGTACCAGGCCGTTGGCACGCCGACGGCCGCGTCGCTATCGTCGCAGTCCTCGCCGCCACAGTATTCACTCGCGCGCGCTAGGCCGTCCTGGTCGCGGTCGCACACCGAGCGCTTCAGCTCTTCCCCGACAAACGGTGAGAGCGCCTCGCAGCCCAAGAGCATGGGCAGAATCGTGAGCATGGTGTTCTCCCTATGAGTTTGGTAGCCCCAGGCTTTAGCCTGGGCGGTTCCTGGCCGTCCGAGCTGAACCGGGGCTCGGATCCTAGCTGAAGCCTGGGTCTACCAATCGATAAGGTGAACGGATCACCACTTTGCTCAAAAATAACGTTTTTGTCAATAGAAACGGTTGCCAACTTGGGGACATTTCCTTAAACTGTAGAGCGTTATGGGCAAACTTGAAATGCCAAAGGTGTACGAAGCCAAGAACCATGAAGACCAACTCTATGCCGCTTGGGCGGCTAGCGGTTTTTTTAACCCGGACAATTTGAAAGGGGAGCCGTTTACCATCATGATGCCTCCTCCCAACGTGACCGGCGTCCTGCACTTGGGGCATGCGCTGGAGAACACGCTCATGGACAGCATGATCCGCTTCCAGCGCATGCGCGGACGCAAGGCACTCTTGTTGCCTGGCACGGATCATGCCGCGCTTCCCACGCAAGCCAAAGTCGAGAAGATGTTGATGGAAGAGGGGATCCTCCATCCGCGCCAGGAGCTCGGACGTGAGAAGCTCGTCGAGAAGATTCGTGTCTTCGCGGAGCAATCGCGTACAACGATCTTAAGCCAGATCAAAAAACTGGGAACAAGTTGTGACTGGTCGCGTCTGGCCTACACGTTTGATGAGCCCCGCAACCGCGCGGTCAACGAACTCTTCCGTCGGATGTACGAAGACGGACTGATCTATCGCGGTTCTCGCGTGGTGAACTGGTCAGTGAAGGGACAGTCGACTTCCTCGGACGATGAGATTGAGCACGTCGAGCGTACGACTAAACTCTATACGTTCCGCTACAGCAAGGACGTGCCGATCACCATTGCCTCCACGCGACCAGAGACGAAGTTAGGAGACACCGCCATTGCCGTGCATCCGGACGACGTGCGATATGCCTCGTTCATCGGCCAGACGTTCGCGGCTGATGTGGGCGCCGCTTCTGCGCTGTGTTTGAAAGTGATTGCGGATGAGCAGGTTGACCCGGCGTTTGGTACAGGGGCACTTGGAGTGACACCCGCGCACAGCCAGATCGACTTTGCCATGTACGAAACGCAGAAGGCCAAGGGCGATCCCATCGGCCTGATTCCTGTGATCGGTCCAGACGGCAAGATGACGGCGCAGGCGGGGTTCTATGCGGGGCTGTCCGCGGAGGAAGCTCGCGAGAGATTTGTGTCCTGGCTCAAGGAGGAGGGCTTGCTGGAAAAAGAAGAGGAGATCACTCACAGCGTAGGCATCTCTGACCGCTATGGAGATGTCATTGAAGCGATCCCCATGACCCAGTGGTGGCTCGATGTGCAAAAAGAGATTCCTGGCCGCGGCAAAAGTTTGCGTGATCTTATGCGCGAAGCCGTGACGACTGGGTTGAATGATGACCCATCGCAGAAGGTGACCATCACCCCTGATCGTTTCACGAAACTTTACCTTGACCGTATCGAGCATCTGCGCGACTGGTGCTTGTCGCGCCAGATTTGGTGGGGGCACCGAATTCCCGTCTGGTATTGCCAGGGCGGCAAAAACGGTGTCTGCCTTGAAGGGTGCAAACCGCAGGTCGCGGTTGGGAAGCCAGAGCGCTGTCCCGCCTGTGGAACCACGAAGTTCGAGCAAGACCCCGACACCTTGGACACCTGGTTTAGCTCGGCCTCATGGACGTTTTCGACATTGGGGTGGCCCGAGTCAACAGACGACCTCAGGACGTATCACCCAACGTCGTGGATGCAGATGGGTTACGAGATTTTGTATCTCTGGCTCATGCGCATGGTGCTCATGAGCACGTATGCCCTTGGAGAGATCCCTTTTCGGGAGGTGTACATCCATGGGATGTTGCGCGACAAAGATGGGCGTAAGTTTTCCAAGTCCCTCAACAACGGCATCGACCCTCTGGATGTCATTGAAAAGTACAGCGCCGATGCGCTCCGGTTCGCGGTTGTGAGCGGGGTCTCTCCTGGCAACGATTCGCGGTTTTACGAGGAGAAGGTCGAGGCCGCTCAACGGCTCGTGAACAAACTCTGGAACATCTCGCGCTACATTTTGACGAGTATCGATGAGCCGGTGCATGGACGGGCGTTCAAAGAGCTCGAACCAAAGACATTGGCCGACCGTTGGATTTTGTCCCGGCTTGTGCGGCTGGAGGAAGACGTGTCCGCTCATATGCAGGCGGCCGAGTTCTCGCAAGCTAGCGAGAAGCTCCGTGAGTTTACCTGGAGCGATTTTGCGGACTGGTACCTGGAAGCCTCCAAGACCCAGCGCGCACAGGAGTTGACCAAGACATCCACGGACGACATCTTGGTGTACGTCCTGGAGCACCTGCTCACGTACTGGCATCCCATCATGCCATTTGTCACGGAACAGATTTGGAGCTCCTTGTGTGACGACGAGCTGTTGCTTGCCCATGCCTGGCCCTCTATGCGGATGATTGATCTGGACCTCAAAGCAGAGGCAGAGATGGCGCATCTGCAAGAGGCCGTCAGCGCGATCCGCAATATCCGTTCCCAGTACGCCGTCGCCCCCAAGCAAAAGATTCGTGTCGTGATGGTCGGTGGAAATCTTGAGGGGCATGCGTCTGTCGTCGAATCACTGGCGGGGATCGAGCGGCTTGTCTTTGAGGCGCAGGCTCCGCAAGGGGAGTACGCATCCGTGGTTGTGGGGGACGGGCAGGTCTTTGTTTCCCTCGAAGGCCTCGTCGATAAGCAAGCCGAGCATGCCAAGCTCGCTCGAGCCCAGCAAGAAACGGAAACCTACATTCAGAGTCTGGAGGCGAAGCTCGCCAACGAGGCGTTTACGTCCAAGGCTCCCGAGCAGGTCGTTGCCACCATGCGAGCGAACCTTGACGATGCGCGCCAAAAATTAAAGCTCTATGTACACCATTCAGAAAGCTAAGACGGAAGTCCTCCAAGCGATCAAGCAGGCCGCGCCGCCTGGGTTCGTGCCATCGATGGAAGATCTTCAAACGCCGCCCGATCAGACGATGGGGGACTTAGCGTTTGCGTGTTTTGATCTCGCCAAGTCGCTGAAGCGCAACCCGGCGGAGATCGCCACTGAGATCGCCGCAAAGATCGGCCCTAGGGGCACGCTCGGGCAAGCCAAGGCCGCTGGGCCATATGTGAATTTCCGTTTCGACTCAGCCGCGCTGGGGAAGGCCGTTCTCGAGCAGGTAGGCGATACGGGCGAGGCGTACGGCTCTTTAGAGGTCGGGAAAGAGAAACGCGTGATGGTGGAGTTCGCCAACCTGAACTCGCACAAGGATGTGCATGTGGGGCACTTGCGCAATCTGTTCGTAGGGCAGGCGGCGGTGAACATGCTCAAGGCCAATGGCTATGACGTGATCCCCGTGAGCTACATCAATGATCTGGGACTGCACGTCGCGCAGTCGGTCTGGATGGTGAAGGCGCACGAGGGCTGGGAGAAGACGCCCAAGGGTCAGCGCGTGGATTTTTTGCGCGAGGCGTATGTGCAAGCCAACAAAGATCTCGAGGAGCATCCGACGCACAAGGAACAGGTGACGGAAGTCTTCAAGCATCTGGAGGCGCAGCGCGGTCCCGACATCGCCGTGTGGAAGGTCACGCGCAAGTGGTCGCTGGATTACTTGAAGCAGGTCTACGAGGAGCTCGGCCTCACGCTTGACCATTGGTACTTTGAGAGCCAGCTCGTCCGCAAGACAAAAAAAATTATTGACGGGCTCATCAAGAAAGGCATCGTCGTGCCCTCCCAAGGCGCCTGGATTGTGGACTTGCAAGAAGAGGGCCTGGGCGTGAACTTGCTCATCAAAAGCGACGGCACGCTCCTCTATAACGCAAAGGATTTGGCGCTGGCGCTCGCCAAGGAGAAGGATTACCACCCGGCCCGTTCCATCTACGTCGTGGACGCGCGCCAGAGCCATGCGCTGCAGCAGTTGTTCGCGACCCTCAAGCGCATGAAGTTCGAGCGCGAGCTGACGCACCTCTCTTACGAGTTCGTGACCCTCGCGGGCGGCGCCATGGCTGCGCGCAAAGGGAACGTCGTGCGTTACGAAACATTGCGCGACGAGATGATCGAAAAGGCGCGCCAGGAGGCGGTCGCTCGCCACCAGGACTGGACCAGCGCGCAGGTTCAGGAGGTGAGCCGCGCCGTTGCCTTTGCGGCCATGCGGTTCTCGATGTTGAAACAAGACGTGGGGAAAAAAATTGTGTTCGATCTGGAAGAGTCGCTTTCGTTTGACGGGTTCACCGGTCCCTACCTGCTCTACACCTATGCCCGCATGCAGAGCATCTTCAAGAAAGCTGGCAAGGTCAAACGTCAGTCGAGCGCGAAGACCCTCACGGACCCGCACAGCCATGCCCTCATCGTCGAGGTCGCCCAGTATCCGGACGTCCTTTTCCGTGCCGCACAAGCCTTGCAGCCCGCGATCCTTGCTCAATACCTTTTCGACCTTGCCAAGACGTTCTCCCATTTTTATGAGCATGTGCCCGTCGTGCAAGCCAGCGCCCAGGAGCTCCCTGAGCGGCTGGCGCTTTTGGGCGCTGTCAGTCAGACGCTCAAAAACGGACTTGAGCTCTTGGGGATCGAGGTCGTTGAGGAGATGTAGACAGTCATTGGGGCATCCTGTTAAGATCCGGAGGAAGTAAAAACCGATCTATGTTTAAGGATAAAAAACACACGGCTATGCCAAGCACGAGCAGCCAGGAGACGATTATTGCGCAGGGGGTAAAGGTGGAGGGAGACTTCCGTTCCGACGGGGACGTCGTGATCGATGGGGAGGTGTCGGGCACGGTGGAGACGGCGAAGTTTTTACGGATCGGGGAAACGGCCCGCATCAAGGCCGACGTGAAGGCGGCAAGCGCGGTGATTGCCGGCGAGGTGCAGGGGAACGTGCAGGTCGCTGAGATGCTCGAGCTGCTCTCAACCTCGCGCGTGAAGGGCGATGTCGCCACCGGGCGCATCTCCGTGGCCGCGGGCGCTCAGGTGAATGGGCGTCTCACCATGGACGGCTCTGCTGCCAAGGCAGACGAGAATGAAGCGTAGGACCATTTGTGTATTGCTACTTATACGACGAGTACATCCAGCAGAACAAACGGTACGAGCGGGAGCTGCTCAAGATTGAAAACCGTTTGACGGACTTAGGTATTGCCGGGAAGATTTCTCGCCTGGCGCTTTTTCGCAATGCCGAGGAAATGATCCGCGATGAGATCGAACGCGGCGTGCAAACCGTCGTCGTCTTGGGCAACGACGAGACCGTGCGCAAGGTGATCGACGTGGTGGCGGATTGCGAGGTGGTGCTTGGGATAATTCCCATCGGTCCGGGCAACGAGCTCGCGCGCATGATGGGGATTCCCGAGGGCGTGGCCGCCTGTGACGTGCTCTCCGCGCGCCGCATTGAGACCATCGACGTGGGCACCGTGAACGGCCGCCGGTTTGTGACCGGGCTTTCGGTTCCGGACTTCCATGCCGAGCTCACCTGCGAGGATCAGTTCCGCATCACGCCCACGGCGCGCCGCGCAGAGCTCGAGATTCGCAATCTTGCGGACGTAGCGAACCCGTGCGACGGAAAATTTGAAGCGGTGATCCGTGCGGCCGTCAAAACCGGTTGGGGCATCTTCGGGCGCAAGACGCTCAAGGAGAGCGTGTTCCCCATGAAGTCGCTCGCGATTCGAAGCGAGAACCCGATCTCGCTGTTTGTGGACGGCGAGGAGATGACCTCAACGCGTTTCGACATCGGTATTGAGCCGATGTTCCTGCGCGTGATCGCGGGGAAAGAGAGAGTGTTCTAAGGTTGCTCTTTATTTTTGAGTCAGGTATGATCGGCGCGGAATGTGCGCGGGTGGAGAAACTGGTAGACTCGTCAGCTTGAGGGGCTGATGCTTGCAAAAGCGTGGAGGTTCGATTCCTCTCCCGCGCACCACAAAGGACGTTCTCCGTTGAGAGCGTTTTTTGTTTCTCTTGACGCCTCCCATCGGAGAGGCTAGCCTAAGCTAGCCTTCACAGGAGTTGGCACATGAGAGGAATGATCGCGGAGATTGACCATGCGGGGCTTCCTTCCAAGCGTGAGGACTGGCCCGCCTTGAGCACCTACTACCAGAGCCTTGGGCTCGAGGTGCGGGAAGTTACGATCACGGACCCGGCGTACGATTACATCGGCGAGGGTCCGCGCCTGCAGGTTCTCGTGAACGGCCGACTGCTCATTTCGTTTTTCCTTGGGGATCACTTGCCCCACGTAGGGCTGCGCATGAGTCCCTTGGGCCTCACTTCTGCGCGCGCGCATCCCGCCGCAAGCGGGGAAACCCACTGGGGCTACAGCAACACGTCCGTGTTCCATGATCCCCACGACGGAGCCAGCCACAAGGTTGAGCTCGTGACGACGAATCCCGACTACCATCGTCAGCACTAGGCCCGCGCCTGGCGTCCTCACCCGGCGCTTTTTTGATACAATAATCCACCTCGTTGCGTGAGGTGGATTATTGGTGGGCGTTGAGGGGCTCGAACCCCCGACCTTCTCGGTGTAAACGAGACGCTCTAACCAACTGAGCTAAACGCCCGTAGCCCAAGGTCATGCTATCGAGACTTCTGACTCCTGGCAAGGAGAATATGGTAGAATGAACGTAGTATGTCCCCACTTTTCCGTATCCCTCTTGGCCTTATCATCATGGTAGTCGGTTTCTTGATCGTGAAAAAAACAGAAGTATTTTTTAGTTGGTTCGGAGAGATTCCGTTTGCAGAAAAGACATTCGGGACAGGCGGCTCGCGGTTTTTTTATAAGCTCATCGGCGTCTTGGTGGTCTTCATCGGTATCGCCGTTGCAACAAATGTGATTTCTGATATCCTAACGTCACTTGCTTGTACCCTTACCAATTGTGATTAATGTATGTCAGCCTTCTTCCAACCAACCTACTGGCTCACGATGAGTCCGCCTGAAGTCGGCGGGGCGCTGGGCACCTCCGTATTCATCTTCTTTGTTCTCTGTTTTGTCCTGGGCATCGTGGGACACTTAGTGGCCGAGCGGCGAGACGTGGACCGTTTCGTACACGAGGCAGGACACAGGATTTCAACACTCTTGGTCACCATGGGTCTGGCTGGCGTGGTCTTGTTCTTCTTCAGCTTTGAGGAGATCCGGTTGTTCGGCGCGCGATTTTGGTATCCGATTTGGGGAGTCGCGTTTTTGGTCTGGGCCTTTTTCATTGTCCGGTATGTCAAGCGCGACGTCCCGCGCATGAAAGAACGGGAAGCCCGGCGGCGCGCGCAGCGACAGTACTTGCCCGGCCGTAAAAAATAGCTATGGACCCACGGAGGATTTTTGGGAACACAGGCGAGCAGATGGCCGCAGACCATCTCGTCTCAAAGGGGATGGAGATTGTAGGGCGGCAATACAGAAATCAGTATGGAGAAATCGACCTCATTTGTCGTGACGGTCAAGAGGTCGTTTTTGTTGAGGTGAAAGCGCGCCAGAGCGTCGAGCTTGCGTATCCGGAAGATTCCGTGACCATGAGAAAGATCGAGCACCTCGTGCATACGGCCGAGGCGTATCTTGAGGAAGCGAAGCTCGGCGAGGTGCCCTGGCGTCTGGACGTGGTGGCCATCGAGTACGATGCCGATCCGCCGGTCGTGACTCACATTGAGGACATTGACATCCCTGAGCGGCTTTGGTAGCCTGTGGCTATCCGGAACCTGTCGCTAGACGGGTTCATTTTTTAAAGACATGCGTTATGGCCTCAGCTATCGAACAAGCAATCAGACAAATTTGTGAGGAAAAAGGACTTGCCTATGAGTCCGTGATTGACGCGATCCAGTCCGCGCTCGCGGCGGCATATCGCAAGGACTTCGGAGACAAGAATCAGAATATCGAGGTCGAGTTCGACCCCGCTACAGCCGAGTCGCATGTGTTTGACGTGAAGACGGTTGTGGAAGATATGGACTTGGCCGAGCTTGAGCGTCTGGAGGAAGAGCGTAAAGCCAGAGCCGAGGCGCTCGCGCTGCGCGTGGAGGAAGCGCGCAAAGCCGGCGAGGAGATCCCGGCGATTTCTATCGAGGACGACCTGGGCCCGCGCTTCAATCCCAAAACAGACATCATGTATTCCGATGCCCGCGTGCTCAAACACAACGCAGAGCTCGGCGAGGTGTTGCGTACAGAGCTGCCGCAGGCCGGCGAGTTCGGCCGCATGGCGGCCATGACCGCCAAGCAGGTTATCACCCAGAAGCTGCGTGAGGCCGAACGAGAGGTGATTTTCAGCGAGTTTAAGGAACACGAGAGCACGATCATGAACGGTACGGTGCAGCGCCGCGAGGGACGCATCGTCTTGGTGGACTTGGGACGCACCACCGGCGTCATGCGCCCAGAGGACCAGATTTCAACCGAACGGTACAACACTGGCGACCGCATTAAAGTGTTCGTGCGCCAAGTGAGCCTCACCACCAAAGGCCCGGAGATTCTCGTGTCACGCACGTCAGAGGAAATGGTACGCAAGCTCTTTGAGTTCGAGGTGCCGGAGGTCGGCGAGGGGCTTGTGGAGATCAAGGGTATTGCCAGAGAAGCCGGCTCCAGGTCCAAAGTCGCTGTGACCACCAGCGAGAACACAATCGATCCGATCGGCGCGTGCATCGGCCAACGAGGCACGCGCATCCAGACGATCATTGCTGAGCTGGGCGGAGAGAAAATCGACATCGTCGAGTGGAGCGAGAAACCCGAGACCTTCATCACCAACGCCCTCTCGCCTGCGAAAGTCACGAACCTAGAGCTCAAGCCCGACGACCTCTCGGCGTTCGTCAAAGTGAAAGACGACCAACTGTCGCTGGCGATCGGCAAGGGCGGACAGAACGTCAGGCTGGCCGCACGGCTGACAGGATGGAAGATTAATATTTCTGGCGACGAGGAAAAGAAAGAACCGGTAGACCCAGGTTCAAGCCTGGACGCAGATGAGACTCCAGTGGTAGACCCAGGCTTAAGCCTGGGTGCAGCTCAGGCTCCGGAAGGAGCTGAGACTCCGGAAACAAACGCGAACATCGACTCTGCCACTCAAGCCTAACTATGGGTGAATTATTTCACACCGTTCTTTCCCTGCCGATCTTTAACCTCCTGGTCTTTTTTTACGATATCCTGCCAGGGGCGGACGTCGGGTTTGCGATCATCGCTCTGACGGTCTTGATCAAGCTCATCCTGTGGCCGTTCATGACCACCTCGTTGCGCTCGCAGAAAGCTCTGCAGGAATTGCAGCCCAAGATCGACGAGCTCAAGACAAAGCACGGCGAGGATCGCGAAGGGCTCGCCAAGGCCATGATGGAGCTTTACAAGGCTGAGAAGGTCAACCCGCTTTCCTCGTGCCTGCCGATCTTGATCCAGTTGCCGATTCTGATCGCACTCTACCGCGTACTCCTCGCCGGGTTCGGCCCCGAGACGCTCTCACAGCTGTACAGCTTCGTGCCCAACCCGGGCGAGATCAACACGATTTTCTTCGGCGTCATCGATCTGTCTCAGAAGAGTCTGTACCTCGCCGTCCTGGCCGGGTACTTCCAGTTCATGCAGACCAGGATGCTCATCTCTAAACGGCCTCCAAAAGCCGTCGCAGGAAAAAAGGGCGCCTTGGACGAGACGATGCTCGCCTCCATGAACAAGTCCATGCTCATGTTCATGCCGGTGATCACGGTGGTGATCGGCGCCTCGCTCCCGGGAGGCCTCACACTCTACTGGGTGACCGTGAACATCGTGTCGATCCTTCAGCAGCAGTTCGTCTTTTCCAAAATTAGACACCCAAAAGCAGTGGGCTAACCCTCTGCTTTATTTTTCCACAGGACAAGGACCTCAGGGACAGTTAAGATGCCTGGGTATGGATCCCCAGCCGTCAGATCTCGAGCGCTCGGTCTTGAAAACTGTTTTGTGGTTTTCTCTGTTTTCGCAGGCGCTCACGGCGTTTGAGATTTGGAAGTGGCTGATGGCGCCCGCGCGCGGGTATGACCTCTGTGAGGTCGAGTTGATCCTGGCGCGCAGTCCTTGGCTCAAAGAGAAGCTCCAGGCGTCTCATGGATTCTATGCGCTCAAAGGCGCGCAAGACATTGCCGCGCTCATGCGCCTGCGCCAAGAACGGTTTGTGGATGCTGAGCGCAAGTTCAAGCGCCTGCGCCGCGCCGCCCGGTTCTTTCGCGCGTTGCCTGGCGTGCGCGCCGTGGCCGCTGTGAACTCTCTGGCTTGGTTTGCCACCGGGCGCGAGAGCGACATTGATGTATACGTGGTGGTGCGCCCGGGTCTCATTTGGTCCTCGCGCTTCTGGCTCGTGTTGCCCTGCGCGCTCGTGGGCGCGCGGCCGATGCGCGAGCACGAGGAAAGCGAGCCGGCGCGCGACCCTTTCTGTTTCAGTTTTTTCTCGACCTCTGACGCCCTGCCGATGGAAGACCTCTGCCTGCCGCGCGACATCTACATGGCGTTTTGGGTGAAGTCGCTGGTGCCCGTGTTTGATCGCGACGAGTGTTTTTCTGAGTTTGAACGCGCGAACCGGTGGGCCACGACTCTGTTGCCCAACGCCCGTGCCCGTCGCCCGCACCATGCCCACACGCCCGGCGTCTTTCCATTTATGCCTATCCAGACGCGCCTGACGGAACCCCTGTTCCGCACTTTCCAGCGCGCGCGCCTGCCGGCCCATCTGCGTGAGCTCGCCAACCAAGACTCGCGCGTGATCGTCCGCGAGGACCGGCTGAAGTTCCACGATAACGACCGCCGCGCGGAGTTCCGCGATCGTTTCGAGGCACTCATGGCCCAACATCTATGACGCGGACGTTCACCGACAATCTGTTCCTCCTGGCGATCTTTTTACTGCCTTGGCAGACGCAGCTGATTTTTTTCAGAGGAAATATCTCAGGTGAGCCATCGGCCTACGCGGTGTTGGGCGTGTACGCCGTTGAGGCGATGGTCCTCCTCGTCTTTTTGCTGCGCGCCCGCTTTGCGCCGCTCGTACCGAATCGCCACGCGAAGCGAGCGCTCTACCTTTTTCTCGCCGCGGTGTTTTTCTCGCTTTCTCTGAGCGCCTACGGTTCGGTCGGATGGTTCCAGGTGATTCATGTCGTTGCCGCGGCGATGCTGTTTTCCCTTTTGTGCGACAAGCGGACGCCTCTGCGATCTGTTTTGCTGGCGTTCCTCTTGGGCCTCACCGTGCCTATCGTCCTCGCCTGGCTGCAAGTGCTCACGGGTGCAAGTCCTGAGATCACGCTTCTTGGCTTGGCGGCGAAGGACGCGCAGACGCTTGGCGTGTCCGTTGTTGAGACGGACGTGGGGAGGATGCTGCGCGGCTACGGCACGTTCCCACACCCCAACATCTTCGGTGGCTATCTGGCGGCGGGCGTGCTCGCGCTTGCCTGGTTGATGCGCTTTGTCAAAAGCAGACGCACGCTCGCTCTCGCGCTCCTATGCGTAGCGCTCCTGAGCTCAACTCTGATCGTGACGTTCTCGCGATCCGCATGGCTTAGCCTCGCTCTCTCGCTCATCCTCTTGGCGGCGCTGATGCGCAAAGAAAAAAAGACGCTGCCCAGGCAAGCCGTTCCCGTCATAGGCATGGGACTTGTGTGCCTGCTCTCCATCCTTACCATCTTCCACACGCAAGTCTTCACGCGGTTCGATCCCACTGCGCGTCTGGAAGCGGTCTCGATAGAAGAGCGCACATCGCAGTACCAAACGTTCGGCCGTGTCTTTCTCTCATCGTCACTGTTGGGCGTGGGCCCCAACGCCTACACCTTCACGCTCTCACAGATGGATCCAGGTCAACCTGTCTGGGCGTATCAGCCGATCCATAACGTCTTCTTGCTCATTCTGGCTGAGCTGGGCATCATCGGATTTGCTGTGTTCTTTTTTTGGCTCGGACGGATCGCTCGCTTAGCTCTCCTGAGTCGTCGAACGCCCAACGGAATGTTTGCCCTGGCTCTGTGCACGACGCTGCTCGTGGTCGCCCTGCTCGACCATTATCTGTGGACCCTCTGGCCAGGACTGGCCTTGAGCGCCCTTGTTTTGGGACTCGTCGTGCGATTTTCAAAAGCCTCTTGACACGCTCAGAGAACATGACACAATGGGGCCGTTAGCACTCATAGAGGGTGATTGCTAGCGTACTTTTTTCTCTCTAACCATTTTATTTTTTATGAAGCTCACGCCCATTGGCGATCACATCATTGTGAAAGCCGCTCCGAAGGAGGAAACGTCTAAAGCTGGCATCATCATCCCAGATACGGTTGGGAAAGAACGCGCCGAGCGCGGCGAGGTGATCGCCGTGGGTCCTGGCCGCGAGCTCGAGGGAGGCAAGCGCGTCGCGATGGACGTGGCCGTCGGCCAGACGGTGCTGTTTAAGAAATACGCGCCCGACGAGGTGAAGATCGACGGCGCGGAGTATCTGGTCATTCGGATGGATGACGTCATGGCGATTATTGAAAACTAATATGGCAAAACAAATCTCATTTAACGAGGAGGCACGAGGAGCTCTGAAGCGCGGCGTGGACAAGTTGGCCAATGCCGTGAAGGTGACACTTGGTCCCAAAGGACGCAACGTGGTTCTCGACCGCGGGTTTGGCGCGCCCGTTATCACCAAGGACGGTGTGACGGTTGCCAAGGAAATCGAGCTGGAAGATAAGTTTGAGAATCTTGGCGCGGAGTTGGTGAAGGAAGTCGCCAGCAAAACCAACGACGTGGCAGGAGACGGGACCACCACCGCCACCGTGCTCGCTCAGGCGATGATCGCGGAGGGCCTGCGCAACGTCACGGCCGGTACGAATCCCCAGTCCCTGCGCCGCGGGATCGAGAAAGCCGTCGAAACAGTCGTGCGTGAGATCAAAAAAATCGCCACGCCGATCAAGGGCGGCGAGATTGAGAAGGTCGCCAGCATCGCAGCCAACGATTCTGAGATCGGTTCCAAGATCGCCGAGGCGATGGCGCGGGTGGGGGAGAACGGCGTCATTACCGTTGAGGAGTCTCAATCGTTCGGCATCGACGTCGAGTTTGTGGAGGGCATGCAGTTTGATAAGGGCTACGTCTCTCCCTACATGATCACGAGCCCCGAGCGCATGGAGGCCGAGTATCGCGATGCCTACCTCTTGATCACGGACAAAAAGATTAGCTCCGTACAGGACATCCTGCCGGTCCTTGAAAAAGTCGCGGCCACGGGGAAGAAAGAACTCGTCATCATTGCCGAGGACGTGGACGGCGAGGCCCTCACGACGCTTGTCGTGAACAAACTGCGCGGCGTGTTCCAAACGCTTGCCATCAAGGCGCCAGGGTTCGGCGATCGCCGCAAGGCCATGTTGCAAGATATCGCCGTGTTGACCGGCGGCAAGGTCGTGAGTGAGGAAGTGGGCTTGAAACTCGAGGCGGTTGAGTTGAACGATCTGGGCCAGGCGCGCAAAGTGGTTGCAGATAAAGACGGAACGACGATTGTGGAAGGCCATGGCGATAAGGCGGCGATTGAAGATCGCGTGAAGTCCTTGCGCATCCAGCTTGAGGCAACCACTTCAGATTTTGAAAAAGAAAAAATCCAAGAGCGGATCGCCAAGCTCTCCGGCGGCGTGGCCGTCATCAAAGTCGGCGCTGCCACGGAGACGGAAATGAAAGAGAAGAAGCATCGTATTGAGGACGCGGTCTCGGCGACCAAGGCGGCAGTCGAGGAGGGGATTGTGCCAGGCGGCGGCGTGGCGCTCATCCGCGCGCTCTCCGCGCTCGATTCCGTTGTCTGTTCTTCTGACGAACGCGTGGGCGTGGACATCTTGCGCCGCGCGCTGGAGGAGCCGCTGCGCATGATAGCCATGAACGCAGGCAAGGACGGTTCGGTCGTGGCTGAAAAAGTCAAAAATGGCACAGCCGGGTTCGGCTATAACGCGGCCACGGACGTCTACGAAGACATGGTCGCCTCCGGTGTGATCGATCCGGCCAAGGTGACGCGTTCGGCACTGCAGAACGCGGCGTCGATCGCGATCATGATTATTACTACCGAAGCCGCAGTGACGGATATTCCAAAGAAAGAAGAGCCCGTCACGGGCGGCGGCATGCCGGGCGGCGGCATGGGAATGTATTGAGAAGACAGGCAGGGGCCATGGCCCCTGCTTTTGTTATTCCAATTCTTCCAATTCCAAAGCCCCTTTAGGGGCGTGCGTCCTTTTCCCATGCATAGGCGGCAGCCACTACTGCCGCGTTCGCATGCGGACGCTCTTCCTGTGCATGTAAAGAACGCGTATCCATTTCGGAAGCGTGAGCAGTGACCTCGTCTATCCCTCCGCGTCCTTCTTCTGCTACCATACCCCCATATGACTCAACAAGATCACCTTCCGGCGCAGGAGCACCTCCCAGAAGACCGTTTAATTGCCGCGGTCGGGTACCTGGGAATCCTGTGCCTGGTTCCTTTGCTCCTGAGAAAAGACAGCGCGTTCTCCCAGCATCATGGCAAGCAAGGGCTCGTGCTCCTCATCGCCTGGATCATCCTCTGGGTCGGGAACATCATTCCCGTACTCGGTCAGATCGTCTGGATGCTAGGATCGATCGTGTTCATTATCTTGATGATTTTGGGGATCGTGAACGCATTGCAAGGTCGGCTATGGAACATGCCGTTCCTTGGAAGTTTTGCGAAGCAGATGAAATTGTAGAAACCGCCGAAAAAGAGTACACGCACTCTCTCTATTTAAAGCCCCTTTAGGTGCGTGAGTTCTTAGCTTACAGAGGCCTCCCTAGCCCTCTAACCCTCCCTATGTACCCCTCCCTCGAAAACCCCTTCACCCCAGAACCCAAAACTCCCCGCAGTCGTGACGACGCCGAGATGGTCGGGAAGATTTCTGGTCCTGAAGCGGAAGCAGCCATGAGATCGCTGGGAGACAAGCCTCCCCGGGTCCACCCAGAGACTCCTCGCCTCATCCTCACCCCTGAGGAGCGG
>JACQSK010000005.1 GCA_016205975.1 Candidatus Uhrbacteria bacterium | reverse complement strand
CTGAGATAATAGGTTGTCTTATCCTCACCAGGAGCCCAGGACCAGTTAAAGCTGTGATCTGTCGCCATACGGTTCCAGCTTACCGGTCAGGTCGCCAAACCCATACCGGGAAGTGTTACCGATGTGTCTCATCTTTTGCAACAGGAGTATATTCTCCAGTCGTTTGCAGACTCAGAAACCGCTGATTTTGCAGGCACACCGGCACGGCGTAACCGTGTGGACTGCTCAAAGGCTAACCGATCGTACCATCTAGAATGGTGCTACGACGGATGTCTTTGAACGGAGGAAGTGATGGGACACATTAACACGAAACAGCTCCGGCACCTGCTGGAGCTCGACGAGAACGGTCTGGGGCTCGGTGACGAGTTTCAGGCCTTCATCCGTCAGATCACCTCCGGCGGAGTCGCCTGGAAGATGACCAACCCGCGCGAGCGTCTGGCCAAGACGTTGTGGGATCGCGGCTTCGGTCGCGACGAGGCGATCAAGGCCAAGAGCTTCAAGGCCTACCTCAATGGTATTCCCCAGATCCCCACGAGCCTCGTCGCGGAGGACTCTGGCCTCTCGTTCCTCTCCCTCGCCGACCCGCGCCCTGGCCTGCTCCGGAGCTGTAAGCTCCTCGGGGTCCAGTACGAGGGGCTGGGCTACACGGACGGCGACGCCGAGCCCTTCAGCGATCGCTTCGCGGTCCCGGCCGCCCCGTTCTGGTTCCGCCATGACGACGGACGTGCGAACTGCAACCGACGGCCCGACCACTGCCGTGACGAGCTCACCGGCGACGTCCAGGTCGGCACGGCCATGGAGGGCGTCTTCGCCTTCGTCCACCACCCCGGCATCGTTGTGGAGGGCGAGCACATCGTCGACCTTCCCGGAACGGTGCGTCGCTCCAACCGCGCGGACTGCGCGTGCCTCGAGGTGTGGGACGGTCAGGTGGAGCTCCGCCTCTGCGGGCACTCTGGCTTCGCCTTCCCGATCTACGGTGCCCTTCGCCTTCGCCGGAAGTGACGGCACTCAACCCTTGAGCCTTGGCTCTCCTCGCGACTCAACCTTTACTCGCGCCAGATCTGGAAGATCTGGCGCATTTTCGTTAGACTAGATACCGAGACTAGGGTCATGAATGGCGAATCATGGTTCGCTGTCCCCGAAATCCTCGAAAGAGTTATTGCCAGAATCTGGAAGAGTATCATCAACCAGAGTGTGCAATTCTGAGCGAGACACTTCTTGCCGGTTCCTAGCGAGGCATTCCTCGAAATGAAATACAGCGGTGACCTCTCTACAGCGGAAACCGCAGTGACATGGATGGGGGTCGGCAAACGAATGCAGGGGTGCATCACTCCAACCGCGCGAACTGCGCGTACCTCAAGGTGTGGAACGGTCAGGTGAAGCTCAACCTCAACAGGAACTCTGACATCGCCAACCCGAACTACGGAACCCTACGCCTTCGTCGGATGTTTCTCGCGTCACCATAAAAGCCGGCTTCGTGCCGGCTTTTGCCTGACTTAGATAGATTTCTTCCACCCTCCGAGCATGCGTCCTGCCTTATCCAGCATTTCCTGAAGAATGAGATATCTTCGCTCGGGTAATTCTTGGAGGTCATGAGCCAGACGTAAACCGATTTTTACTTTTTCTACGGATAACAACGCTCGGTCAATGGCTGGAATTTTCCACTCCCGTTTCAGTTGGCCTGCTTCGATGATATTCATGAGAGCATCTAATCCAGACCGTTCAATGGTTTCTCCAAGCGTATATTTTTCGGCTTTTGAGAATGCCCGTCGGGCGAGATGCATTTCTTTGAGGACGTCGTAGATAAGCTGAAATACCGGAGCTTCATGTATGAGTGACATATTCAATCAAATCATTTCCTTAGAGAATATTTTCAGAGCCTGGCAAGAGTTTCGACGTGGGAAGCGGTCGAGGCAGGACGTGCAGGAGTTCGAGCGACACCTGGAGGACAACGTCTTCTTGCTTCACGACGATCTTCTTAATGGCCGGTATCGTCATGGCTCTTACCATCGTTTCCACATTTTCGACCCCAAACATCGAATCATCCACAAAGCAACCGTCCGTGACCGATTGGTACACCATGCAGTGTATCGAGTGTTGTATTCGGTGTTTGATCGCTCGTTTATTTTCGACAGTTATTCGTGTCGAACAGGGAAGGGGACACATGCAGCGGTTGACCGTTTAGAGCAGTTCACTCGTCAGGTGAGCCGAAACTACACAAGGCCTTGCTGGGCGCTCAAGTTCGACGTCAGGAAGTTTTTCGACTCGGTGGAGCACGAGATCCTGATGGGGATACTTGAGAAGAGGATTGCTTCGTTGGTCGACAAAGGACTCCCTCCTCGCAATGACACAGGTGGTGTGGTTGAGCTTCTGGATGAGATCGTCGGGAGTTACTCGATCTCAAATTCCGTCGGGGGGGGGGTACTCTCTAGGAACCTCAAATCGAACGGGACTTCCCATTGGGAATCTGACCAGCCAGTTATTTGCGAATATCTACATGGACGCATTCGACCACTTTATCAAAGACGAACTCAGAATTCACTGCTACATTCGTTACACCGATGACGCGGTGATCCTCTCAGACGATCCTGCACAGCTTAGATGGCTTCTTCCGTTTATTGAACAATGGTTGTGGCACGAGAGGCGGTTATTATTGCATCCGAACAAAGTCGAGATTCGCAAGCTCAGTCAAGGCGTCGACTTTCTAGGTTATGTCACCCTGCCTCACTACCGAGTCCTGCGGACCAAAACAAAACGACGGATGTTCAAGAGAGTCACTCTGGAGAACATACCATCGTATGGGGGGCTACTGGAACAGAGTGAGGGGCACGAGCTTTCTATTCGACTAAGCCGAATTCTTGATTTTCAATGTCAGAGACCTTCTTGAGTCTTCGCACGTGGCGGGCGGCGCCGGAAAATTCTGTTGAGAGCCAGGCATCGACGATGGCCTTCGCTTCTTTCTTATTGAGATGTCGTCCTGGCAAGCACAGGATATTGGAGTTGTCGTCTTCGCGTGCGGACTTGGCGACGTCTGCGTTGAATCCGGTGGCGGCTCGCACACCTTTTACTTTATTCGCGACGATGCAAATCCCCTGTGCGTTCCCGCAGATCACGATCCCGTGTGCGTTTTCATCCGTCGCCACACGTTTAGCCACGGCATATCCAAAGTCCGGATAGTCGTCATCGTTCACGAGGTTTTCGTTGCCCATATCAACAACTTGAAACTTTTTCCCTTTAAGATGTTCCTCGAGCGTTTCTTTCAGCTCCCAACCGGCATGATCCGCACCGATGTAAATGGTAGGTTTCTTCATACAGGCCGAATTCTACCACATTCGTTGATTTTTCTCTTGAAGATTGGCATACTCAGTGTCGTATGAATTTTCCACAACTCGAGTCTGAGGTTCTGAAATTTTGGGAGCAGAACAACATTTTTAAAAAGACCCTCGCGAAAGTCGCCCCAAAAGGTTCGTTCGTCTTTTTTGAGGGACCACCAACGGCGAACGGCCGACCGGGCATTCACCACGCCGAGTCGCGAGCGTTCAAAGATTGCATTCCGCGCTTTCGTACCATGCAAGGATACCGCGTGGCGCGCAAGGCTGGTTGGGACACGCACGGCCTTCCGGTCGAGCTTGAGGTCGAGAAGGCCCTCGGGTTCACGAGCAAGGCGCAGATCGAGGCGTACGGCATCGCGGCGTTCAACGAGAAATGCAAGGAGTCCGTGTGGCAATATAAGAAAGATTGGGAGGAGTTTACCACGCGTCTTGGATTTTGGGTGGATCTGGATGACGCCTATGTGACGTACTATCCGCAGTACGTTGAGTCTCTTTGGTGGGTGATAAAGCACGTTTGGGATCGAGGGCTGTTGTACAAAGATTACCGTGTCACGCCGCATTGTCCGCGGTGCGGGACGAGTTTATCGAGCCACGAGCTTTCACAGGGGTATAAGGACGTGAAGGACTTGAGCGTGACGGCAGAGTTTGTTGTAACACAGGGTTCGCATGAGGCTCTACAATCTGGAGTCAGAACAGCTCTCCTGGCCTGGACGACAACCCCGTGGACGTTACCTGGGAACGTCGCGCTCGCGGTTGGGCCAGGGCTGACGTATGTCGTCATCGAAAAACAAGATGAGGGCGGAGAGGGACGTGTGCGATTTGTGCTTGCAAAGGATCGCCTTGTCGCTACGTTTCCTGATTCGACCTATGAGATTGTTGCCGAGCTGAAAGGGGGCGACCTTGTTGGGACAACATACCAGCCCCTCTACCCGTTCATGGGTTCGCTCGTGACCGGCGAGAACAAGGAGAAACTCGACAAGACGGCGTACCGAGTTCACCCCGCGAGTTTTGTGACAACAGAAGACGGAACCGGCATCGTGCACACGGCCGTCATGTACGGAGCGGATGACTTCGATTTGGGACAAGAGGTTGGGTTGCCAAAACATCACCTGGTGAATCTCGACGGGATGTTCGTTGCAGGAACCGATTTTCTCGCCGGGCGGTTTGTCGCTGACGAGGAAGTCGCGGTCGATATCATTAAAGACCTTGTACACCGAGGACTCCTGTTTGCGAAAGCCAAGTACGAACACGCCTATCCGCATTGCTGGCGCTGTAAGACCAAGGTCATCTACTACGCCAAGGATTCGTGGTACATCCGCATGAGCGACTTGCGTGATCAGCTCCTTGCCGAGAATGCCAAAATCCACTGGGAGCCGGATCACATCCGTGATGGCCGCTTTGGCGAGTGGCTGCGCGAGGTGAAGGACTGGGCGTTTTCTCGAGAGCGCTACTGGGGGACGCCGATGCCGGTGTGGGAGAGTACAGACGGAGACCGATTGTGTGTTGGATCGTTTGAGGAGTTGCGCGCGCTCGCCAAGGATAAATCTCTTGTGGGTGAAGCCTTCGACCCGCATCGTCCGTTCGTTGACGACGTGATTCTCGTGAAAGACGGCAAGGAGTACAAACGCGTTCCCGACGTCTGTGACGTATGGTTTGATTCCGGGTGCATGCCCTATGCCCAGTGGCACTACCCGTTTGAGAACAAAGAGCTCGTCGACTCGGGGGAGGCCTATCCAGCCGATTACATTTCCGAGGCGATTGACCAGACACGCGGCTGGTTCTACACGCTTCTCGCCGTATCGACATTGCTTGGGCGTGAGCGGCCGTTCAAGAACGTGATCTGTCTAGGACATGTCTTGGACGCAGAAGGAAAGAAAATGTCCAAGTCGTTGGGTAACATTGTGAGGCCCATGGAGATGATCGAGAAGTACGGCGCGGATGCCGTGCGCTGGTACATGTACACCATTAACCAGCCAGGCGAGTCCAAACGGTTCGATGAGAAGGCGCTCTCCGACATGGTTCGGAAGAACTTTACGATTCTTGCGAACGTCGTGGCGTTTTATGAGATGTTTTGTGGAGAGGGGGACAAAGGGGGACAAAGAGCGCAAAGGGGGCGAGGAGAGCAGGCGCTCGATCGATGGATTCTTACGCGACTCAATAAGCTCGTGGTCGAAACGACCGACCGGCTCGAGAAGTACATCATTACCGAGACGGTGCGAGATCTTGGGTCGTTCATCGACGACCTGTCGACGTGGTATGTGCGCCGTTCTCGAGATCGTATGAAAGGGCAGGACGACGCGGATAAGGTAGCGGCTGTGGGCACACTCCAAACGTGTCTCATCACTCTGTCAAAACTCATGGCGCCGTTTACGCCGTTTCTCTCTGAGTCCGTGTATAAGCAAGCGGGCGGCGAGCGCGAGTCGGTCCACCTGGAAGACTGGCCCGTGGCAGACGCGTCTGACATCGACGAACAGGTTCTGGAGGAGATGGGTCGTACACGTTCGATTGTTTCTAAGGCGCTTGAGCGCCGATCCGATGCGGGAATCAACGTCCGGCAGGTGTTGGCTGGCATGACCGTGACGGTCCCAGGCGGAGTGTTTGCCCCCGAGTATCAAGAGCTCGTGAAAGACGAGGTGAACGTGAAGACGATCGACGTCCGAAAAGGGGAGTACGCGGTCGAGCTGGATCTCGCACTCACGCCGGCTCTGGTGCGCGAGGGAACCATGCGGGAGATCATCCGTCGTGTGAATGATTTGCGAAAAACGTCCGGCCTGACTCTGGAAGACCGGATTGCGCTGTACGTCTCGGGCGGTCCAGAGATTCTGAAAGCGGTTCAGGAACAGACAGAGCTATTGCTGCGCGGGACGCTCTCGAGTTCTGTCCGCACGGACGGCGAAGTTCCAGAAATCAACAGCACCTTCCGCGCAAACGAGTTCGACATCACGATTGGATTTGCTATCATGTAGGCATTCCGTGGACAATGCGTTTAGCCTTGGCTAAGCAGAGCCTTATTTTTTGTCCTGATTCCATGGAGAATATGCCTGTGGATTTCTCCAAGCTCCTGACCGACCTGGGTTTCACGCCCACGGAGGCGCGCGTGTATTTGGCTTCATTGAAACTGGGTCCCACGTCCGTTCAAGAGATCGCCAAGGTCGCCAAGCTTTCGCGCACGGCAAGCTATGACGTGATCGCCGTCTTGCAAGAGCGCGGACTCATGTCCACCTTTGAGCGTGGAAAGAAAAAGTATTTTTCCGCCGAAGAGCCGGAACGTGCCGTCGCCTACTTCAAGAACCGGTCGCAGGAGCTCGTGGAGAAAATCGAGACGTTCACGCGCTCCCTGACGGAAATGAAAATGCTCGCCGGCGGCGAGAGGCCGACCGTGCGGTTTTTCGAAGGGAGGGAAGCCCTCCATGCGTTGTTTGCCGATTTGGTCTCGGTTCACCCCAAGGAGCTGCTCGAGCTCTCCAACATTGATGCCGCCTATGGAGAGATCGATCCCAACGTCTTGCTGGAGGCGCGCAAAGCGCTGGACGATACGAAGGTCAAAATCAAAATGCTGCACAGGGGCGAGCTGCGCAACCCGCGCCCGGGCGCCGAGTACTGCCGTCTGCTTTCCGAGTTCGGGGAGTTCACGGGAGAGATCTGGGTGTACGAGGACCGCGTGGCGTTCGTCCAGTTCGTAGGGAAGATGATGACCGTGATCGTTCACAGCAAAGGGTTCGCGGATATGGCGAGAGTCTTGTTCCGTGCGGCGTGGTCTGTTTGTTCCGCGCAGTCATTCAGGAAATAAAAGAGAAAACCGACCTTCCAAGAGTCGGCTTCCCAAGTGGGAGGCCTCTCAGGGAGGTCGGTTTCGTTTCGTGGTCGTGAGGCGCGAGGGGATGTGCGGCGCTCTCCCGCTGTCGTGCAGCCTGCGTAGGGCTTCACGACAGCGGGGTTGCGCTGGCCATTATCCGCCCATAGGCACCTCTGGGAAGACGGTTCGAGACGACTTTTTTCCGCGCGGGAAAAGATCGTCGTCGGAGTGCATCGGCGAGGCGATGTGATCGGATGTCCTTTTCCTGTCCAGCGAGAGCTGTCTGTGGCGATTAGCCATTCATCTTGGTCCGCTCCTGTGAAGGCGGACCGCTACGGGTGTAGCTGTCCGCGGGAATCGTCAGACCGGACAATCTATCAGAAAAAGTCGGATCCGTCAAGGCCCGCGCCAAATTAAAAAAGCCGGTCATGAAGACCGGCCTCGTGTGAGCCCAGCCACAGCCGGGCATGACTCACTGGATCGCGTCCGCTCCCTTGCGGGGCGTACGAACGTGATCACTCCAGCGCCGCAAGGGGCACATGACCCGGACGAATCCGGGTGTTGACCAGAGGGGTACTCTGTGTGTCTAAACCTCCGAAGCGGAGTGCATCGGAGTTCGCAAGGCTTGAAGCCTCGTGCACGACGCAAGCCTATCTTGCGCGCGCACTCTTTCCCAATTGCCCTTCATAGACTATGGCCGTTATCCATTCATGACCACGCACTCCAGGATCCAGTATAGCGCAGCGGCTACTGTTTCCTCAACGAGGCGTCTAAAGTACAATGCCCCTGTATGCCCCAGAGACCTCTGCAAAACTCGCGATCTTGCCTTTCACGGGCGCCCGTCGACCCAACTCAACGTAGTTTTCACTACGTCTCGTGTGGCTCGACAGCCCGTTCAAGGCAATCTCATCGAGTTTTGCAAAGGTCTCCCCACCCAAAGACGCTTCTCATCATCCCGCCCAATGACGCAGAGGCGGTGATGATCCAACGACTGGCGCAGAAACTCGAGCTGCCCACGGCCCTCTCTCGACAGAGGCACGGCGCCTCGCTCGACCGGGGTCGTGACTATGTCCGCGATGTGAAGGCGGGCGGCTATTCTCGCGTGATCGTCGTGGAGATGCCAGGGGTCAAGGCCGAGGCGCGGATTCGCAAGCTTGGAGTGAAGCTGATCGTAATCGACCACCATCACTATACAGGACTCAGCCGCGCGCATGACAAAAAAGGGCGCCTCCTCCCGTCTTCTCTAGAACAATTTTTGGAGATGTTCCAGGTGACGGACGCGCAGCTGACGCGGTGGGGATTCGTTCCAAGGCTCGTGCGCGGGATCGGGATTCAGGATCGCGGGTACGTGTGGGCCTTGCAGGAGGAGGGATACTCAAGAGTCGAGATTAAAGCGGTCATGGCCTTTCATGATGAGCTGATCGTCCACTTGCGCAATCCAAGGACCGACGCAAAGAAAGATCGTCTGGCCCGCGCAGCCTGGCAGCGCAAAAAGACCTGGCACGAGTTTTTGGTGATCACCACCCGCGCCGATCTGCAGCTGCGTCCCAGACTTTCGCGTCTGGTGGTGGAGGAGATCGGACGGCCGACGCCGCTCATCGTGGTGGAGTACGGCCGCGGCCTCATTTACGTTCAGGAGTCTCCCTACGCGCTACATCTGTTCGAGCGTTTCGGCGGGTTTACCTTCGGGCTCGACCGCAACTGGGGCTATCGCAACGAAGGGAAGCAGAAAGTGACGCTCATGCAGGTACAGCAGGCGATTGAGGAGACGCGCTATAAGCGCAGAGGCAGAGTATGAAATCTTTTTTGATCGGACTCGCCGGCCTCTCGGGCGCGGGCAAGTCGACTTTGGCAGAACACTTGGAGGCGCAGGGCGGTGTGAAGCGGTTCCGTTTCGACGCCTACTATAAGTCTAAAGCCGACTGTCCCAAGCTTGCCGATGGCCGTTTGCACTGGGACCTGCCGGAGAGCCTCTATCTGGACGAGGTGTATGAAGCCTTGTGCGAGCTGCGGCAAGGGCATGAGGTCTTTCTCCCGATCTACAACCGACGCCTGTGCGAGCGCACAGGGCACATGCTCTACAAACCCGCGCCGGTTATTTTTGCCGAAGGCCTTCAGTTGTTTTCCGACCCGCGCATCCGCGAGCTGTTTGACTTGAGGCTCTGGCTGGAGATCGACGAAGAGACGGCTCTTGAGCGACGCCTCCAGAGACAGCCGGATTATGACGTCCAGTATCACCACGCCGTGGCGCTCCCAGCGGCTCGGGCGACCGTGATGCCTCTGCGCGCGCATGCCCACGGCATCATCGATGGCTCGCAGGGCGTGAAGACCGTTGCAGAAACAGCCGATGAGATCATCCGAAGGTTCCTTGGGGTTTGAGAGGAGAGCGGGTAAAATGGGGGTGTTCACTATGTGGCGATTTGAATCCACGCATCAGCAAAAAGAAACGGAGTATCTCGACCACGCGATCACGCGTATTGAGTCGGACGAGCGTTTGCGTTCTCACGCGCAGGCGATCATCGACGGCGTGGCCGCGCAGGAGCCTCTGGTCTCAGAGAGCCTGCGAGCGCCTCAAGACGTGCGGTTCCATGCCGAGGGCCCTTGTGTGCGCGACCACCTGAGCCTCATGCTCATGGTCTTGAAAGCGATCGCGGACGAGCGCCTCCACCTTATTGACCTGGAAGAGTTGCGCCGCCTCAAGGGCTATGAGGGCGAGATTCAGGAGCTCGAGGACACGTTTAAAGAGCAGTTCGCTTTTTTTGTCGTCTTCACACTCATGCACGACGTGGCCAAGTGGGTCGCCGTCTCTTTCACCTCAGCCAAAGAAGGCCGGACATTCCACGCCACGCAAAACACCCACGAGCGGTTTCAAGCACGCCAGGCGTACCTGGAGCGGTATCGCGCCTTCGCGTTGTCCCACGCCGAGCTCTCTGCGCGCGAGACGCAAGCGCAGTTTTATCTGGCACACCGAATCGACGTGCACTACCCCAACCACGCGCGCCTCATTCACGCTCGCGTGTACGAAGACCTGCTTGACCGCTTGTGCCAGGCGCACGGCTTAACGCAACGCGAGCGCGACATGATGGACGATCTGGTGAGCCACCACATGGAGTTCTGGACGGACTTCGACCGCATCGCTCCCAAAAAAATCGATCGCTATGTGCATCTGGCCACCAAGCGCGGTTATGACGCGGACGATTTCGTTGATCTTTTGCAATGCTGTCTGTTTCTCGATGGCGTGTGTGGTTCCAAGCGCCTGGCGCCCCACGGAGCGTGGCACGATCCAAGCGCGCTCATCCAGTGCTTGAAAAGCGAGCGCGAGTACGCGCCCTGGCGCAGTGCGCAAAAAACGCGGGAGCGCGAAGAAGCCGAACGTCGCGCGCGCAACCGGCTGCTCAAGGAAGTCGGGCTAGACGGCGTGGCGCTCATGGACGTCCTTCAGATGGAACCCGGGCGCGCGTTCGGGCTTTCGCTCAGGCGGATCCACGCGGGGATTTTGGGGCGCAGTGAGATGCCGAAGTTCGGCCCGCGCATTGATGAGGAGATAGAAAAACGCATCGCGCAGTTTTATCAGAAATCGTTTAAGCAAGGAGCCTAAGTATGCTGAGCTTCATCCGTGGGAGCGTGCTGTTCCATGGCGTCGGATATCTTTTGGTTGAGTGCAAAGACCTGGGATACAAAATCACCCTGCCCGAGCATGTGGCGCATGAGTTCCGCGGCGAGGTGATGCTGTATCTGCATGAGGTTGCGCGAGAGGACGGCCGGGAGCTGTTTGGATTTCGTTCCGTTGCCGAGCTGGAATTATTTTGGAAGCTGATCGGCGTCTCGGGCGTGGGCCCCAAGAGCGCGCAGAAGATTGTGTTCTCTGATGCGGTCGAGCGCGTGAAAGCCAAGATCATGGAAGGGGATCTTGGAGCGCTTACGAACGTACCGGGCATCGGCAAAAAGACGGCGCAGAAAATTATCCTGGAGTTGAAAGGCGCGCTCGTGGAGGAACCAGACGCGGCAGGCATGGATGCCGATGCGGTCGAAGCGCTTGTGGGGCTTGGCTACTCGCGCCGGGACGCGGAAGCGGCGCTTGGCGGAGTTGATGCGCAGGATACGGAATCGCGTATCCGCGCGGCGCTCAGGAGGCTCAGCCGGTAAGTCCGTATGTTGGACCAAACAATCTGGAACCCGTTCGTCCTTCAGCACGGCCCGCGTTCAGGCCGGTTTTTGCAATCGTGGGAGTGGGGAGAGTTTCAGCGCGCGGCAGGCGAGACCGTGCGCCGCGAGACGTTTGAAGAGGACGGCGAGATCGTCGGGGTCGCCCAATGGCTGGATCGCAAGGTTCCGCTGTTGGGGACGTATGCCTTTTGTCCCAAGGGGCCTGTGATAAGAAAAGGAGAAGGACGGCTGGAGGGGTTAGCACAAGCGGGAGGAAAGATTTTTTTACGGATCGAGCCGGAGGGTGGCGAGCTACTCCTTCGTGCAAAGAAGTCGATCGACCTCAATCCTGCCAACACGCTCATCACAGAGCTCACGCACAGTGAGGACGCGCTTCTTGCCGCCATGCATGAAAAGACGCGCTATAATATTCGCGTCGCCGGGAAGCACGACCTGGAGATCGATCTCCATCACGCCTCTTTTGATGACGTCTGGATGCTGTTTGGTCAGACCGCGCAGCGGGGAGACTTCCGGCTGCACAGCCGATCCTACTACGAGCTGATGCTCCGCCATCTCCAAACGGACGGCTGTCGGGCTTTCTGCGCGGCCGCTCACAAATCAGGCAAGCCGCTTGCCGTGGCGATCATGGTAGACTTCGGCGACACGCGGACGTACCTGCATGGGGCTTCTTCAAGTGAAGATCGCAACCTCATGGCGCCCTATCTGCTCCATTGGAGTCTCCTGAAAGACGCCAAGGCGCGCGGGAAGCATTTCTATGATTGGGGCGGCGTGGCTCTTGTGGGGGCACCTTCAGATCATCCCTGGTCGGGCATCAGCCGGTTCAAGCGCGGGTTCTTCGGAGAGGAAGTCGCCGCGCCAGGAACCTTTGATCTCGTTTTACAACCGGCGCGCTATCGCCTCTATGCCATGAGCCGTGCGGTCGTTCGCGCGCTGCGCCATTAAACGCACCAATCGCTATGCAAGCGGTCCTCATTACCGGCGTGGGAAAAGGCATCGGCAAGGCTCTCGCGCAGAAGTTTCTCCAAGAAGGTTTTTTCGTCATCGGGACTTTTTTAACCGGACGGCCTGAGCCGCAGGAGTCCTTGAAGGATTTTTCTCTGGACCTCTCCTCGAGCGCCTCCATCGCCTCCTGCGTTCAGGCGATCACGAACTTCGGTCGGACGCTCGACGTTCTCGTAAACTGCGCTGGTGTGCTCTTGGACGAGGACGAGGTTGCTACGGTTCCGGAGAAACTTCGACAGACGTTGGAAGTGAATCTGGTCGGCGTGGTTGATTTCACGGAGCGCCTGATTCCCCTCATGAAGGAAGGCGGCCACATCGTGAACATCTCCTCGACCGCCGGCTCGCTCGCGCTCACGGGAGAGCACGCCAGCCATTTTGAAGGCCGCTATCCTGCCTACAAAATATCCAAAGCCGCACTCAACATGTATACGGCTACGCTCGCGAAACGTCTGGCTCCTGCCGTGACTGTCTCAAGCGTCCATCCCGGATGGGTGAAGACGGATATGGGCGGGCAGGACGCGGATCTCACGCCTGAGCAGGCGGCAGAGGGGATCTACGGGGTCGCCATGTCACGCCCCGCGACCGGTGGATTCTGGTTTGCCGGGCAGCGTGTCCCTTGGTAGGGTGTGCGCTCATGATCCTGTAGCTCAACTGGATAGAGCGTCTCCCTCCGAAGGAGAAGGTTGTGGGTTCAAATCCCGCCAGGATCACCAGAGAGAAATAAAAAGCGATCTCACACGAGATCGTTTTTGGAATAAAAGAAAAGCCCCGAACCGCATGAGGTTCGGGGCAGCAGCGGAGCTAGGCGGCGATGAGGCGCAGGCGCACGGTGCCGCCATCCACGAAGAGACGGCCGTGCAGGAAGGCGTCATCGGCTCCCTGCCTGATGGCCGCGACGATGCCCGCCAAGTAGTCGGGCACGTCCTGCATCTGCGTCATTCGCCCCACCTCGTCCAGGAAGCCTGGCCCGAAGTGCACGATGCCATCCGCTTGCGGATGCGCGGTGGCGAAGCTCTTCACGCTCGCGCGGTCGCCCGTGACCGGGAAGCCGACGTCGGGGTCGGCCCAGGCGTCGTTCCACAGGTGGCCTGAGGCGAACGCACTCGAGGAGAGGGCGAAGCGCTTGAGCTCTGGCAGGACCACGAGCTTGGGGTCCGGACACGCGAGGCGCCTCCAGCCCTTTGGGGCATGACGATCAATGGCCTTGATGAGCGTTTCTGGCATTGGTTCCACGCTTACCTCCAGGGTGGAAGGCTATCAAAAAAACAGCGATTCGTCAAGGAATGTGCCATAAAGCCTTGACCAAATCGCTGTTTTTTGATACCTTGCCCGCATCCTGGTCCACGCACGCGTGGGCTGGAATGGGCGCGGCGCCCTGCTCGCCGATTCCGTGGAGTCCTCGCTGTCCCCCTCAGACACAAGAAGGAGGTAGCCCATGGGAGGTTTGTTTCCTTCCGGGTTCTTCTAGTGACTACATCCCTACTTCCGGGAGTCCCAAACTTCCGGCCACCCCGCCTGAACGCCCGCAAGCGATCGGGCGGGGTCCTTTTATTTAATGACGACGCCTTCGCCTTTGGCAAACGCATCCTCAGGAAGTTCCGTCGTGAGCGCGTCGAGCGACTCGTTCAGGGTTTCGTTTGTGGTTGTGTCCTTGGCTTCAAAGCTCGTGGGGCTGGTGAGCTTCATGAACCGCCCTATGTCCGACTCGTCCGGATGGATCGCAACATCAAACCACGCGCCGGCATGTTCGACCTCCACGGGGAGCTTGCTGGCCGTCCAGGTCACGAGTCTGGTGGTCGCGTTGTAGCTCACCGTGCCAATGTCCGTGTCGGTGCGCTCAAGCCAGGTGACGTCTTGGGGGAGAGTCGTGGACATCTTGAGGCCCGTGAGCGCGTGCAGGGAGTTGGCGATATTCCAGTAGATGCGGTAACTCGTTGTCTCTCCCACGCGCGGCGGCAGCGCGCCCGAGCCGATGGCCGAGCCCGCTTCCGAATAGTACCGCGCTTGTGCGTTCACGCGGACGTCTGAGTTGAGCGAGATGACGATCGGCGTTGCACTAAGCGTGCGCGTGCCGGACACGTTGCCGACTTTGAGGAGTGTGAGCGTGACCGTGAGCGTGAAGCTTTGCGCGTCGTTGCCGCCAAGGCTTGAGCTCAAGGGGAGAGAGAGGTCAATGACGCCTTCCTCATCTGGATCAAGTCTTGCGAGCGCGGGGATAGCGTCTTGCGTCCAGGTGATCGTGTTCCCGCTGCGCGAGCCGTTCCCCAAGTCTGCGCCGCTCCAGGCAATCGGAACGTTCCCGCCGTTGCCTTGGAGCGTCATCTCAAAAGACAGATTTTCCGCGGCCTCTTCACTGGCATTTTTGAAGTCCACGGACGCGCGCAGCGTTTCTCCCAGCTCGGCGGTTTGGTTTTGATTGGAGCCGTTCACAATGATCGAGAACGCCATGCCTGCTCCCAGGACGTCGGTCACGACTTCTTCGGTGGCTTGGGCAAGGGTGAGTTCATCGTCGACAAATCCGACTGTCACGGCCAGGGTCTGTTCGCCAGAGGCCGTGGAGGTGAATGCCCCTCGGAGGGTGATAGCCTTGAGCTCCCCGGGCTCAAGCACGGGGATCGTCCAAAAAGAGTCTCCGTCTGGGAGTGCCGGGTCCGACTCCGACAGGGTGAAGTCTTGGGGCCTCACGGGCGTGACACGCAGGTTGTACACGCTCTCACTCCCCGTGTTCTGCACGTTGACGATAAACTCCGAGACGTCACCCGAGAGCGCTTTCTCAGGTCCCGTAAGCGAGAGAGCGACAACGGAATCGTTGACGTCCACTTTGTGCGTGGCGATGTCCTGGAAGTCGGAGCTGAAGTTGGCGGGCTTGTAGGTGAAGAGCGCTTGCAGGCGCTCAGAGCTCGGGACCTCTGAGAGGAAGACGCCTTCCACGCTCACCGCGCCGTCAGAGCCGGCGCTGAGAGAACCGATCGTCCACTCGTCGGCTCGCCCTGGCTCCGGGGTCGCGGAGAGGATGTGGAAGGAATCGGGGACGTTCAGTTTCATGACAAGGGACGCGATCGGGACCGAGCCGGTATTTTCGTAGCGGAAGGTGTAGCTGACGGGCTCTCCGGATTTCACCTCCTCTGGGCCCTCAACGGAGAGGGAAAGCGTTTCATTGTCGCGGAAAAATCCCTGCGAGAACAAAAAAAATCCGCCCCAGGCGACTGCGGAGAGCAGTCCCAAAGCGATGATCATCTTCACGAGCACGCCGGTGAAACCGGAGCGTGCGCCGCGCTCCAACCGCGTGAGGTCAGGCACATGGCCGTCGCGCGTGTAGATGGATCGCAGCTCCTGTTTGATCTCTCGTGAGGAGTGTCGTTTGTGTCGGTGCATCATAGGATTTCAAGCAGAGCGGCAAAGAGGCGGTCCGTGTCGTTGTTCATGGGCGCATCGTCTGAGGTCCACAGGACGTTGGTTCCCTGTGGCGTCTCCATGTTCACGCGGGTGGTGCGATCGATGACGCCGGACTGTTTTTGGACTTGGAGCGTGTAGTCGTACATCTGGGGAAGGCCCATGAGTGATTTGAACGAAGCTCCGATTCGTTGCGCGGAGAGCCTATCAACCGTGAAGGGGAGCTGGTAGGAGAAGGTGACGGTGGAGGTGGAGCCGGGGCGCGTCTGCACCCAATTTCCGAAAACGGTTTTGCCGTGCTCTTGCGTGATGACGGTGCCACTCTCGGGATCCACGGTTTGCGTGAGGACCGCGTAGGCCAGGTCGTCATCCACGTCCCAGTCTTCCGGCGGCCGTTCAAACAAGGATGCGTCCGGCGGGCTGAAGCCTTCTGAGTCGAGGAGCTGTGATCCTTTGGGAACGTACACGCGCAGGTAGTCGACGTTGTTGACGCCCGTGAAGAGGAGCCCAGGGATTCCCAAGTGCGTGCGGGAGATCGTCGCCGTGTTCACAATCGTGCCGTCCTCTTGGACCCTGACCGTCAGGTCGATCGTTTCCTGGATGACGCCATCGGTTTTACCGCCGCCCAAGTTCGTATCTACTACCATCAGGTAGTCGCCGTCCGTCTGTTTGATTTCTCCGCCCCAGCCGCGCGCGAGCCCTTCGCGCTGGGAGGCTTCATCGGTCAGATAGAGTTGGAGATCTTTCTGGGCGAGACCTTCACTTACAAAGTCCAGCGAGGAAAGGAAGTCCTCGGATGTTTTCTGAGCGGCGCGGTCCATGAGGAGGGGCGCCAGGTCCCCGATGAACGCCTTAGGGCGATTGAGCGCGCGGTCATATTCCAGTTCGACCACGCGTTGGGCTTCGAAGATAAAGTTTTCCTGCGTAATCGTGCGTCCGTAGTCAGGCATGTCGATGGGGCCCAAGAGCCCGATCAAGTCTGCCACGAACGTCGCGTTCACAGCTAAGACGCCATCCACGCTGGGGCCGCCCGCGTCGCGGTAAAATTGGATCAGCTGCCTGGCACTCGTGGGGAAGTCGGGGAACCAGTTGCCGTCTTGAAACTCCCACCGCGCTTTCAGAAGTTGCAGCGGCTCCGGCGCCATGAGGTTTTCCTGCAGGGTTCCTTGCAGGTCATACGAACCGCCGCCGGGGACATCCATGTGTTCGATCACGCCGTCGCGGACTTTGATTTCGGCAAAGCTCCCGATGAATCCCCCGGTGGGGCGCAGCTCGGTGTTATTTTGAAAGACGATTAAGTAACGTTTGCTCCCCGAGGCACCTAAGAGGTCGCCCGCCATGGCATAGAAAGACTCGAAAGCCTCGATGGTCGCGATCAGCTTGGGCACGCTTTCCGTGAGCGTGAGTACGTCTGCGGCCCTGTCCTCAGGAACCGCTTGAGGATCAACCTGTGCGAGCGCTTCCTGCGCCGCTTCTAGGTGAGGCAGGACGGATCCCGCATAGGCATGCAGGAGGTTCAGGCGTGAGATGGGCGTGGGGGAGATTTCCTGTTCGATCGCGGTGTAGCCTTCTGAGAGCCGCGCGCCGGCGATCGCGAGCTCTTCGCCAGAGCGCACCAGCGCCTCGCCTGTTTTGTAGCTTGATTGGGTGAAGGGGAGGACCGCCAAGAGCAGGCGCGTACCCGCTCCCAGATCAGCCAAGGTTTCCCTGGCCGCGGCAAACCGATCACTCGAGAGGATGAATTGCGCTTGAGCGTTTTCCCCGTCCCGCGCCATCGCCAAGCGCGCGGCGTCTGACAAGAGGGTCGCCGCCTCGGTTCCCGTCTGTTCCAGTTCTGTTTTGGTTGCACGCAGGTCTTGGACGACGTTCATGGCATGCAAGGGCAGGACGAAGACGAACGAGAACGCGACAAACGACGCCACAGCCTTCTGCCAGGAAGGTTCAAAACGGATGGTGGGCATGCGCAGGGAAGCGAACGCGCGGCGCCAGGTTCGTTTGGTTTGCGTCGCCGACGGGGACCCTGATGTTTCGATTTCGTCGAGGTCTACGAGATCGGCTTCCGGGGCCCCATCTTCCTCGGGGAAGTCGAAAAAGGAAAAGATATCTTCAGGAGGCGCCGTGGGGAGAAAGGATTCCCAGGAGAGCGTCGCGCGCGCGGCGGACGTGAGGGCGCAGGACTGCGGGCTCGTGCCGCACAGCCAAGAAAAGGAAACCGCCTCGGGATGCAGGCGCGGCAGAGGCAGGGTGAAGGGGCGCGAGCCATGCGCGTGCAGGATTTCTTCTGCGAACTGGTCGGCAAGCTCTGCGTGTGTGAGGGCAAGATCGCCTGAGAGGTCTGGGGTTTTATCAAGACAAGGAGCAGAGCGCATGAGCAGGTTCACATGAACGCGCCGTGCCTCTTCAAGATGCGCTTCGCAGGCTGTTGGTTTGAGAGACAGGATAAAAGGAGAGGTCGCGTGCGTAAGCGGGCGTTCGATTTTTGGATGCGTGGGGAGATGATAGGGATGCACAGATACGCTCTTGGCACTTTTGCGAGTGCGCGAAACCGGCGTCTTCCTCTTGCGCGCGACGGCGGGTTTTTTTGCTGGGCGTTTTGTGGCGGGTTTCTTTTTAGGCACACGATTCGTAGATGCGAAGCGTCTGTTCTGCCATGCGGCGCCAGGAGTAGCGCCGGACGCGTTCGAGTCCTTTTTCTTTGAGGGATTGTTGCTGCACCGGATCGTCGTACACGCGTGCCATCACGCGTGCTATCTCTGGCACATCATCGGGAGGGAAGAAGGCGGCCGCATCGCCCAAGACCTCTGTCAGGGAACCGGCGCTCGCAGCCGCGACGGGAAGCCCGCACGCCATTGCCTCCAAGGGCGGCAGGCCAAAACCTTCGCAGCGGGAAGGGAAGACAAAGAGGGAGGCATCGCGGTAGAGCTGGGAGAGTGTTTGGTCTGTTGGGTTTTGGATGAAGTCGACGCAGTTTTCGAGGTTTAGACGGGCGGCTTCCTTCCTCAGACGCTCGTAAAAGACGTCGCTGCGTCCGGCAAGGACGAGATGAACCTCAGGGTGTGACTCATGAAACAGGGTGAAGGCGCGCAGGAGCACCTCGAGGTTCTTGTGCGGATAGGCATTGCCGACGTACAGGATGGTTGGGTGAGGAGGGAGAGAAGGTCGAGGAGGGGAAGGTGGGAAGGTCGTGAGGCCTTCGTAGATGACGTGGATTTTGTTTTCAGGAATCTCAGGAAAGTATTTTAGAATCGAAGACTTGGTGTACTGCGAGACCGCGATGATGGCGCGGGATTTGGTGAGAGCGTTTTTGAGGATCCATTTGTAGCCGGCGTACTTGATCGCGTAGATGAATGGGTGTCGCGTGGTCGCGCGCGCGGAGCGAGGCTCCTCAAGCAAGATGAGGTCATGGATGGTGACGACAAATGGTGTTCGCAGGAACACAGGCACGTTCCAGTGCGGGAAGTGCACGAGGTCGAGGCGCTCACGATCGATCAGGCGTCCCATGACAAGCTGCTCCTTGAGCGTGTACCAATGCACATCCGTAATCCTCTCCTCAACCTTTGTCCCCTTTGCGCCCCTTTGCGCCCTTTCCTTCAAGAACAAAACAAAGCGGTGCTTGTCTGCGAGTGTGCCGAGCTCGCGCACGAGCTCTTCAACATATCGCCCAAGACCGCCCCCACCCATGGCTGGTCCAAACATCCTGGCATCAATTCCCACTTGCATGAGGCAATTATAGCAAAAGATCCTGCGTTTGTTCGCAGGATATGCACAGGGCCATTGCCGTCGGGCGCTTGTCGCCGAGGCGCATGTTCGTTTGGCTACGAGGCGGCCTGAAGAAACACCTCAAGCGTCTGACGTGCCGCGGTCTGCCAGGTAAATCCTTTGGCCCGCTCGAGGCCCCTGTGAGCGAGCAGGGAGTGCAGGCTTGTTGATCCGAGAAGTCCGCGCAGGGCCTCGGTGATGTCGCGGCTGTTGTAGGGATCGATATAGATCGCGGCGTCGTCTGCGACCTCGGGGAGAGAGGATGTGTGAGAGGTGATGACTGGCGTACCTGAGGCCATGGACTCTAACACAGGCAACCCGAACCCCTCGTAAATCGACGGCCAAACCGTAACCTTGGCAGAGCGGTACAGGGCGGGGAGGTCGCTCTCGTTCACATACCCGATCTGGTGCACCCAGCCTTGGGTGTCGCGCTTCCAGAGCCGCCGGCGCAGGGCGTGGGACCTCCAGCCCCAGGGGCCGGCGAGCACCAGATGCAAGTCGTCATGCGCGCGTTCTCGATATTCTTTCACGCCCTCCACGAGCGCCAGGAGATTTTTGCGCGGCTCAATCGTGCCCACGAAGAGGGCGAAGTGTTTCGGGAGCTTCAGGCGCGAGCGCACGCCGTGATCTTGTGCGGCCATCTTTGGAGAGAGTGTAGGCGACACCCCGTGGGGCACGACATGGATGCGCTCGGGAGCCGTGGCGAATAAACGGCAGGCGTCCTGCTTGGTGCGTGCAGAGGGTGTGATGATCGCGCGGCTTTGACCTACGAGTTCTGGGACGCGCGCGGCGGCGTGCCAGGCGCGCATCTTGAGCGAGTAGAACTCTGGATAGAGGATCCATGAGAGGTCGTGGAGCGTGAGCACGGTCGGGATGTCTTGGGGCAGAGTCGTGATGTTTACGTTGGGGAGGAAGATGAGATCGATAGGCTCGCGGATATGCCAGTTGATGGCCGGGTGGCGCAACAGGAGCGTCCGCACGTTTAAGAGTTTGTTGGAAGTGGAGAGGTGGGCGGTTGAGAGCTCGGGTCTGCGGCCGCCGCTGGAAAAGAGCACATACTCGTTTTCATGGTCGATCTCAAACAACGCGCGCAGGAGCTGCGTCGTGTACTGCCCCACGCCCGTGAGGTGAGGCGCTGAGAGGTGGCGGATATCGACGAGAATTCTCATAGGCGGCTTTGGTGAGCCTCCCACTGTGCCATCACGAACGCGCGCATCTCGCGTTCGAACCGCTCGCGCGAAAAATGTTCTGCGTGGGCCTTGATGGCCGCGGGGTTGTAGCGCCGTTCATCAAAGCGCAGCATGAGGTCGGCGAGCTCCTCCCAGATTTGTTCGTGGAAAAACTCGCCCGAGAGCCCGGAGACCACGGTTTCGGTCGCGCCGCCTTTTTTGTACGCGATCACCGGCCGGCCGCTCGCCATAGACTCCACGGGCGTGATGCCGAAGTCTTCTTCCTGCGGATGGATGAACGCGATTGCGTTCGCGTAGAGGCGTGCCTGCTCTGCTTCTCCCACGCGACCCAGAAACTCGATGTGTGGGTTGGCCATCCGTTTGAGGTCCGCTTCGATAGGTCCTGCACCGAAAACTTTTAGCGGAAGGCCGACGCGGTTGGCGGCTTTGATCACCAGGTCGTAGCGCTTGTAGGCGACTAGGCGGCCGCCGGTGAGGAAATAGGTTTTTGGTTCGCTCGAAATAGCGAAGCGGCGCGTGTCCACGGGCGGGTGGATTACGGTCGCGTCGCGGCGATAATATTTTTGGATGCGTGCTTTCACGGTTTTGGAGTTGGCGACAAACACGTCCACACGGTCGGCCGCCGCCTTGTCCCACAACCGCAGCCGCGAGAGGACACTGGGAAGCATCGCCTTCACAAACCTCGGCACGCGCAGCTCCTCCACATAGCTATGCGTGTCGCTCCAGAGATAGCGCGTGGGCGTGTGGCAGTAGCAGATGTGCAGAGCGTTCTCGCGTGTGAGTACGCCTTTGGCAAACGCGCTCGTCGAGGAAAGCACGACGTCGTAGTCAGACAGATCATAGAGCTCGGTCGCGGTGGGCATGAGCGGCAAGTACCACTGGTACTTGCGCCGACCAAACGGGAGGCGCGACAAGAATGATGTACGAATATCCCTCCCCGCAAATGCAGGAAGGGATTTGGGATCGAACAGGAGCGTATACAGCGGCGCGTCTGGCCACAGGCCATGCATGACGTCTACCACCTTTTCCGCCCCGCCGTCTTGGATCAAATAATCATGGACAAGAGCCAGTTTCATACGTGGAGCCATCCTAGCAATTCTTGACTTTTCCGCCAAACAGGAGTATATTCTCCAGTCGTTTGCACAACCGGAAATCCCCGGTTTTGTACTCACACCGGCACGGCGGAACCGTGTGCGTTCGTCCTTTGCAAGCACCTACCAATCCGTCTGTAAAGAGTGGTGGGAGAGTCGCAAGGGAAGGAGAAGATTATGGCACTCGAAGGGTTGCCTTCCTGGATCGACGAGATCCTGCGTAGGCGCGACCACATCAGCCCCGCCGGTCTGGGCGGCCTGCTCGGCGCTTATGCGGTCACCATGCCGCTGGGCGAAGCGCTCGCTCGCGGGCTGATCGACCCCGCGATGCTCGATGCCTGGGTGAAGACCCAGCTCGCGTCCAAGGCGTCGGTGGAAGATCCGCTCAGTGTCTCCGTGACCGAGGCGCTCCTGCGTCGGATCGCGGGTGACCCCCGTGTGTTCTGGAGCGAGTTCTACGCCCAGAAGTTCGGGGCGCTTGAGGTCGTGGTGCCGGCTCTTCCGCGCATCAGCACGAAGACTCGCGGCTGGATCGACGACGGGAGCTTGCTCCCGATCCTCCTTCCCGCGGCCATCACCCAGGATGTCTACTCCAACACATGGATCCGCTCCGACTTGGGTCAGCACATCGATGCGAGCCTCATCAAGCGCCACCCCCTGCCCGGACGGTGGGTCGTGGCTGAGCTCATCAGGAAGCCCGACTGGAACGACCCCGAGGGATACGGGGACGATCGGCTCACCCGCGAGCTCAACCTCCAGTCCCGTTTTAGGGTTTCCTGGGATCATCTGCGCGCCACCCTGTGCCCGCTGACGGCTCAGCTCTGGGGTCTCAAGAAGGCGGCGGTGCGGCCGCTCACCGCGGAGGAGTGGAACTTCTTCGGGAACATCCTGTTGGAGCTCAACCGACTCCATGGAACGGAGTTCCCTGACCTCGGCGCCACGGCCTCGTGGGAATGGACCGAAAGCGCCTACGGTTCGGGCAGCCGCGTGATCGTCGGCGGCCGTGGCAACGGTGGGCTCGCTAGCGTGCGCAGGGACTGGTCGGACGTTCCCAACGGCGGCGTGGGCTTCCGCCTCCTCGGCGTTCTCTAGACGCTTGGATCCTTGGTTCTTGGAACCTTGGATCCTTTTTCTTTTTGATACAATGCGGTTGAAGTTGGCTCGTGCACCCATGTGTTAAGGCCATGGGTCGCCGCTTCTCCCTAAGTTTAGGGATACGAAGAGAACTGCTTGTCCTTGTCTGGAGCGGGTGGATGAAAATCCTGCCGCCAAACAGAGGTTGCCTTGGGGCAACAGTGAGCCTAGCTTGGCTTTCAGCATGAGGGACTAGTTACCTTTATGTAGTGCGTATAGATGGACAAGGACAATGAGGAGGCGAGAGCCAAAACGCCTACGGTTCTGACAACCGCGTGATCGTCGGCAACCGTGACAACGGTGGGCTCGCTAGCGTGAACAGGAACTGGTCGAACAATCCCAACGACAACGTGGGCTTCCGCCTCCTCGGCTGTTCTAGACAGTCTTGAGCCATCCCCCGATCATTTTTCCAAGCTCGATCAGCTCACTTACTCTGGAGAAGTATTTCTTTTGGTCAAGAATTTTTAGATCAGCCCCAAGTCGGAGGTAAATTTTTAATCGATCGATGAGATCACTTGCCTCTAGCAAAGACAAACGTTGTATTTGGCGTGGAGCATAGGTTGCCTTTGAAAGTCTTGAGAGAAGGTCTATAGCCAATGTTTCACACCTCTCGCCCCAGGTGAACCGATCCCGTTTGGGAATCTGCCGAAGGTTGAGATAGAGGTTCTTATAGAAGTCATAAGATTTTTGAAATGCTGGAGTTGAGTTCATATGTTCAATCAAATCATTTCCTTAGAGAATCTCTTTGCCGCCTGGCGAGAGTTTCGACGTGGCAAGCGGTCGAGGCAGGACGTCCAGGAGTTTGAACGACACCTGGAGGACAACGTCTTCTTGCTTCACGACGATCTTAATGGCCGGTATCGTCATGGCTCTTACCATCGTTTCCACATTTTTGATCCCAAACATCGGATCATCCACAAAGCAACCGTCCGTGACCGATTGGTACACCATGCAGTGTATCGAGTGTTGTATCCGGTGTTTGACCGTTCGTTTATTTTCGACAGTTATTCGTGTCGAACAAGGAAGGGGACACATGCAGCGGTTGACCGTTTAGAGCAGTTCACTCGTCAGGTAAGTCGAAACAACACGAGACCTTGCTGGGCGCTCAAGTTCGATATCAGGAAGTTTTTTGATTCGGTGGATCACGAGATTTTGATGAACATTTTGTACAAGAAGCTGGCAACGGCAACCTCTTCCAGCTCCCCCTTGGGAAGGGGGAGAGCCGAACAACTTCTCTCCGACATCGTCGGGAGTTACTCAACTTCAAATTCCGTCGGGGGGGGGGTGCTCTCTAGGAACTTCAAACACAACGGGACTTCCCATCGGGAATCTGACCAGCCAGCTATTTGCGAATATCTACCTGGACGCATTCGACCACTTTATTAAAGACGAACTTCAGGTGAAGCAGTATCTTCGCTACACAGACGACGCGGTTATTCTTGCAAACGATCCTGCTGAGCTCCGATGGCTCCTGCCGTTCATTGAACAATGGCTTTGGAGTGAACGACGATTGACGCTCCATCCTCACAAGGTTGAGATTCGCAAGCTCGGACAAGGCATCGACTTTCTTGGCTACGTTACACTCTCACACCACCGTGTCCTGCGCACAAAAACAAAACGACGGATGTTCAAGAAGGTTACTCTCGAGAACATGCCGTCGTATATGGGACTGCTGGAACATTGTGATGGTTACGCTCTCAAGATGCACCTCTTCCAAAGAGAACAACCAGAGGAGTTTTGAGGAGAATATAGAGGTCGAGCCACGGACTCCAGTGTTCAATGTAGTAGGTGTCTAGACGCACCTCGTCGTCGAAATTGAGATCAGCACGGCCGGAGATTTGTGCCATGCCTGTGATACCAGGCTTGATCGTGAGAACCTTGCGTTGTTCAGGTTTGTATCGATCGACTTCCTCGGGTAAATGGGGGCGTGGGCCGACAAGACTCATATGCCCGCGCAGGACCAGGAAGAATTCAGGGAGCTCGTCGATCGAAAATTTGCGAATGAATTTTCCGACACACGTCACGCGCGGATCGTCCTTGATCTTCACGAGCGGCGAGCCGTGGCGTGTATCAGCGGCGGCGAGTTCGTTGTAGCGCAGAGCATGCGTGCCAGGTCGCATGGAGCGGAACTTAAAGTAGGTGAACGGCCGTCCGCCTTGACCCACACGTCGTGACAGACTTCCATCGTCGAGTCTCGCAAAAAAGATGGGGCCACGTGAATCGAGTTTGATCGCGAGCGCTGTGATCAGCATGATCGGGGAGGCGAGGAGGATCAGGAGAAGGGAAGCCGCCACGTCGAAGATGCGTTTGTAGATCGCTCCCCAACCGTCGAGCGGCGTCTTTTGTACTTCGATCACGGGGATGCCGGCGTAGGTATGGATGACAGAGCGGCCGATCGCGGCGGTAAAGAGATCGGCGCAGTAGCGGAAGCCCAAGTGTTCCTGTTCCGTGAAGGCGATGATCTCGAGCGTTTCCTGTCGGGAAGCCTCAGGATCTGCCAGAATGATCTCGTCTATTTTATCGTTCCGTTTCAGGTCGCGGAGTTCCTTGGCGAGAGCTTTGGTAAAATCCTTGTAGTGACCCACGACTCGGAAGCCCAGACGTTTTTTTTGTGTGAACTCTCCCATGAGCGCCTCGGCGGCAGACGTCTTTCCGATGACGACAACGCGATGCGTCCCGATGCCAAACCGCAGGAGCGATCGCTGGAGCCCACGCATGACTAGACGTTCGAGCGCCACAAACAAGATGGCCAAGCCCCAGCCGGCAAGGGCGATGAAGCGCGACTCGAACAAGACACGCGAGAAAAAGGAGATCGCAAATACGAGCGCCATGGATGCGGAGCAGGCGAGCGCGATGTGCGAGAGCTCGCGGCCGATGGAAGAACGCCGTGTGCTATACAAGCCGGTGAGAGCAAAAACCAGGAGGAACAGAATCGCGGTCGGGGCCGCGACGGCCAGGTAGCTCTCAAGGTTCAAATTAAAAATGACAGGACGGATCTGGGTGAAGGCGGGAAGATAACGAGCAAAGAATGCGACCGTGGAGGCGGCGATGAGAGCAAAAAAATCAAATGGGACAAGGGCAAGGGTAAAAGCCAGTTCAGATCGCTTCATACGCCTCACAGTCTATCAAAACGGCTTGACATTCGCCAGACGTTTTGCTATCTTTTCTTGGTCTGAGGACTGTCGGATGGCTACGATGAATGGAAGTTGGATGTTAGACGTTGGGAATTGGACGTCGGTCTCCAACTTCCATTCATTGAGGAAAGTCCGAACACCTGTTGGGTCGCAAGACACAACACCAAAGAGAGTCGCTAACGGCGACCAGGTATAAGGATTGGGACTCGCGGAATTGGAGAAATCTGTTCCATGACTCCTGACTCAAAGCCTAGGGAAAGTGCCACAGAGACAATACTAGTTTTGCGCAGCAAAACTATCTTGAGCAACGTCGAGGGGTGCACCCTTCGACAGGCTCAGGGTCGTTCTGCTGTGCAGAACGAAACGTGAAAAGTGAGGTGATGTCGAGTAATCGGCTACATCTTTCGCTCCATGGTGACATGGAGTGTGGTAAACCCTCGTCCGGTGAAAGAGCAAATTTGGTAGCTCGCTTGAGCCCTCCAGCAATGGACGGCCTAGATAGATTGCCATCTCCTCTGAGAAATCAGGGCAGACAAAATTCGGCTTACAGACAGATCCTCGGACAACAAAAAACCCTGACGCGTTCAGGGTTTTTTGTTTCAGGAGAGTGTGACGCCGATTTTTTTGCGCACGTCGGCCATCTTTTTTTCAGCGATCGCCTTGGCGCGCGCGGCACCCTGGTCGAGGATGGACAGGAGTTTGCTCTCGTCTTCGAGGGAGTTGTTGATTTTTTCTTGGATGGGAGCGAGATAGCTGCTTACGGTTCCCGCGAGGCCAATCTTGAAGTCGCCATAGCCCTTGCCTTCATATTCGTTTACGAGTTGGTCGGTGGTTTTTCCGGTGACGAGTGAGTAGATCGTGAGGAGGTTCGCGAGGCCCGCGCGCGTCTTGTCGAAGGTGATCGTCGAACCCGAGTCTGTCACGGCCGACTTGATTTTTTTGAGTACCGTCGTCTCATCGTCCATGAGTGAGAGGTAGTTCTTCTCGCTTGAGGCCGACTTGGACATTTTCTTGTCCGGGTCGTCGAGCCCCATGATGCGCGCGCCTTCTTTGCGGATTTCCGGCCTGGGAATGACGAACGTTTCGCCGAAGGTCTTGTTGAACCGTTGAGCCAAGTCGCGGGCGAGTTCGACGTGTTGCTTCTGGTCTTCCCCCACGGGCACGACGTTCGTGTCGTAAAGGAGAATGTCAGCGGCCATGAGGATGGGGTAATCGAAGAGTCCGACCGAGACAGCCTCACCCTTGCCTCGCGCCTTGTCCTTGTACTGCGTCATGCGTTCGAGCTCGCCCATGTGAACCAGGCAGTTCAAGATCCATGCAAGCTCGGTGTGCTCTGAGATGCGTGACTGTTGGAAGAGGATCGTTTTCTTTGGATCGATTCCGATGGCAAGATACGTTGCGGCGGCGAACAAGATGTTACGTCGAAGCTCGGCGGGATCCTGCGGGACCGTGATGGCGTGATAGTCGACGATGAAGAGGAGATTTTCATTGCCGAAAATTTGAAGCTTCACCATTGGTTCAATGGCGCCAAAGAGATTCCCGATGTGGAGGATTCCAGAGGGTTGGAGGGCCGTGAGAATTCGCATACGCGCTTTATGGTAGCAAAGAGGACCATAAAAAGAAAACCGCCTTGAGAGGCGGTGTTCTTTTTAGACTTCGATGACCACTGGGAGAATCATCGGACGGCGTTCCGTCTTTTTGAACAGGAACTTGCCGACTTCATCGCGAATGCGGTCGCGAGTATATTTTGGATCGGCGGAAGATTTCGGATCGTTGTCCAGAAGGGCCTTTCTCACCTCCTCGCGCGCGGCGCGGATGAGCTCCTGCTGGTCCTTCATGAAGATGAAGCCTCGGCTGATGATGTCCGGGTTGCCGATCAGCTTCCCGGTATTTTTTTCAATCTGCACGATCACGATCACCATGCCGTCCTCGGCGAGCACTTGGCGGTCGCGTAAGACGACTTGGGACACGTCGCCCACGCCCAGCCCGTCGACGAAGACGTAGTCGGTCGGAACTTTTTCTTTGCGCAGGACGCCGTGGCCCTTCTGGAACTCCATGATCTGTCCGTTGTCGACGATGAAGACGTGTTCTTTGTTCCAGCCAAGCGAGTAAGCAACCTTAGCGTTTTCGCGCAACAGGAAGTGGTTGCCTTCAATGGGCACGTAGTAGGTGGGTTTGAACAAGGCCAGCATGAGTTTGATGTCTTCTTTTTTGGCGTGCCCTCCCGCGTGCACGTCCATCATTTTGTAGTTGATGACGTTGGCGCCTTTGCGGTAGAGCGTGTCCATGAGGCGCTGGACCGAGTTCTCGTTTCCCGGGATGACCGAAGAAGAAAAGATAATGGTGTCGGACTCGCGGATCCTGACGCTGCGGTGCTCGTTGTTGGCGATACGATTGAGCGCGGCGTTTTTCTCGCCTTGCGCGCCGGTGCAGATGAGGACGACTTTGCCGTCGTCGTAGGCGTCCATCTGTTCTGGCTTGATGAGCGTGGATTGACTGCACTTGATGAAGCCCATGACCTTGGCGATTTCGACGTTGGTCTTCATGGAGTAGCCATCGATGGCGACTTTTTTGCCCAGACGCTCCGAGGCTTCGATAATCTGTTTGACGCGGGAGAGCAGCGACGCAAACGTGCCGATGATGACGCGCCCAGGCGCCTTCTCAATGATGAGCTCCAACTCCTCGCCGATCACTTTTTCCGAGACCTGGTGGCCCGGGTGGTTGGCGTTCGTAGAGTCTCCCATGAGCACGAGTACGCCTTGTTTGCCTAAGCTCGCAATATGCTGGAAGTCCGCATGCTCGGTTCCGGCCGGATGGAAATCGAATTTCCAATCGCCGGTGTGGCACACGCGGCCGACCGGGGAATCAACCACGATGCCCACCGAGTCGGGGATGTTGTGGTTGATGTGAAAGAAGGACACGGTAAACGCGCCGAGCTTCAGAACGTCGCTCGCCTTGGTGACTTTGACGTTCAATTGGCGCGTGTGGAAGTCTTCCTGTCGGCGCTTGATGATCGCGGCTGACATGGGAAGGGCATAGATCGGCGGGTTGCCGATGTGTGGCACCGTGTGCGGGATCGCGCCAATGTGGTCGTAGTGGCCGTGGGTGATGATGAGGCCTCGGATGTTTTTTTCCTTGCCCTTCAGGTAGCTCATGTTGGGAATGATGTAGTCCACGCCTGGCATGTCTTCTTCAGGGAACTGGAGACCCATGTCAATGAGGATGATATCGCTCTTGTACTCGATGAGCGTGCAGTTGCGTCCGACTTCCTCGCAGCCGCCCAAGACGACGATGCGCAAGGTCTCGCCCTGAGGAGAGCGGATAATGGTTTCTGAGGGAGCGTGCCCTGGATGGCTTGGTGTCTGGACGTGAGGGGAAGATCGCTGGGGTGCGGAGGGGTGCTGTGTCTGTGGCTTCTGGGATCGGAACATGCGTCCGCGAAATTTTGGCTTGCCCGAACGGGGCGGCCCGGAGTGTTGCGGTTTACGGGGTTGCTGTGGGGACATAAAAACTAAAAAAATGGTCGCCGCAGGCTAAAACCCGCGCGCGTTGAGTAAGGGTTTAATTGTGAAAGAGCAGCACGAGGGGAACGTGATCTTTATTCTCCAGCCATGTGAAACAGCGGGAGAGGAAAATCGCGTTGAACAGATTGTGTCTTCCGTGGTCAACGACATTTCGTGGTCAACGACCATGAGCGAAGGCCAGCCTCTGGCCGAAGTCGAATGGTGCGGACGGAGGGACTCGAACCCTCAAGGCTTTCGCCATGCGCTTCTGAGACGCACGCGTATACCAGTTCCGCCACGTCCGCGTTTGGGGTTACCTCAGGACCTGTTTCGTTTTGATGTACCAGCTTGTCACGTTGGCGAACCGATCGGCAGGGATCACGAGGCGCGCGGGAGGATCCAGTCGGATCTTCTGGGCAAGCGCATGGGCAAAACGGGACTGGTATAAGAACACAACCGGGACGTCTTTGGCAAGCAGCTGTTGGAATTGCTGGTATTTTTGGGCGCGGACACTCGCGTCCATCTCTTTGCGTCCATCGAGTAGCAGGGTGTCGACATCGGCGTTGCTGTAGTTGGCGAAGTTCAGGCCGCCCGTTTTTGCTTGGGTTGAATGCCAGAAGGGATACGGATTTGGATCGCCCTCCATGAGGATACTTGCAAGCAGAAGCTCAAAGTTTCTGGGCTCGATGACTTGCGAGTACATGAGGTCAGAGGGCACAAACGAAAGGGAGAGCGTGATGCCGATGTTCGCGAAGTCCTCTTGCAGACGCGCGGCGACGGCGCGCATCTCCTCTGAGTCGAGCGCGGTTAGAGTGAAGCCCAAGGTCGCGGGAGCTGCCTGCTCGTCTTCATCCTCCTGTTTCCCGTCGCCTTTGACGCCTCTGAGCCCCGTGTCGGCATTCAGACGGTACCCTGCTTCCTCCAAGAGCGTATGGGCTTGGCTTTCATTGTAGGCCACCTGCACGCCCGCGTCATATCCCACCTGTCCCTCAAGGATGGGCGCGTGAATGATTTGTGAGCGTGCGAGCGGGACGGCTTCCACGATTTTTTGTTTGTCGATCGCGCTTGCGATGGCACTCCTCACCGCGAGGTCGCCTAGGATCGGTTGAACGGTTTGATTCAAGTAGAGGATGGTCTCTTGAGGGATGGTCGGGAGCAGGAGCTGTACCTCGCTGTTGCCTGCGACGCGTTCAAGATCCTCCAGGCGTACGACGCCGGCGCCTTCTACGTTCTTATTTTCCAGCGCCTCGCCAAGCGCCATGGTGTCTTGGTAGAACTTAAACGTGATCGTCTCGATGAAGGCGGGCGCGTCATAGAAGTCTTCGTTGCGCGTGAGCGTGTAGCTTCGGATCGAACCGCGCTGGTCTTTGGCGAACGCTTCGAACCGGTACGGACCCGAGCCAACCGGTTGGAGATTCAAGGCGGCAAGGGGGGCGTTCTGCGGGAGGATTTCAGCCCACAAGGACGCCGGGAGAATACCCACCGTGAGCGATTGCACAAAGGGCGCGAACGGCTCCTCCAGAATAAAGGAAACGGTGCGCTCGTCTTCTTGTACGACCGAGACGCGGTAGAAGGAATCGATCAAAGGACTGTGGTAGGCGGGATTCTGGATAGCGTTCACAGTGAAGAGCACGTCGCGCGCGCGGACGTCTTCGCCGTTGTGGAAGCGTGCGTGTTCCTTGATCTTGAGCGTGTAGGTAAGGCCGTCCTCGCTTACGCTGAGCGACTCTGCGAGATCGGGCACATAGCCTTCTTCCGGATCATAGCGCAAGAGGCCGGAGTAGATGAGGCGCGTGAGGTCTTGGTCCGTGTCGCTTGCTTGGGCGTAGAGGGGATTCAACAGGCGCGGCTCGCCTACCAAGCCTTCGGTGTACGCCCCGCCCACGGCGGGCACGTTCACGCGGTGTGAAAAAAGATAGGTGCCCAGGAGCGAGAGGCAGGCAAAGAGGAAGACGCCCAGCGCCGCGTTCAGCGTCTTTTTTTCTCCGGGCGTGAGCAGGCGCGGGAGTTGTTTCCATTGCTGCCAGCTAGGGAGTGTACGCATCTTGGTAACGGAAAGGACCTGACGCATGGTCAAGTCTTTTTTTTGATCAGCCGGATTCTGGCGTGACGTTCGTGAGAACAATGAGCGCATGCAACTAAACCAGAGCATTAGCGAGCGCGACACCGAAGAACAAAATAGCGAGGACGATGGTGAGCTGGAACAGTTTTTTTTCGGCTCCGCGTTTGGTGCGGTAGACGTTGCCGCCTCCGCCGAAGGCCGCGCCCAGGCCTGTGCCGCGAGCTTGCAGCAAGATGGCGGCGACCAACAGGACGGCCAAAACGATTTGCGTAACGCTGAGGATAAGATCGACGTTCATAGTGAGGAAAGACTATCAAAGAGGAGTCCTTTCGTCAATGACTCCTCCCCGTCTTTTTGTTGGGAGACGCAAACCGTTTCATCCCGCGCCCACTCACTCGCATGCTGGGCCGGCGTTTCTTCTCCCGTCGCTTCCCGCGAGCCTCCTCTTGATCTTGTATTTTTTCCATACTTTTTTATTTTCCCCTCTGCGCCCTTTGTCTTCCTTTGTCCCCCTCTGCGCCCTTCCCATGATATACTTTTCTCCATATGGAAGCCATGGAGCTCGATCGACAAGAGAACCGCCGACGCAGTTGGATCGCCACGATCGTAACGCTCGCCGTCCTGGCGTTGGTGATCGCGTTTGCGGCGCGCGTGTTCTACTTTGCCGACCAAATCAAAAGCGGCGGTCTGGACCTTTCCTCGTTCGACTTTGCCAAGAAACTGACCGCAAGCATTGCGCTTGCCAGCGCCCCGCAACCTGATGGGGAGTTTGATGTCACGACCACGGACGACCCGAGTCTTGGAAATCCAGGCGCGCGCGTGACGATCGTGGAGTTCGCTGAGTTCCAGTGCCCGTACTCGCAAGAGGCAAGCTTCACGATGCGCGAGTTGGCAGCCAAGTATCCCGATGATGTCTTTTATGTGTATCGTGATTTTCCTCTCACCGACCTCCACCCGCTTGCGCAGCTCGCGGCGGAGGCGGGAGAGTGCGCGGATGAGCAGGGAAAGTTTTGGGAGTATCATGACAAGCTGTTTCAGAATCAGTCGAGCCTGACACAAGAGTCGTTTGTGGCGTTTGCGTCGGAGCTCAACATGCGCGTGGACCAGTTTGAGAGCTGCCTTTCCTCAGGGCGGTATGCGAGTGAGGTCGAAGAGGATCTCAAAGACGGCGCAGAAGCAGGCGTGCGCGGGACACCGACATTTTTCATCAATGGCAACCGCATTGCCGGCGCGATCCCCGCCGAGGTGATGGAAGCAATCGTGCAGTCCATTATTCAGACGCCATAGCTATGACGACCGTTCATCCATGGGCCATGCGCCTTTTGTTCCTCGCCGTCGCGATGAGTTTTCTCTTTGGCGCGCCGCTTGCCACCCGGGCGGCTGAGACGGCCTGCGACTGCTACTGCGCCGTGGACGGCACGGGCGCCAAAAGACAAGGCATGCTCACGGCCGAGGCATGCCAGAGCAAGTGCGAAACCAATGGCTCTCGCGTGGCCGCGTGCGCATCATCGTCCGCCGAGCTGCCCAGTGAGCACGTCATGTGCTTTAAGGAGAGCGAGTGTACGGCCCAGGGTGGAAAACTTGATACGAAATACCAGCCAGGAGAATGCATGCAAGGCGAACGCTACTGCTACCCTGATTCCAGTAAAGCGGCAAAGGTCACGCTGCAAGTTTCCATCGGTTCGCTCAAAGTGCCGGCCGACTTAGGAGAGTACATCGCCGCTGTCTACAATTGGCTGATCGGCGCGGCCACGCTTATCGCGATCGTGTTCATCATGGTGGGAGGATTGCAATGGTCGTTTGGCGCGGCCAGCGCAGAGCTGATGGGCAAAGCCAAGAAGCGTATGACAAACGGGGTGATAGGCCTCGTGCTTCTGCTCTCGACGTATTTCATTTTGGCGACGGTGAATCCCAACTTGCTGAAACTGAAGGTTCCGGATTTTCCCATGATCAAAACCGTCGCGCTCGTGGAGGGACAAACGAGCTGCGGGTACCTGACAGGCACGTGGGGAACATCCGCGTATCTCACACAGAACGGCGCGCCCGAGGACTCTCCGCACGCGCAGGGTCAGCCGGCACCCAAGGGAGGTAAACCGTACACGGTGGAAAAGCCGAGCAAGGGGACCGAGTGCGGCTCTGTGGCGACGATCACCAAGGATTGGGAAGGAAACTCGGTTGCAGAACAGACGTGCACGTATGATTATTGTTCAGGCAAAGGTGAAAGGTGTTTTGTCTCTGCCTCTGGCGGGCAGTGCACGACCTGTGAGAGCCTCGTCATCGGGAACCCGTATTTCACTCCATCGTCTTCGCTGTGTCCGCAGTTTTCTAGACTGACGACGTACAGCGGCGGAGCGCCACAGACGAGGAATGGCTACATCGTAAATGAAATCAGCCAACAATGTTTTTGGACAGGGAGTCCTTTCTTACTTACAGCCGCTTCCCTTGACCTGGACACTTGGAAACAGGGGGCATGCGCGATGCTGACCATGGATTGCAGTGCTATCGATACATGTGAGGATTACGATACAACGCCTCAAGCATCAAATCTGTCAGCAACCGTGCCGCTCGAACAGGTTATAGGCGGCATGGTCGACGGAACGTATAATCTCGGAGACGAATCTTTAGACAGCATCTGTTCTGCAGACCCATGCAATGTTGCGCAGAAAGAAGGGATGGAAGGAAAGAAGTGTTCCGCGCATGTCCCAACGATTACAGGAGATAGTTTGATCTCATATATTACGGGAGCCCCAGCGTCTCTCCTTTCTATCATTCAAGGAAACGACTGTAAGAGCATCAGCGTCAATGCAGAAGACGAGGCGTACGATCGGGGGAGAACGCGCTGATCGATTTGGCATGAACATGGGGCACCTCTCTTGCCCTGTGTTTTTGTTTGTGATAGCCTTGCCAGCGTGTTTATTTTTTGAGTGTGTTCGATTATGTCCGACTTCATTTCCATCCGTGGGGCGCGCGTTCACAATCTCAAAAATGTGAACGTGGATATTCCCAAGAACAAACTCGTGGTCGTGACCGGCCTCTCGGGTTCGGGAAAATCCTCGCTCGCGTTTGATACCATTTACGCGGAAGGGCAGCGCAGGTACATGGAGTCGCTCTCGAGCTACGCCCGCCAATTTTTGGAGCTTCAAGACAAGCCAGACGTTGATGAGATCACGGGACTCTCTCCCACCATCGCCATTGACCAAAAATCCTCATCGCACAATCCTCGCTCGACCGTGGGGACCGTCACGGAGATTTATGATTTTCTGCGCGTCTTGTTTGCGCGGGCCGGTCGGCCGCATTGTCCCGCGTGCGGGCAAAACGTCGGCGAGCAGACGCTCACCGAGATTGTGGCGCGCGTGTCCTCCCTCATCGGAAAGAACCGCGTGCTCCTGTTTGCGCCCGTCGTCCGCCGCCTGAAAGGCGAACACAAGCACGTGCTGCAAGGCGCCCTGAACGCGGGATTTAGTCAAGTGCGCTTTGATGGACTGCTCATCGACGCGAGCGAGGCGCTCTCCATGCGCAAAGACAAAAAGAAAGATCACGACATCGACGTGCTCATCTTTGCTTTCGAGCCTGGCACAGCCTACTCTCCCGAGCACATCACGCAGTTCGTGAACAAAGCGCTCGATTACGGCAACGGTTTCATCACGCTGGTAAATGACGACTCTGGCGACGAGCTGTCGCTCTCTAAGAGCTACATGTGTCCCTCCTGCGGCATCAACCTCCCTGAGCCTGAGCCGCGATTGTTCTCGTTCAACTCTCCCCATGGGGCGTGTGAGGAGTGCACGGGGCTCGGCGAGAAGCTGGTGCTTGAAGCAGAGCTCGTGGTTCCCAACCGCCGGCTGACATTTGAAGAGGGAGCAGTGAGACCCTGGACGAAGATTGCCGGCAACCAGACAAGCTACCTGGACCTGCTCCAGGTCGTTGGGAGAGTGCACCGCATTCCCATGGACGTGCCCGTGCAAAAGATTCCCAAGGCAAAAATGGAACTGGTGTTGAACGGGACCGGGGAGGAAACCTATGCCTTCAAAGGCGAGACCGTCACGTTTCCAGGCGTCTTGGCGCAGCTTGAACAAAAATACCGCGAGACCGATTCCGAGTATGTGCGTTCAGAGCTCGAGGGCTATATGCGCCGAACGATCTGTCCTTCCTGTGAAGGGCGCCGTCTCAACAAAGCCGTGCTCGCGATTACCATAGACGGGAAGTCGATTGCCGACGTTGTGAATTTGCCGGTGGAGGACGTGAAAGCGTTTTTTGATGGGCTGGTGGGAGGAGGGGGACAAAGGGGGACAAAGGGCGCAAAGGGGGACAAAGGGCGCAAAGGGGGACAAGGGGAGACGCTGGGGAAGCTGACGGGGGATGAACGTTTGGTCACCGAGCGCGTGGCAAAGGAAGTACGCGTGCGGTTGGATCAGCTCACTCAGGTAGGTTTGGGATACCTCACGCTGGATCGCAGTGCTATGACGCTCTCAGGGGGCGAGTCTCAGCGCGTGCGCCTGGCCACGCAGCTTGGCAGTCAGCTCTCGGGCGTCATCTATATCTTAGACGAACCCTCCATCGGGCTGCATCCGCGTGATAATGACTGTTTGATCGAAACGATCCGCCAGCTTAAGGCGTTTGGCAACTCCGTGATCGTCGTGGAGCACGATGAGGCGATGATCCGCGCCGCGGACTATGTGTTTGACGTGGGGCCGGGAGCCGGCGAGTACGGCGGACAGATTGTGTCGGAAGGCACGGCCGCGAAGATTCAAAAAGACAAGGACTCTCTCACCGGCCAATATCTTTCCGGGGCGAAGTCTATTCCGCTTCCCAAAAAATATCGCAAGGGAAGCGGCAAGAAACTGACCGTGCTGGGTGCGAGCGCCTTCAACTTGAAAGACGTCGACGTGGAGATTCCGCTTGGCTGTCTCGTGTGCGTCACGGGCGTTTCAGGATCAGGCAAGTCAACGCTCGTTTTGGATATTCTGGGGAAGGCGCTCAGCCGGAAGTTTTATCGCGCCAAGCTCTACCCGGGTGAGCACAAGGACATCAAGGGCACCGAGCACATCGACAAGGTCGTCGCCGTGGACCAGTCGCCGATCGGCCGCACTCCGCGCTCTAACCCCGCGACCTACACAGGAGTGTTCACCGCGATCCGCGACTTGTTCGCTGACTTGCCCGAGGCCAAGATGCGCAAGTACGATGCCGGCAAGTTTTCTTTCAACGTGAAAGGCGGCGGACGCTGTGAGGCGTGCGGAGGCGACGGCGTGCGCCGTATCGAGATGCAGTTTCTTCCTGATGTGTACGTCGAGTGCACCGAATGCCGCGGCACGCGCTATAACCATGAGGCGCTCGAGGTTCATTACAAGCAGAAAACAATTTCGGATGTTCTGAATATGACGGTCGAGGAAACGCGCCGTTTCTTCGCCGACCAGACCGCTATCTTCGACAAGCTGAACGTGCTCCACGAGGTGGGGCTCGGTTACATCCGCTTGGGACAGAGCGCGACCACGCTCTCAGGCGGCGAGGCGCAGCGCGTGAAACTTTCCACCGAGCTCTCGCGCCGCGCCACAGGCCGCACGCTGTACATCTTAGATGAGCCGACGACAGGTTTGCACTTTGAAGACATCAAGCGCCTCTTGGGCGTGCTCCACCAGCTCGTCGACAAGGGAAACACCGTAGTCATCATCGAACACAACTTGGACGTCGTGAAGGGTGCGGACTGGGTGATCGACATGGGGCCTGACGGCGGCATCAAGGGCGGGGAAGTGGTCGCCGTTGGGACGCCTCGTGACATCGTGAAGGTGAAGAGAAGCGTCACGGGGCAGTATTTGAAGCCGCTTCTGAAGTAGACTGTCGAGTGGGCCGCTCCGGGAGAGGAGCGGCTTTTCGTTTTGGCTCAGTTGAGCTATAAAGTCCAGCCTCCTGGTTGACAGAAACCTTCAAATATGGTATTTTTTGCCCTTAAATTAACCAAAAAATTATGTTGAAGAAAACACTTATTTTAGCCGTGGCCGTGGCCATCGGCGTCTCCCCGTTGCTCCCCAGCGTCTTTGCTGACTCCGGGGCGTGGCAGACAACGGTTGCCACAGCGGCCTGGGATTATGACTCCTTCCGTGTTGAGCGTTTGGCGCTTGATGCGGGCGCGTCTGGCCCCTACGCATTTAACGATGCGGTGTTTGTCGCTGCGACCGCTCAGGCGTGCAGTGATCCTGATGCCTGCGAGCAGGTCGACCTGACCATCTTTAAAGATGGTGTCTCGCTTGAGATTGCATCCGTTTCAGATTCTGTGACGGATGCCTTTTGGCAGACGGCCCAAGACGGCCGGTTCATCTACTTGGTCCCGAAGGACTCGGATGAGACTTGGGGAACGATTTACGAATACGATACGGAGTCGGGAGCCGTGACGGCGCTCTCTGAGACCACGCGTGCAGACAACAGCTTGTCCTTCATGACGTTTGCCACCGACGGCAACCGCCTCTACACGTCCACCCTGCAAACCGATGAGGATTCGGGCGACGTGGAGACTGCGCTTTCCGTGTACGACTACGGCTCAGGATATGAGCGCACGGATTTCACCTATGCGCTGACCGCACCGTGGCAGGAGATCGTGGATGTCCAAGACGGCAACGCTCTGGTAAAAGTATTTTTTGACGGCGGCTTTGAGCAGCTGTGGATTGTGAACCAGACCGCGCGTTCCGTGGAAGCGATTCCTGACACCTGGACAGAACCCGGCGCGGACATCGTCGGCGCGCATTACCTCTCCGATGGCTCCATCCGTTACTTCCGCAACTTCCGTTTGTGGACCTATACCCAAGGGGCTGATGAAGCGCCTTCGGATGCCGGTGGTGCGTACCTCACGTGGTTTGATGACGTCGCAGACGCCGTTCAGATCGACGGCGACCGTATGGCCTACATCGATGACGAGGACGGTTTGTACGTGAGCGATCTGGACGGCGTCCACAAGCTGGGCGTTGCCACGGACGGCCTGTTCAACCTGACGGGGGATGCCATCTACTTCCAAAACGACCAGGATGAGTACGTGGGTTACAACTTCACCACTCGTGCCTGGGAAACCCGCGCCTACCACGTGACGGATGCCTTTGAGGACATCCTTGTGGGAGTCGACGAGAACGGCAACGTCTGGTATGAGAACACGACCAACGGACGCCTCCTGAACGTCGGCTTCGGCTCCGTTGCGACCCTCTCGGATCGTGAGCATGCCTACTGGCAGGGGACGGACGGCAACGTCTATGAGGTTACATTCTCTCCGCTCTTGGACCTAGTGCGCAATGAGGTCGAGGCGTTCAGCGCCTACGGGGCTTCAGCGGTGTATTTGGTCAGCGGGGAACAGATGTGGCTTGTCCCAAGCGAGGACGTTTACTTCACCTGGTTTGATTCGTGGGACGAAGTCGTTGAAGTAAGCCAGGCGACCATCGATGTATACGTCGAGACCTCCGACTATGAGGGCGACCTCAAGTTCGCCCCCGGCACGCGCGTCAAAGCCGTGAGCTCCGCGAAGGTTTACGTCGTGGGCTCCGACTACGAGATCCACTGGATCGTGAGTGAGACCGTCGCCGATGAAGTCTACGGCTCTGACTGGAACCAAGGGATTATCGAGGTGAATGACACATACTTGTGGAAGTACGGGAAGGGCGCGAACATCGCCTCAGGTGAAGACGTGCGATCGATCTAAGTTTATAGCCCATCTCGGTTCCCATCCTTTTCAAGGAGGGATTAGGGGTGGTTATCATCTCGAACACAGACTCTGGATCTCGCTCCTTGCGGGCTCCAGGGATCTGGGTTGGAAAACAGCTCAAACAAGGAGGCTCTCGTGCATCTGTTCCTCATGCTCATCGTTTCGTGCAGTGACCCAGCCACGGATGCTGCGAACATCGTCGCGACCCAGCCGACGTCGGCATACGTCGTCGACTACGGCAACGGGGTGTACCTCATCCCCATGACCGACCGCAACTTCGCGGTCGCTCTGAGCCGCTTCCTGGAAGAGCACCCCGAACTGGAGGTGCGCGCCCTCACGGCAACGGAATCGGCGTCAGGGACAGAACTACGGCTACTTCGTGGCCACAGGACCCGTCCGTTCCTGCAACTGACCCGACGCTCATCGCGACCCCCGTCCGTCTTCACACCACGCGTGAGACGGACGGGGCGTCTCACCATTTCCTCCGTTGCCTTTCGACACCTGTCATGCGGCAGCAGTGGCTGCCGCCTATCAGATGTGGGAAGACAACAACGTATTGGAGGCTACATGTTTCGCTCTCTTCCGGAGTTCCACGAGTTCGGTCAAGGAGACGCCCTTGCAACCCTCATGTTCTGGTTCGTCGGAGGCGGCACGATCGCGATTTTCGTCGTCGATTGGGTCGCCATGGGTGCGCCCACATGGTGGCTTGGCGCCATGGGTCTGGCGACGATCGTCGCCCCGATCCTTCTCATGATCTTCAAGGCGCACGTGAAGCTGAACCGCGAAGGACAGTGAACAACGACCGTACTTGCGACTATCGACGGAACCTACCCACCAGAGCTCAACGAGCGACGGTGGGTGTTTTTTTGGGGGACATTTTTTCGTATATACGAAATTTTGTCCCCCCGACAAAAATCGGACCCTTTAACGGGGTCCGTTTTTTTACTTCACGTACGTCTCTTCGAGCTTACGTTTGAAACGCGATTTCAGATTGTTGAGGAAGTTGAGCTTGGCACGGCGCACGCGGGCGGTCTTCACGAGTTCGATTTTGGCGATCACGGGGGAGTGCAGGGGATAGATTTTTTCGACCCCGATGCCTTCGCTGACTTTGCGAATCGTGAGCGTCTTGCTGACTCCAGATCCTCGGACTCCCAAGATGATGCCTTCAAAGACTTGAACGCGCTGCCGTTCTTCGCCCTTGGCCGTGACGTCCTTGATGCGCTCATGGAGTCGCACGGTTTGACCGGCGCGGAGTTGATCGATCGCGAGAACATTTCCTGCCACGGGTTTTTCTTGGGGGCTGACAGGAGCCTTGGCCGTCTCCACGGGGACCATTGTTTCCTCGGGTGCGGTCGTTGTTTGTGTCTGTTCGTCTGACATAGTAGCGAGAGTATAGAAAACTCAGCGTTTTTCGTCAAGAGAATCCATAACCCCTAAGGCCTCCTCTACGGTTTGTTCAAGATTCCCTTCTCGGTTGACGATTCGGTATCGGCAGGTTGCCCCATAGGTACGTTCATCTTGGATCGCTTGCACGCGTTCCTCCAGGTTGACCGTCTTGCCTTGATCTCGAGCCGCGAGGCGCCTCATGAGTGCTTCATCCGATTCGGCGTCGATGAAGATGACCACGGTCTCAGGGTGTTCCGCTTGGATCGTCTTGGCTCCTTGCACATCGATCACAAACAAGACGTCGTTGCCCTGCGAGAGCAGCCCCTCCACGTCCGACCGCTTGCTCCCGTAGAGCGTCTCATAGACGCGAGCCCACTCGAAGAGCTCTCCGGCGTTCAGCAGATCCGTGAGCGCCGCTTCGCTGACGAAGTGATACGAGACGTCAGGCGTTTCTTCCGGGCGCGGTGGACGCGTTGTGTACGTCACGACTTTTTTGAGACTCGGCCGACGCTTCAGGAGCTCCAGAGCGACCGTCGTCTTGCCCACGCCGCTTGGACCGGTGATGATGAAAATGGTTCCTCTCATAAAGATGTTCTTATAGGCGGCAGCCCCTGCTGCCGCACGCGCTTCTCTCGCCTATGCTATTTTTTGAGCGACCTCAGCAGTCGTTCAAGCTCGTCTGGCAGTCCTGCCTCAAACGTCTTCTCACGCCCATCCATGAGCCTCAGTGTCAGTTTGCTTGCGTGCAAGAACAGTCGGCTCAGTTCAATGGGACGAAACTTCATGCCCTTCACTTTGTAGAGTTTGTCTCCGACGATCGGGTAGCCGAGCGCTTGAAAGTGCACGCGAATCTGGTGCGTGCGGCCGGTCAGGATTTTTACCCGCACGTAGGTCGTCGTCGGCAGGCGCTCCAGCACGTCATACTCGGTGTGTGCTTCCTTGCCTTCCTGGGACTCCGGTCGCGCGACCATGCGACCCTTGGACTTGGAGCGCGTAACGCGCAGAGTGATCACGTCGTGGTCTTTGGGAAGCGCGCCGTAGACGAGGGCCAAGTATTCTTTGGTGAGCGTGCGCGCTTGGAATTGATGTTTGAGATGATCGAACCCTGCTTGTGTCTTGGCAATCGCCATGAGTCCCGAGACGTCCTTATCGAGCCGGTGCACGATCCCTGGGCGCTTGGGGTCGTCGCCCACCTCGGCGACCTCGGGGAAGGATTCCAACAGCGCGTCCACGACGGTCGCGCGCATCTCGTCCTTGAACGCCTCGTGGACCAGGAGCCCCGAGGGTTTGTTGATGACGAGCACGTCGTCGTCTTGGTAGACAATTTCAAGCAAGGGAGCGGTCTCTGTCTTTTTATGTGCGGAGAGCTCTACCTCTGGATAAAAAATCACGTCGCCTTCTTCCAGGCGCCGGTTAGACTTCGCAACCTCCCGATTGACCAGCACGCTCCCTGCCTCGATGAGCTTCTGAATCTGCGAGCGCGTGGTTTCCATTGTCGACGTCAAAAAGCGATCGAGCCGCTCATTGCTCTGTTTCTGTGTGACACGAATCTCTGGCATAGATGCTGCGCATAGTAACAGACTAAACAAAAAACTCCAGCGCCTGGAGGTTTTTGGTGGGCGGCAGAGGACTCGAACCTCTGACCTTCACAATGTCAATGTGACGCTCTAACCACCTGAGCTAGCCGCCCTTCTCTCATAACCGGCTGCATGATAGGAACAATCCGCGCGTGCGTCAACCTGAAAAAAATTTGCTATCAGGACTTGACCCTTCCGTGGGTGTAGGCTCCTCCTGAGACGTTTCCTCCTGCGGCTCCTCCAAAATAATCCACGGCTTGGTTTTGCTTTTGGAGATCGCCATGATGAGGAACCCGCCGATGGTCAGCACGCCCGCGCCTGCCAGAAAGACACCGAAGATGCTTGCGAAGCCGCAGCCGAAAACCGCTACGACCGTCTCGGCTCTGGTCTGTGCCTCCGCAAGGCATACGAGCACAGCTTGCTGGGATCGTTGGATTCCCAGGAAGCCCGCGCCCGCTCCCAATGCCAAGGCGAGCAGCGTGAACAGGCAGCTGAAGCGCACCATGCGGATTCTGCCCAGGCGCAGGATCGTGATGACCGCGAAGAACACGCCTCCCAAGACCCAGTACAAAAGGAACCAGAAGATCGAAAGCAGAATGATAAGCGGGGTGAGTTGGGGGTCCATAGCGATCGTAAGTATACCAGGTTGACAGGACGCAATGCTATACTAGAGTATCGGCCTTGGGGGTGTAGCTCAGTTGGTCAGAGCGTCGAGCTTATACCTCGATGGTCGATGGTTCGAGTCCATCCACCCCCACCAAACATGATCATCCTATGCCATTCCTTTTTATCGGTATCAGCCTGCTCATCGTGTCCGTTTTCCTTCTGAGAAAAGCGCTCAAGCGTCAGGACAGAGAGGGCATCATCGGCCTGTGCGCCCTCATTGCGGCCTCGGCGATCCTTATTCTGTTCTATGGATTGTTTTATTCTCTCACCATCCCCTAACGTATGACCACGCCAGCAAAAGTGTTTCTCTCTGCACTCGGGCTTGGAATCGCGTTCGATTATTTCTTTTTTGATCTCTCGCGTGTGGGCGTCAACCTGCCCGTCGCCGAGATTCTTTTTTTGACGGTGAGTCTTTTGCTCGCTCGGTGGACCGGACACGTTCTGCCTGTGCGTGCCTGGGTTGCGGCCGGCTTCGCGGTTGCCTTCAGCGCGGTCTTTGCCGTGTGGACCGGGAGCCTCGGGCTTACCGTCACTTTTTTCGGGTGTCTCATTTCCAACCTGTTGTTCATCGTTTTTGCGTTGGGCCATCGAGGAGATTGGCGCCACCCGTTTGAAATATTGAGCGCGGGAACGCTCGAGCTTGGGTGGAAGCTTTTCTCGCGCCTGTCGATCGTGCGTGAGCTGCGGATAAAGCGTCTTGCTTCACGAGAGAGTGCCCTGATCAAAGGCCTCGTGGTACTCATTCCGATCCTTCTCATCTTTATCGCCCTGTTTGCGAGCGCCGATCTGCTCTTCCGCGTTTTCAGCGACGAGGTGTTCATGAGGTTCAATATCATTTTTGAACCCGATGCTTGGTTGGGCCATGTCCTATTCGTGGGGTTCTGGAGTATGTTTTTCTCGTCGATTTTTGCTGCCGCGTTTTGGCAGCGATTTGTGCATCCAGAGACAGGGGACATCAAACCGCGGTTTATTCTGGAGAGCCAGGTGATCGTAGGCGGGACGGCTGTGCTGTTCGTCAGTTTTCTTTTGGTGCAGGGCTATGCGTTGTTTGGGGGTGAGGCAGCGTTTGCCCAGATGGTTAGCGTGACGTACGCAGAGTATGCCCGGCAGGGATTCTTTCAGCTGGTTATCGTGGCGCTGCTTGTCATCGGCCTTGTGCTGACGCTCAGGCGCCTGCACGGTGAGGCAACGAGCAAATGGCTCATAGCTATGCAGACGATTTTGATTGGAGAGACCTTGCTCGTGCTTTTCTCTGCCTTCATGCGCTTAAACCTGTACACCGACGCCTATGGGTATACGCCGGAGCGCCTGTTTGGCTACTGGGTGATGGGGACTCTGGGCTTCCTGCTTTTGATGTTGCTTGTCAGCGTTGTGCGCGCCGCGTCCCAGTCAACCCTCATGCGCCATGGGCTCATCGTCCTGGGGATCGCGGGCCTCCTGTTTTCCTGGACGCCGCAAGACGAGCTCACCGTCAGGTTGAACATCCAAAAACACGAGGCCTGCCAACAGACCTCGGATGAATGTCGAGTGGACGCGACACTCTTCCCGTCCTTGAGCGAGGAGGCCTATCCGGCGATCAAAGCCTTCTTGGACGCAGCGCAGGAGAACGACGTTCAAGGATTCTCTGGGACGTGCGAGGATCAGTACCAGCGCGAGATGCTGGGCGGGTCATTCTACCAAAGCCTGTACGACATGGGAGAGACGACGCTGGGTTTTGAGTGGCAAGAATGGAACTGGGCGCGTAAGCGGCTTCCCGATTACTACATGGACGACCCCGTGCCTCCGGCTTGGCTTCAGGTTACGGGCGAGCCAGACTGTCCTTGAGCCAGGTGAGTGCCGCCTCGCGGGTCATGAGGCGGCCATCGAGCTGAAGATCGCGGATGCCGTCTAGCCACAGACGCACCTTGGGGCCAGCCGGGACGCCCGCGGCAAGCACGTCGTTGCCTGACAGAAGCGGCGCGATCGTTTCATCGTGATCCACGAGCCAGCGATCTTCAATTTCTTTTCGTCGTCGGCGCGCTGCGTCGGCGGCGTGTTTTTGTTGCGTGAACTCCAGGGCTCGTATGAGCGCGCCGCCTCGGGCATTCATGAATCGCCGCTCAAACTCGGACCCGGGCATGCCCTCCACGATGTGGACGGAGGATTCTGTCTGGAGCGCCTTCACCAGTGAGAGGACATCAAGCGGGTCAAGGCGTAGAGGCGAGTGCCCTGGCAAACGGTCCAGCCCTGAGAGATGGATGGCGGACGCGAGCTGGTCTTTGGAGAGTGCGCGCAGGAGCAAGACGACGCTGACGAGAAGCTCATGGGGTTGCGCAAGCGCGAGCGGTTCGTCGTATTCCTTTTGGGCAGGGAGGCCAGGAAAGAGCACGGGCAACGCGTGCGCGAGGCGCAGCACTTCCACCGCGCGGGCCGGATGGCTTGCGAGCGCCTTGGCGAGCTCGAGCCCCACGATCTCCCTTGGGACGACGAAGACGCGTGCGCCGTCTTCTTCGCGCTCTTTGTTGATCTCGGGTATGAGGGTCTGGATCGCGTGGAGCGTTGTCTGTTCGATCGCGAATCCGAGTTCCGTCGAGAATCGGATCGCGCGCAAGAGGCGGGTCAGATCTTCGCGGAACCGCTCCTCGGGGTTTCCCACGGCGCGGAGGATTTTTTTGGAGAGGTCGGTGAGCCCCTGGAATGGATCGATGAGCCGCTTCGCGCGCACATCGAAGGCCATGGCATTCACGGTGAAGTCGCGGCGCGCAAGGTCGTCTTCGATGGGGAGGCTGGGATCTGACTGGACGTCAAAATCTTTGTAGCCGCCCAGGGACCCTTGGGAGACGGCTTCCGTGCGCGGCAGAGCCAGATCCATGAAGGGCATGCGCTCAGGCGAAGAGCCGCGCGGCATAAACTTGAACACGCCGAAATGTTGTCCCACGAGGCTCACGTCGCCCTGCATGGCGAACCAGGCTTGCACGTCGCTGCCGGGCAGTCCGCGGACGACAAAATCAAAATCCATGTCCGGTGTCCTTCTGCTCAGCAGGGCATCACGCACCGCGCCGCCCACCAGGTAGAGCTCTGCGCCCGGATGCGTTTCAAGAAACGGCTCGACAAACGCAAGAGCGGGTGTCTGCTTGATGAGTTTTGTCAGAACCTCCTCCTTCATAGTTTGGTAGACCCAGGCTTTAGCCTGGGTTTGATAGCATCAGTATATCAGACGAGTGACTGATAGACCGCGAGCGTTGCCTCACACATCGTCTCAACCAAGAATTTTTTTTGTGCGGCGAGGCAGGCTTGCTCTCCCATGGCTTTGCGTTGTTCTGGATTTTTGATGAGTTGTTCTAATGCCTGTGACAGAGTCTGTACGTCATCATGTGCGAGCAGAATACCTGTCTGAGCCGTGACCGCTTCGCGCACACCGCCCACGTCGCTTGCTATTACGGGGACGCCGCATGCCATGGCCTCGATAATCGAATAGGGGAAGCCTTCCCAGTGAGAGGTCAGGACGAAGAGATCGGCGTCGTCCCTGAGCCGCCGCAGGACTTCCTCGCGCGGCAGAGCGCCCGGGAGATTTATCTGATTCATAGGCGGGAGCCACTGCTCCCGCTTGATAAGATTCTGTAATGCTGGCATCTGCGGGCCGTCGCCGATGATGGTAATGCGGACGCGATTACGGAGTGACTCTGGGAGGTTCCTTACGGCGTGGATCAAGAGAGACGGATTTTTTGGCGGAGCGAGTCGGCCGACGAAGAAGATGTGGACGCTATCGTCGTCATGGTTTGAATGGGTGTCCCAAGCTTCTGCCTGAGTGGCTTCTGGGGTCGGTTGAGTGAGCTCGATTCCATTATAGATTTGAACGAGCTTCTCTTGGCGGGCGATACGATGCGCTTGCGCGAGCGCCAGGTCGTTTTGCGAGACACAGATGATCTTCGAGCAGAAGCGCGCGGCGAGGCGTTCCAGGATCGGAAGGGTGAGGCGCCGCGCCAGGGGAGCGCCAGGCTGGAATCCCCAGCCGTGGGCGGTGAAGATTGTGGGGATGCGGTTGCGGATCGTGAAGCGGCCCAGGAGTCCTGCCGTGGTGGAGTGACAGGCGATGAGATCAGGTTGGAAGTCGCGCACGGCGCGGGTGATAGCCTTGGCGGCGGAGAGCGTGCGTCGTGGGTTGAGGGAGTTTGAGAGAAATGGGTTAGGGAAGAATCGCGCTCCCAGATGATGCGCTTGTGTCTCCAGCCAGCCGTTGGGGGGACTCATGACTCCCACCTCATCACCATGCGCAATAAAAAATTTGGTGAGTTGCGCGACATGCGTCTGGGCGCCTCCGGCTTCGGACTTGGTGATGAGGAAAAAAATTTTCACATTTTTTTTGTGGCCTGCTTATATTGGCTCTGTCCAAACAGATGAATCCGTACGCGCCGTACGACGGAGGCCGGCAAGAGCGTTGCGACCAGCGGCTTGACGAGAAAGATCAGGCACCAATAGGGATACGAGCCGCGGCGGATGGCGCGCCAGCGCACGCGCAGGGCACAACGGATCTGCTCGCGCTCGCGCGCGTAGGAGATCATGCCTGTGGTGAAGCGTTTTTGCATGAGGACGTAGGGGAGGTTGGCGAGCGCGGTGAGTGGCGCGACGCGCATCCAGAGGTCGTAGTCTTGTGCGCGGTGGTAGTTTTCATCGTAGTCGTGGACGCGATCCAGGAGCTCCTTGCGCATCATCACCGAGCTGTGCAGGAGAGGATTGGTGCGCGGGAGCGCGCGGCGAAGCTCGCGGTCGGTGGTCGGCGGGTGCCTCTCGCCGATTACGTCGCCTGCGCCATCGATGAACTGATACGCGCTCCCCACGAGCCCCACGTCCATGTGTGCATCCAGAAACGCGACTTGCTTCTCGAGCCGGTCGGGCCGGGCGATATCGTCTGCGTCCATACGCGCGATGTACGCTCCCTGAGCCTGGGCGAGAGCGATGTTGAGCGAGCGAGTGAGCCCGAGGTTGGTGGGGTTGGTGATGACGCGGACGCGAGCATCTCGTTGCGACTCTTCGCGCAAGATCGCGGACGTCTGGTCGTTCGAGCCGTCATCCACCACGAGCAATTCAAAATCTCGATACGTCTGTGCGAGCAGACTCTCGATGGCCGATCGCAGATACCGCTCACCGTTGCAGACAGACAGGAGAATGGAAATCCGTGGCATACGTCTGGACTCTGGTTCCTGATCGCTTTTATCGTTCTATGCTAAACTGCTGCCAATGAGCTTATGTTACTTTTACGCCTAAAGCAACAGATCTTGCGAGTTTTACGCTGGTCTGAACGGTACACGAAAACCGACATGGTCTATCTGGCTCGGGGGAGTTTCTGGATGATCGCAAGACAAGTCGGCATTTCGATCATCTCGTTTGGGCTGGCGATTGCGTTTGCCAACTTGCTGCCGCAAGAAACGTACGGCGCCTACAAATATGTCATTTCGGCGTCTCTCTTGCTTTCTGTTACGACGCTCTCGGGCATCAACACCTCGCTGACGCGGTCGGTGGCAAAGGGCTATGAGGGATCGGTCGTCCCCGCCCTGCGCGCACGGATGAAGTGGGGCGTCCTTGGTGCGGCCTTGGCCTTGTTGGTTGTTCTCTCCTATCAGATACAAGAGAACCGTTTGCTCTCAGCGATCTTCGTGGTTGTTGCCATCTTCTTGCCGTTCAAGTCTTCATTTTCCGTCTACCAGGCATACTGGCAAGGCAAGCAGCGGTTCGATATTTTTTCCAAGTTCGCCGTTGCGCAGGAGTTATTCGTCGCCCTGGCGCTTGTGGCGACCATCGTACTCACGAACGATCTCTTCACACTCATCTTGGTTTATTTTATAGCGCAGACTGCCGCTTCGGGTTTTTTTTATTTTCTTACCAAACGACGACTGGAGAATCAAACGCGTGACCCGGAGACGATACCCTATGGCCGGTATATCAGTTTCTCCGGCGTCCTGTTTGCCATCGCCAACAATGCCACGGACGTGGTGATTTGGCATGTGCTGGGTCCTGCCTCCGTGGCCATTTTTGCGTTCGCTCTGCGCCCGCCACAGGAATTGCGCCGGCTGTTCACGGAAGCCTTTCCGATCGCCTTGCCCAAGTTTAGCCAGCACACCAAAGAAGACATCCAGCGGACGCTCATGGGAAAGATTGCAAAGCTGTATCTTTTGCTTATCCCCTGTACGATCGCCTATATTCTTCTGGCGCCGTTTATCTTTACGTGGCTCTTTCCCGCCTACCTTGAATCCGTCTATTATTCCCAGTGGATCTCGCTTTCGATTCTGGTGACCCCGCTTTCCTTGTTTGGGACCGTGTTTCAAGCGCTCGGTCGCACCAAGGAACTCTATATCAGTAGCGTCCTCGCCCCGCTTTTGCTGGTCCCCGCGCTCATCCTTTTCGTCTGGCTGTACGGTTTGTCTGGGGTGATCGTTGCCTGGCTCGTAACCCAGACGATCAATGCCGTGGTGACCATCTATCTGTTCAAACGCATGTGAAAAAAACTGCGCTTCTCTATTTTGCGGCAAGCCGACCACCCTACGAGCAGGCGGGAGATGTCCCATCGGTTATTTTTTATGGGACAGACAAACTGCGCGAGGATCCTGCCTTTGACCTGTGCGTGCGCTGGGTGCGGAATCCTTTTTTGCAGCTGCTGTGCCGGCCGCTTGAGACGTACCTCATTGCGCGCGTGCATGTTGGGTTCCGTCTTGATCAAGCCTTGAGGCACCTGTGGGCCATCCGTCGGCAGGAGGTGATCCTCGCAGAGACCGACTCGACGGGGTTGCCGCTTCTGCTTCTCAAGCGCCTGGGGTTCATCCGCGGGCGAGTGGGCTTCATCTCTGCCGGGCTGATCAACGAACTCGAGGCGCAACAGCACACGCGGCTCTTTGCCTGGTATCGGTGGCTGTTGCGCGCCGCGGATTTCATCGTCTGCTGGTCGCCACTGGAGGAAGCCCTGTATCGCGACCTGACGGGAGCGCGGGCACGCTCTGTTCTCTTGGAAGCAGATACGCATTTTTATCAACCGGACTTCCAGGCGTCCTTGGGAGATTTCGTGCTCTGCGTCGGCCGAGACGTCGGGAGGGATTTTCAAACGCTGTTTAAGGCTCTGGAGGCGCTGAAGATTCCTGCCAAGGTCGTGACGTCTCGGGCGCGCGTACAAGGGCTCTGTGTTCCTGGGAACGTGGAGCTTGTCCTGAACCTGGTTGCCTATCCGACCTTGCTTGATTGGTATCGCCAGGCCCGACTCGTGGTCGTGAGCCTCCAGGAGGTCCATCGTTTCACGGGCCAGCGCGCGCTGCTTGAGGCGCTGGCGATGGGCAAGGCGACCGTGGTGGCAAAAACGCTGGCGCTCACAAGCACTTACCCATTGGATGATGGCCGTGAGGTCGTGTTCTACGAGCCTGGGGATGCTCAGGATCTTGTGCAAAAGATTCGCGCTCTCTGGCAGAACGAAAAACAGCTTGCCTCGCTGGGAGGCGCCGCACGGCAGGCGGTTGATGAGATTCCTGAAGATTCTTTTTACCAAGGCCTACGAACCTTATGTGCGGAATTGTCGGACGACTGAATTTCAACACAGAACCCGTTCAGGCGCAGACCCTCAAGGCCATGAGCGACCGCCTGGCGCATCGGGGACCCGATGATGCGGGGATGTTTGTCGATGGGAATGTGGGGCTGGGGTTTCGGCGCCTGGCGATTATCGATTTGTCTGTGCGCGGTCACCAGCCCATGAGCGATGAAGCTCGTGAGGTTCATTTGGTGTTCAACGGCGAGATTTATAATTTCCGTTCCCTGCGCGCAGAGCTGGAAGCGGACGGTGTGCGCTTCCTTTCTGAGACTGACAGCGAGGTGATCATCCATCTCTACAAAAAATACGGTGTGGGCTGCTTAGAGCGGCTGCGCGGCATGTTTGCGTTTGCCATCTGGGACGCACGCGCCCGCGAGCTCTTTATCGCGCGCGACCGCCTTGGTAAAAAACCACTGAAGTTTTATCTTGATGCGCATCGGTTCATTTTTGCCTCGGAGTTGAAGGCGCTATTCGTCAATCCCGAGATTCCCAAGGAGATCGACTGGGCGGCCGTGGATGAATATCTTTCCTATCAATTCGTTCCGCATCCGAAGACGGGGTTTCTCGGCATTGAAAAACTCGAGCCGGCGCACTATTTGATTGTAAAAGAAAACGGCGAGGTACGAAAAAAGCGCTACTGGCAGTTGGATTTTTCCAAAAAGGAGCAGCACACGCCGCAAGAGTGGAAGGAAAAGATCACGGAGTCGCTCAAAGAGTCCGTGCGGCTTCGGATGGTGAGCGATGTCCCTCTGGGCGCGCATCTCTCCGGCGGAGTCGACTCCTCGCTGGTGGTCGCACTCATGGCGCAAGCGTCGAGCCGGCCGGTCAAGACGTTCTCCATCGGTTTTCGTGAAGACTCGCATAACGAACTTCCCCAAGCGCGCCTTGTGGCTGAGCGGTACGGCACAGACCATCACGAGTTTGTGGTCGAGTCCGATGCCGTGGATCTCTTGCCCAAGATCGCTCGCCATTTTGAAGAACCGTTTGCCGATTCGTCGGCTTTGCCGACCTGGATACTTTGCGAGTTGACGCGCCAGCACGTGACCGTGGCGTTGAATGGCGACGGGGGAGATGAAAACTTTGCCGGCTACGCGCGTTATAAAGCCATGCAGCGCTATGAGACGCTTAGGCGGTTTGGCGCAGTCGTTGGTCCTGCAAGCGGACCCTTGGCGTCTGTCCTGCGCCACGCCTCACGTCTCACCAAACAAAAGCGACTCGAGTATCTCGCGACAATCCTTTCTGCCTATACGGGCGTTCGCGGGAGATTTTATCTTCACTCGTTCGGTTTTTTCCGTGAAGATGAAAAGGAGGCATTGTATACGCCTGAGGCGAGGCAACGCGTCTTGGCCTCGCGCGCCAGCTCGGTCATGCAGAGACTGTTTGAAGAGTCCTCCGGGTTGAGTCCAACCGAACAGATGCTGTTTGTTGATTTTGAGTCGTATCTTCCCGATGACCTGCTCGTCAAAACGGACATGGCCTCAATGGCACATGCTCTGGAAGTGCGCTCTCCGCTGCTCGATCAGGTATTCGTGTCCCAGGTCGCCTCGATGCCCGTGGCGATGAAGCTTGCTGGCCGTGAGTCAAAGATTCTTTTGAAGGAAATTGCTAAAGCCCTTGTCCCGCTGGAGATCCTTGAGAAACCAAAAAGGGGATTTAACGTCCCCTGTGATATCTGGCTGCGCACGACGCTCAAAACGTTTGTCCGCGAGCACATCCTTGCCCCGTCATTCCTTCGCTTCGGGTTCAGCCGGAGTGCCATCGAAGACCTTCTCACGCGCCATGAGCGGGGAGAGGATGTCTCGCGCAAGCTTTGGTCACTGCTTATGTTGCGCCTTTGGTTGCAGGAATGGTTTGAACGTACAGATTCGAGCCTATGATGATCTGGAAGCCTGAACGAAATACGCGAGCGGAAGCAATTCTTCTCCGAGCCATGTGATAGCGATGCTTTCAAAACCTGCTTGTTCTAGGAGATACCGCCAGCCTTGTCTGGTGATTCGCCAGTAATCCCCATAGTCTTCTCCGTGCAGATTTTTTTTGAATGGTGTCGAGATTACGATCCGTCCGCCTGGCGTGAGGACGTGTTTGATTTGTTGCAGGACGATGGGGATGTCCGCGACATGCTCGAAGACTTCCGTGGCGATGACCGCATCAAATGGCGGTACGTGGGAGAAAACGTCCGAGAGTTGGTAGAGATCGCCCACGACGTCCACCTGTTCATGGGGGACGATGTCAAACGTCGTGATTGAACACCAGGATGAGAAGATTTCTTTTGGTCCGTTCCATGGTCCAGAGCCAACGTCCAGAACGCGTTTCCCTTGGAGGGTAGGGGCAAGGGAGGCGAGAAACAGTTTTAATTCGGTTCGAAACAGACCGTCTTGAGAAAGGTGAAGCCCGGAGTTCAGTTTGTCTAGGAGGCGGTAGGAGATGGCGATGTTCCGACGGAGAAACTTCTCAAGCAGCATACGTTTATTTGATAAAGTGTGCGGAAAGGATTCCGTAGCGCGGCGTTTGATTGGTGTGGTCGTAGGGGACGGACTTGTCGATTCCTTGATAGAGACCTTCTGGTACGCGCTCATAACGGCGTTCCTGTACGCACGTCAAGCCTCGGCATAAAAAAGCAGAAAGGATGTCCCACGAAAAAGCGATGGGTTCGGTGGGGGTCGGTTGGTGATTCACATCGGTCAGAAGCAAAAACCGTCCTCCAGGTTTCAACACGCGTACGATCTCATCCGCCGTCTGTTCCAGGTTGTCGACGTGATCCAGAGAATTGAAAGAGCTCACCGTGTCAAAGTGGGCATCCGGGAATGGGATGTGCTCACAAGGAGAAGACACATAGCGCATACGATGCGCTCGAGCGCCGATACGTTGGTAATAGTCTGCAAGGGGATCGAGTCCAACCCGCTCTTTGGTCATGTCGGCCCACTCCAAGCTGCCGCGAGGGCCGCAGCCGATGTCCAAGATAGATGTTCCTGCATAGTCCTGTTCCGTGAGTCCGAAGTGCGCCGTATAAAAAGGTTTGTAGTGCGCGTTTATAAGTGTGCCTTCTGCCTTGGCTCGCGTCTCCCAGTATCCAAATTCATGGTAACCCTTTCCACTCGGTTTTTGTTTCCAGGGAAATAACGCGAAGTACACACACCTCAGGGCGGGAAGAGAGCGTTTAGGGAATAGGGCTTTGATGAAGGTCTTGATGGTCATAGGGATTTTTTATCCGTTCGCCAGAGGTAGAGCGGGATGTTGGCGCACAGGCTGTTTTGAAAAATGTCAGCAACCTGAAAGTTGAAATCCCGATCTGCCCCACGACCGCGGTCAGAAGGCCAGACGCGCTTGTGGCGCGGGCGGAAACGCACTCGATCGAAGACGTCGCGTCGAACAAGAGGAGAGTTTCCCGCGAACGGATACGGATCCCAGCTGGAAAAAAAGAATCGTGTACGGCGCTTGAGGGGGAACGGGACGAGGGAGTGTAGGGGGCCTAAGAGGGTGCATCCGAAGCCCTTTGTTTTTTTGGCGAGCGCGCTGATGGTTTGCGAGGGCATGAGGGCTTCAGGATGATCTTGAAGAAAGGCGTTTGCATCGAGTGTCTGTCCCAGAAGCACCTCATTGAACGATTGCCAGCCGATGCAGACGTGAGCAGATGAGAATCGCTGCGCGAGCTCATACTGCGTTTCGATGCGGTTCAAGAGGGACACGTCGTCAGCATCCTGGAATGTGATCCATTCGCCACGTGCGTGATCGATTCCGAAATTGCGTGCCATCCAGCCGGCATTGATGTTCACGCCACGGCGGTTGAACCGATGCGGGTCGTCGAAGGGGAGCGCAAGAGAGCGGACGGACGGGAATGAGTCGACGACTGCGCGTGTTGCGTCCGTACTGTTGTCATCCACGACGATGATCTCCAAATCTATGTGTGTTTGATCGATCATGGATTGGATCGCCGTGGTGATCGTCGTTTCGTTGTTGTGGGCAGGGATGATGACGGAAATAAGAGGCATACGATCAAACGAATTCGCCTCGGTGTTCGAGAAACCAAGCGTAGAGAAGTTGGATGCCTGCATCAAGGTCGACCGTCGGTTTCCATCCAAGCGCCTGGAGCTTGCTGACGTCCAAGACTTTGCGCGGTGTCCCATCGGGTTTACTGAGGTCCGGGACGATCGTGCCTTGGTATCCGACGATCTGGCAGATTTTTTCCAACAGGTCTTTAGTAGCGATGTCCTCTCCCATGCCAACGTTGAACAACCCTGTCGCCTGTTCATTTTGCATCAAAAAGAGACAGGCGCTTGCAACGTCATCGACGTAGAGGAACTCTCTCTTTGGCGTCCCCGTGCCCCATAGGACGATTGTTTCCTCGCCCCGCTCTTTGGTTTCGATGACTCTTCTGAGCAAGGCAGGGAGCACATGCGAGCTGCGCGGATCGAAATTGTCTCCAGGCCCGTATAGGTTGCAGGGCATGAGGGCGACGTAGCTGAATCCGTATTGGTCGTGGTAAGCCTCGCACATTTTTACGCCGGCAATTTTGGCCGAGGCATAGCCGAAGTTCGTAGGCTCGAGATGCCCGGTCATCAAGGCGTCTTCTTTGATCGGCTGCGGGGCGAGTTTCGGATAGATGCAGGAGCTGCCAAGGAAGCAAAACTTTTTGACGCCCGACAGGTGAGCGGCATGGATCGTATGAAGCTCGATCGCCAGGTTATCATAGAAAAATTCCGCCTGTTGTTCCTTGTTCGCCAAAATTCCGCCGACTTTTGCCGCAGCCATGAAGACGTAGTCCGGTTTTTCGTCGGCAAAAAAGTCCATTGTGGAACGCTGGTCGCGCAGATCGAGCTCTGAGCTTGAACGCAGCAGGAGGTTCGTGTATCCGTTTCGTTGCAGGGAGCGCACGATTGAGGAGCCGACCATGCCATGGTGTCCAGCAACGAAGATTTTGGCAGAAGTGTCCATAGCTTAGATGCTGATATTGGAGTAAGGGTTTTCCGGTTGGAGGAGTTTCAAAGCGGAGACAACCTCACGGATGCCTTCCTCCATGCTGACCTGCGTTTCAAATCCCTTGGACCGGATTTTTTCATACGAGACTTCGTAATCGCGTTGGTCCGGATCCGATCCGATTTCAGCAAAGTGCAAATAGTAGTTAACGAATTTTTTGACGAGGAGGGCGACTTCTTCTTTTGTCAGATTCATACGCTCGTGCCCGACATTGTAGATTTCGTTTTTCATCTCCTCGTAGTGTTGGATGGCATGGAGGAACGCGCGGGTCATATCCGTCACATGGATGAATGTCCGTCGGACCTGTTTTTGGTAGACGATAAGATTTCCTACGCGTAAGGCTTGCAGCGCAAAATCGTTGGGCATGAGGTCGAGGCGCAGGCGCGGCGAGATGCCAAAGGCTGTCGCAAAACGGAACCCGATCATGTTGCCGCTTCTTTTGAGGTGTTCTTCGGCTTTTGTTTTTGTTTGGCCGTACACAGAGAGGGGATGCAACGGCGTGTCTTCCGTGCAGATGCCATCGACCTTCCCGTAGTTGCTTCCGGTGGAAGCATAGATGATCGGTTGATGCGAGGACCGTACCGAGTCAAGATTCACCGTGCCTTGGTAGTTGACGGCTTCCGCCAGTTCAGGATGTGCGCTGCAAATAGGGGCCCCGACGATCGCGGCTAAATGGATAATCAGATCCACGTCTTCCACCGCGCGCGCGAGCGCATGGACATCGCGCACGTCACCGTGTACGAATTCGAAAAGAGGATTGATGAAGTGTGGAAGCAGCGACGTTTGTTTAAAGAGAAGGTTATCAAAAACTTTGACGCGGTAGCCCTGGCGCAACAGCGCCGGAACCAGAACGGAACCAACGTATCCACTCCCTCCCGTGACAAGGATTTTCATAGGGTTTTTTTGAAGACTCCGAAGACGCCTGAGAACGGCGTTTTCCAGTTAAAGAGAAGCTCTCCTGCTTTATCTTTTCTGACGTAGAACACGTTGCCGATGTGCAGGAACGGTTGGTAACCGGCCTGATCCATGATATCGGTCTGTGCCTGAAGGTGGTTGGGAGCACTTGAGTCTATTTCGGCGATGACGAACCATGGCCGATGTCGCTTCCAGTCAATAGATTGTAGTACCTCGTTGTCCTGGCCGTCTACATCAATCGATAAGAATCCTATTTCCTGCGGAGCCTGTTCAAGAACCTCATTGACCTGGCGGATGGGCGTGGGAAGACTTTGGAAGTGTCCATGCCAGTTGATCGCTCCTTGATGGGATGTTGCGCCGACGGCCTGGTTGGACAAGGTCATTCCGACCTGATTTTGATACAGGTTTTTGAGGTTTTCAAAAGCGGGCGGGTAGGGTTCGATCAGGAGTCCATCAAAGCCGTATTTTTCGATGAGCCATCGGCTGTTGCTCGATTCCACGCCGTCGTTGGCGCCGATGTCGATCAGATACCGTGGAAGGGTTGGCATTTTTTTCAGGAGGAACTCGATGACGCCGTCTTCGCCGTTTTGCGAATAGATGTTAGATCGGAACACCGGAACGGCAACATGGCGGTAGCTCAAGCCAAATAACGGCAGGGCGCGCTTGATGAGTGATTTGAGATTCATAGACGGGAGGCAAGCTGACGCCAAGGATCGATGATGCGGACGGCTCTTTGTTGTCTCAAACATTCCAGCGCTGAATTTTCTTTTACAGGAAGACCCAGGAAGACGATGGTGGCTCGTTTAAGGCACGCCGCGAGATCCTCGTAGTAGGTGACAGAATCTCCAAGGCGCTTGCGTGTATCTTCGTTTCCGTCTGGGTTATGGATGCAGACGGTGAAGCCGTCTTTCAAGAGGATTTGGATGATGCCGATTGCTTGGGATTCTTCTGCAAACGCCGTGCCGGGTTTGTAACTGGTTCCGATCACGGCGATCACGTCGCTGGGAGAGGCGAGAGTTTTGATTTTGTCCGTCCAGTAGTGCATGAGCGTTTTGTTGTATGCGTCAGTCTTGGAGGCAAACGGGGCATCGACCCCGCGCTCCCGAGCCATGTGGGCGAACGCCCGATTGTCCCGAGGGAAGCAAGGGCCGCCGTAGCCCAGGCCACTTTTGAGATACATCGCGCCGATGCGCGCATCGCTGCCAAGGGCATCGGTCACCTCGTCAATGTTTACCCCTGGGATTTTTTCAGCGATCTCGCCCAGCATATTGGCGAAGGTAATTTTCATAGTGACGTAGCTATTGACGGCGATCTTCGTGAGCTCCGCGCTTGGTAGGCTCATACGCCGCACGGGGACGAGAGCGTCACAGACGGTTTGGTAAAACGCTTCGAGCGTATCGCCAGAGCGTACGTCCGCTTGTCCCACGAGAAAAAAATCCGGGCGTCTTAGGTTCCGGATGACCGAGCCTATGGCGATGAACAGCGGGCTATAGCAAAAACCGAAATCTTTTCCGCAGGTTTTCCCGGATGTTTGTTCCAAAACGGGAATGATTTTTTCCTCGCAATTTTTTGGAAGGACGGTACTCGTGAGCACGACGAGATGGTAATCTTTTTTTCCCCTGAGCGCTTTGCCTACGTCATGACAAGCTTGCCGCACAGAGTCTAAAGAAAAATGGCCTTCAGGTTCAGAGGGTGTTGGGACGATGATGAAGGTAAGAGAAGATCGATCAACGGCCTCTTGGACGCTCGCGGTACCGTGGAGGCGAGGTCGGCCTTGAGAGAGGGTTGCCGCCAAGTCCGTTTCCACGACAGGAGGTTTCGCTTCTGCGATAGCAGCCACATGGGCTCCTTGGAGATCAAATCCAAAAACCTCATGCCCCTTGCTGGCATACACGGCGGCCATGCAGGAGCCGAGTTTTCCCAGTCCGATGATTGAAACAGAGGACATACGTTATAGAGCGGGGCGAAAGGGGTTTTGTTTTTGTGCCTTCCAACGATCCTGCCCTTGATCGTAGGTGAGGACATCATACGCAAAGTGATTCAGGAAGGGAATGCGCTGGTAGCGCGCGTTAGGAATCAGAGCAAGGATGCTCCCAAGGGGCCGACACAGCCGGTAGAGATATGCCAAGAGGCGCTGTTTTTGGGAAGCGGCTGTCGTGAGTCTGTGCAAATAGAAACGGCTTGGTGCCAAAAAACTTTCTTGGCTGGAGACGCTTTGGCTTTGCTTTCCAGAGCGGAACGCGCCCAGGGGAGTCGCCGCATGGAAATGGGTCGCGTGAAGAAAAAAACGTGTCCAGAGTTCCGTATCAAACGCCCAGCGCTTTTCTCCATTGAGTGCTCCGCCCGTCTTCTCCCACAGCGAGCGTCTCCAGGAGGTCGACTCTTGTTGGATGATTTTCCAGTTTCCGATGAGAAAATCGAAGAGGTGCTTCAGTCGCAGGCGCGAGTTCACTAGTTCCGAACGTTCGTTGATCGTTGTGGCCATACCCGTCAGCCATTCAACTTCGGGATGTTCCTGATAGATTTTTGCAATCACGAACAGGCTCTTGGGAAGCAAGATGTCGTCGCTGTTGAGGAAGAGCATGATCTCTCCGGTTGTTTTTTGGAATCCTTCGTTCAAGGCCGCGACGGGTGATGCTCGGTAGCCCTCCAGACGTTCACAATGCGTGAGGCGCGATCGGTAGCGCTGGATGACTTCCCAGCTTCCGTCCGTGCTGCCGTCGTCCATGACGATGTATTCCAGGTTGGGATATTCCTGCGACACAATGGATTCGATCGTCTCGGCGATAAAGGAAGCATGGTTATAGCATGCCGTCACAATAGAGATTTTTGGAAACGAAGCGTTCATACTTTTGCGGATGTTACGAGGATGGTTGTCTCAGAACGTCCTCACGTCGGTAATGGTTGGTTCAAGACGGTTGGTCATAGGGAGAGGAGATGCGCCAGGGACTCCCAAGTTTTTTCGCTGGTGAATCGAGCGGTGTCAAGACGGGCTTGCGTGCGGATACAACGGCGCGCATCTTCGCTGGCAGCAAGAGCATGATCGATGTTTGTCAACAAGGAAATTGCGTCACCGTCTTTTGCGAGAAAACAATTGTGTTCATTCATCCACTCACGTCCGCCACCCATGGCAAAGCCGATGACGATGCACCCAAGCCATGCCGCCTCTGCGGGGGGCATGGGGAATCCTAGGAGATGTCCTTCAGGGATGAACCATCGGTTTCTTTGCCGCTGGGTTTTTCTTTCGCGTTTGGACAAGAGAGCGCGGAGCTTATTTTTTGTTCGCCGCACAAGCGAGGGGGCATGGATTCCATCGTCCGTGCTCACGAAGAACGTGTGGTCAAGCAATGCGTTGAAAAAGTCTCGTTCATGATACGGCTCCTGCATAATCGTGACGCGCTGACCGGCAAGTTTTTTTGCGATGGCCGGGAGATGGCGTTGGCCGCGCCGAGCCAGGAGAAGAAATCCCTCACGGGGGACGGGCGGTTGTTGTTGGTACTCCCGCATGGTTGGTGAGTCAAAAAATGGATGGACGACGGGCATGGAGAGGTCGTAGTGTTTTTGAAAATACTCCGCGCACGCCCGGCTCACGTTCCAATGTTGTGTGTAAGGATTCCCTGGTCGGAAAATGGCGTCACCAACCGTTGTTCCTCCGATGGGAATCGACGCGCCGTGTTGCCAGAAAATACGTGTAGCATTTTTCTTTTGTGAGGCAATCTCCATGAGACGTTTGTCCGGCCAGAAGTCGATGGTGATATCCTCATGTCTGAGTCGACGTGCATACTCGTCGATCCCTATCGTACGCGCCGGTCGATCAAGAAAGGTGGCTTGTCCTGACCCGTCCGCCGGGACAACGTAACTTTCGAAGCCGCGGTCTTGAAATAAGACGGCGACTTGGTTCATAACCTTCACTCCGCCGCTGGGTTTATTACTGGCGCCTGTGATGTACACGCACGGCATAGCTAATGGATGACGCCGTTTAGCTGGTTTCGGATGGCCTCCTCATCGGCATCCACCATGATTTTCACCAGCTCGGTAAATTTCACGCGTGGCTCCCAGCCGAGTTTCTGTTTGGCCTTGGATGCATCACCGATGAGGAGGTGGACTTCTGAGGGTCGTTTGTAGCGTTCGTCGATTTCCACAAACGTCCTCCAGTCTCCCAGACCCGCGTGACGAAACGCTTCCTCCACGAACTCTTTGATCGAGTGGGTTTCTCCTGTGGCGATCACATAGTCGTCGGGCTGTTCCTGTTGGAGCATGAGCCACATCGCCTCTACATATTCAGGGGCATAGCCCCAGTCGCGCTTAGCATCGAGATTTCCAAGGTACAATTTTTGCTCGAGCCCCGCCTTGATGCGGGCAATGCCGCGTGTCACCTTGCGGGTGACGAACGTTTCGCCTCGGCGCGGGGATTCATGATTGAACAGGATGCCGTTGCACGCAAACAAGCTGTACGCATTCCGATAATTTTTGGTCGTGTGATAGGCAAGAACTTTTGCGCAGCCGTAGGGGCTTTGCGGATTGAAGGGCGTCCCCTCGTGGTAGGGCGGTGGTGACTGAGGGTTTCCGAACATCTCGCTTGAGCTTGCTTGATAAAATTTTATGTTGGGGTTGATGCTGCGGATCGCCTCCAGCACACGCACCGTACCCAGTCCGGTAATATCGGCCGTGTATTCAGGTGTGTCAAAACTCACGCGCACGTGGCTCTGTGCGCCTAAGTGGTAGATTTCGTCCGGCTGGATTTTTTGGATAAGCGACGACAAGGAACCGGCGTCAGAGAGGTCTCCGTAATGCAGGATCGGTTTTGTCCCGACGGCGTGCTGGTCTTTATAGATGTGATCAATGCGTCCCGTGTTGAAGGTGCTCGCGCGGCGGATGAGCCCGTGCACCGCATAGTCTTTTGCCAATAAGAACTCCGCAAGGTAGGAGCCATCTTGCCCTGTGATGCCCGTGATGAGCGCTTTTTTCATACTCACGTGATGAACTCTTTGAATCCCAGCTCTGCTTCTCTGCCAAGGATTTGGGCAATAAGGGCAATGCCCCAGAGGAAGAGAACCGTGCCATGGATATCAGGCTCAGGGAGCCCTCGGCTTACCGCGGCATTGTAGTAGATGTTGTTGGCTTTTCCAAGAAAATAGGAGAAACCGCCCTGTTCCGGCCAGTAGTGGCTGCGGTATTGGGCGAGGCGATTCACGGCGAAGGACGTGATCTCGTCATGCCGATAGCTATGCTCTACGGCTTCATCTGCGTATTTTAGGACATAGATGACGTTGAAGTGATCGCAAGCCTGCGCGTCGTTTGAGACGCCAAGGGCCATGTCGATCAAGCGCCTGGGTTCGTGGATTGATAAGCGGTCGGCTGCCTTGAGACCGGTGATGACTTTCATGGCGCCGTTGATTTTTTGTTGCAAGGAAGGCGAGCCAGCATACCATCCGCCGTCAGAAGAACGCTGGAGCGTTGCGATCCAGCGAACCGCATGCGTGATGAGCGACGGTGCTTCTTCTCGCTGGCTGTGTGCGAGAAAAAAAAGCAAGTGCGAGAAGTGGCTCCCAGCGCCCCAAGGCTTGGTCCAATCAAGCCGCGCAAGATAGCGGTCGATTTCTTGTTCGGTTTTTGGGGTGTCCGCAGGAGCCTGTCCGAGTTGTTCGCCCAGGAGCCCAAGTGCGCTCAGTGCTTGGCGCGTCTCAGCCCGTTTTGTCTGCTGATGGAAAGCGTTATTGAAGTCGTGGTGCTTGAAGGCGGAGAGCTTGTCTCGCCAAAAGGATCGTCTGTATACAATCGGATCAAAAAAGGAACCATTCGTGGATTGGAATGACTTTACGAAATCCACCATGTCTGTGCGCGTCCTCTCAGGCAAGGTGTCGAGCTGGCCAAGGGTGAAGTAACTTTTGATGGCAAACACCGTGTTCCCTAAGCCCCAGTGCTCTTGTTCGTCTATCAGGTCACCTGAAAGGGAGTAGTGGAAAAACCCAGGCGTGTGATGGCCCTTGAGGCGTTCCAGAAATTTTGGAATGTCGTGTTTTAGATGGAAGATCCAGTCAATGTGTTCCACACGTTTTTTATTTTCCACAGCAGGATCATGCCGTGGATTTTGGTGAGTCCGAGCTTGTTGACGACTTTGGAAACGTACCGACCTTCGTTTCGTTCGCCGACGATGCGTTCAGCAAAGGCGAAGTAGCGACTGGCAATGTCCGACAGGTTGAAGGAAGGGAGGCGGGCTCGAAAGGTCGGCAAGTCTTTCGCGACGAGATCGATGACGCGCAGAACGTCCTGCGTCCCTTCAAACAGGAGGCCGCCTTGACCTATAAGCTCTGGGTGTCCACCGTCGTTCAGCGCCACCGCAGGCAGTCCGCAGGCGATGGCCTCGATGAGCGAGTTGGAGCAGGGGTCTGTTTTTGACGCGGTGATGAAGAGGTCGTGCGCTTTGAGCATCTTGGCAAGTTCAGGTGAGGAAACGGGCGGAATCGTCTTGATCTGTTTGAACGAGACAGGAGAGTTGCCGACGAAGGTCATCTCATACTTGGAGAAATCGAGATAGGCATCGAGGTATTTGTACACGTCGAATCCTTTGCGTGGATTGGCTGACCAGCTGGTCGCGATAAGTTTTACACGTGATTTTTTTGTTGGGAGTCTGTCCTCTGTGTGAAAGATCGTCGGGTCGGGAGCGTTGTGAATGACCGTCTGGTACGCGGATACGGTAGCGAACGCTTCTCTATTTTTTTCTTCGCACCATGCAGATTGGAAAATGATTCCGTCAACGATGAGCTGATTCCACACATGGATGATGTGGTCTATCTCTTTATCTTTTTGTCGAATAAAAGAGATGGGGCCATCCAGACGATAGACGACGATTTTTTCTGGATATCTTTTTTTGAGCTGCCAGAGTTTATCAAAAAGAGACTCAGCCCCGAAGGGGTAGCTATTGATAAGGATGACGTCGGCTTCCTCAGCAGAAGAGGCGAATACGTCTTGCCGAATCCACGCATCTCGAAGCGCTTTGAGGAATTGGTTTCCGCCGCCCCACGGTTCGTCGCGAAGATGGTGCAGAATATGAATCTTCATAGCAGGGGACGGTACAGCTCATCAACATATCGACGTGCGATGTTGTCCCAGGAGTTTTTCTTCACGACGGTGAGCGCTTGATTCACGAGATGATGACGGAGAGGCTGGTCGTTTATGAGCCTGAGCGTTTGTCGGACGAGTGCATCGACGTTTTCCACATCCGTCAAGAGAGCTGTGTGTTCGTGTTCCGCGATGTCGGGAACCATCCCCATACGTGTTGAGACAACCGGAACTTCGCTTGCCCAAGATTCCAACAGGGATAGCGGGCCGCCCTCCACGCGAGAGGTGATGAGGTACAGATCAAGCGCCTGATAGAGCTTCGGAAGTTCGGAGAAGTTTTTTGGATAGACATGCACGTAGTCCACCCCGAGTCTTTCGAGCCCCTGCTTCACATAACCGCGAGCTGGGCCGCTTAAGAGGACGAACGGATGTTTCTCGCGTAGTCGGTCGATAACCTCCACAAACACATCAGGACCTTTGATGAGTTTTGGTTCCATTCCTTCCCTCCAACCCACACCGTCTTTTTGAAATGATCCGATGACAAGACGGTTTTCAGGTATACCGAGTTGACGTCGAATCCTGAGGCGTTCCTCATGTGTCCCAGGACGAAACAAGTCGAGATCGACTCCCAGAGGAATCACAACGATTTTTTCTTCTGCGACACCGGCTTTGATCAATATCGCTTTCGTTGTCTGACAAGAGGTGTGGATGCGTCCGATGGATCGCTGTACCTGTTGGATCAGGTTGAGTCTTGGGTCGCCGGGTTCTACGTGAAACCATGTGAGGATAATCTTGTTTGATCGATGTGGAAGACGAATGGAGCCTTTGTGAAAAAACGTATTCACGGAGTCGAAGTGGATCAGTTGGTTGCGAAGTCCAATCGCGGTGTAACTGATTCTCGCATGGAGGAGATGTTGCGCACGGAAGGATTGACTTAAAGACGTCCCGACATACTTGATCGCCCAATCGTTTATTTCAACAATATGCGTGACGCGATAACCAGAGTGATTGCTCCAGAGATTCATGAGGATACTCTGGATCAGAAGGACGATTTTTTTCATCATAGGTTAAACGCGCGCTCTCCAGTAATCGAGCAGATCGCTGAGCGTTTGTTCAAATGGGATTTCCGGTTTCCAATCAGTCGCCTCTTTAAACTTGTCGCTCGCACCGTACAGGGCTGGGACGTCTGATGGTCGAAGCAGAGCAGGATCTATTTCCACAAGGATAGGAACGCGTGACATTCTCAAGAGGCGTTCCAACACCTCTCGTATAGACCTGCCCACTCCAGAGGCGATGACATACGTTTCACCAGGTTTCCCTTTAACGACGCTCATGGCATAGGCACGAACGACGTCACGGACGTCAGTAAAATCGCGGACCGCCTCAAGATTTCCGACCGTCAGGACGGCGGGAGCAATCCCTTTTTCAATCTCGGCGATTTTTTTTGCGAATCGAGAACAGACAAACTGGTCACCCTGTCCAGGTCCTGTGTGATTGAAAGCTCTTGTGCGAATAGCTTGCAGGCCATAGCTTTTGAAGTATTGATAGCTCAGCAGATCGACAGTTACGCGAGAGACAGCGTAAGGCGAGAGGGGATGGAAAGCGGTTTCCTCTGTTACCGGGAGGTCCTCTTGTGCAACAAGTCCATATTGCTCGGACGAACAAGCAATTTGGATGACGGGATCCAGAGCGAGTGTCCGAATCGCTTCAAAGAGATGGATGGTCCCCAGGACATTGACGTCAAAGGTCTGTGCGGATTTTTTCCAGGACTGGGCAACGTTTGATTGTGCCGCAAGATGGAAAAGATAATCCGGTCGGGCTTGCGTGAGTGTTTCTTGAACCGTCGCTTGGTCGGTGAGATCCATGGGATAGAGCTCGATTCGATCACGAAGCGGTCCGAGCGTTTGTAGATTCTGGGAATCTCGGTAGGTACCCATCACATCAACATCGCCTTGCGACAATAACAAATCAGCCAGATGTGGACCGACAAAACCCGTGACACCAGTAATGAGAGCTCGTTTTTTACTCATGTCGTTTCACAACCGCCCAAATTTCTCCGAATTGAATCGAAGATGATTCAACCGTATAACCCGCGGCGGTCAGTTCATTGTCGAAGCTTTCCGAAGTGTATTCAGTGAAATGTGTCTTGTCGAGTCGGTATTCGAGTCCGAGCTCCTTTTTATAGAGCGTGATCCAATCGCGATCGAACATGGGGACGCGGATGAGGAATAAGGGAGCGAGGTGTTTGATCTTGGTGAGGAACTCGACACGATGTTCAATATGTTCGAGAACGTTTGAGAGTACAACGACATCAAATCGTTCCTGTGGAGAGAACGTTGTGGCATCGCCAAAGTGATATGCAAGATTCTCACGTTCGAACCGATATGTCCACATTGCTTGATTTTTTGCGTTGAGGTCGATCCCAACGACATGGCTCGCTTTTCCTGCGAGGTCATAGGCGAGCGCTCCGTTCCCACATCCGATGTCCAGGACGCGGTCACTCGAGCGAATGTGATTGAGAAAAAAAAGGTGGTAATTCATCAGCTGATGCTTGGGATGCAAGTCCCCCTCGGCCTGGAGGGCGAAGTGGCTAGCAAGTTTGTAGCTGAAGTTGTGAAGCTTTAGCGCGAGCCGGACGAGGAGACGATTCATACAGGGTAGAGGGTGAGTTCTGTTTGGACGGCTTGTTCAAGTGAAGAGGTTGCCAGAATATCGTTGCGTGCCCGGTCTCCAATTTGTTTTTGGAGGTCGTGGTCGTTCAAGAGTTGTGTTAACGCTTCTTTGAGCGAATCGACAGTTATTTCACACACGAGTCCCGTTTCGTGATTTTGTAGTACAGACGCAATCCCTTCGACGTTCGTCCCGATTACCGGGAGTCCGCAGGCCATGGCTTCTAGCAGAGCCTTCGGGTTGCCTTCGTAGAGGGAAGGGAGGACGAAGATCTCACATGCATTCAAAGCTCGTGGAAGCTCTTTATTGGCGATATGGCCGCGGAACTTGACAGGGACGTGGAGGTCGCGAGCTTGTTGCTCGAGCGATTCGCGCAGAGATCCTTCTCCGTACACAATCAACTGTGCCCCCAGTCCCTGTATGGCCTCCACAAGCGCGTGGAGGTTTTTTTGTTCCTCGAGCCTGCCAACAAAACAGACGCTACGAGGGTTTTTATCGACACTCATGGGACGAAACATCTGCGTGTCGATCCAGTTTGGGATGACGTGAATCTTTGCTCGTGGGACATGATATCGATCCGCGACGAAGTCCGCGTCCTCTTGCGTGGTGTGAATGATTGCCGTGGCGCTTTTGTAAGTAAGCCACTCGATCAAAGAGATCATCTTCAGTTTAAGCCACGAGGCACCTTGCCGCTTGGCAAAGCGGTACCAATGGAATCCCGCGCGGACAATCAGAGGTTTTCGCCAAAGCCAATGCGCGAGCAGGGCTGGGATGGCTCCAGCGACTTGATGAATTCGTAATAGGTCGGCTTTGCGTAAGCGCTTCCAATAGACAAATGGCAGCATGAACGCGTAGTGAGAAGCTGGGCAATGACATGGTTTTTCCGCGAGAGTGAGATTTGGTCCCAGTAGATCTCGGTATCGGCCATCATTTTTTCCATAGGTATACAAACACACGTCCAAACCCGTCTGTGCGAGAGCTTGATAAAACGCGAGCTCTCTGGAGAGCATGCCGCGCTGATCCCAAAGCTCGAGAGAAACGCCGTGCGTGAAAAAGACCGCGACACGTGTAGTGTCTTTAGACGCCATAATATTCTCTGTACCACTCGACGAATTTTGGGACACCCTTTTCGAGGTTCACGTTGGGTTCCCATCCAAGGAGTGCCTTCGCCTGCGTGATATCCGCCCATGTCTGCTTCACGTCTCCAGGTTGCATGGGAAGAAGTTTTTTTTCAAGCGTCTTTCCTGTTGCAGACTCAACGAGCTCGATCGTATGCATCAAGGATTCAGGTTTGCCCCGGCCCAAGTTGAGTGCGGCCCATGGAAGATTTTTTTCGAGAGCTTTGACGACGCCGTCGGTGATATCGTCGATGTAGGTAAAGTCGCGTGCCATGTCTCCTTGTCCATATACATCGATTGGTTTTCCTTCGAGCGCCGCTTTTGTAAATGAAAAAAGCGCCATGTCAGGTCGCCCCCATGGGCCGTACACGGTAAAGAAGCGCAGGCAGGTGATGGGAAGTTGGTAGAGATGATGATAAGAGTAGGCCATGAGTTCGCAGGCACGCTTCGTTGCGGCGTAGAGCGAAATCGGTTTATCCGCGACATCTGTTTCTTTGACAGGATAGTGTGCGGCGTCGCCATAGATTGAGGAGCTTGAGGCCATGACGATGCCCTTGACCCCGAATTGTTTTGACAGCTCGAGGAGTGTGAGCGTTCCCATGAGGTTACTCTCTCCGTAGGCAAACGGGTCTTGTATGGCGTAGCGCACGCCAGCTTGCGCGGCTTGGTGGCAAATGAGATCCGGTTTGTGTGTTTCAAAAATTTTGCGCATGGCTGGCGCGTCCTGGACGTCGTTTCGGTACAGGGTGAAAGGGAGATCTTTGAGGAGGATGGCGATTCTGGCTTCCTTAAGCGATGGGTCGTAGTAGGGACTGAAGTTGTCTACGAGGACAACCTCGTGACCCGATGCGATCAATTTCCTCGCAACGTGGGAGCCGATAAAGCCCGCGCCTCCGGTAACGAGAATCGTCTTTGGTTTATCCATAGCGACCGCATTTTACATGTTTTTAAAAAAAGGACACAATACGGCTAAGTTTACGTATGATTCAAACAGAGAGAGAAAAGAATTTTTTATTGCGCGCCGTCCAGACGGGGATGGGTCTTTTGCTGTTTACGCCGTTGATTTTTTGGAGCGGATTCGTTTATCCGCATTCATCGACAAAGACGCATTTCGTTTTGTTCGTGGCCGAGCTGACCGTACTTGCTTTTGTCTGGCTCATTTGGAAAGATCCTCGGAGACTTTTGAGATGGAACTCTGTGGGGAAGACGTTGTTGGTTTTTCTGTTCGTTCTTTTATGGAGTTCTCTCATAGGAGTTGATCCGTTAGTGAGTTTCTGGAGTGACTTTGCTCGGTCCACTGGCAGCCTGCTTTGGCTTCATCTCGTTGCCATTTTTTTTATTGCGACGAGCGTGTTTCAAACGAGGGCCGCTTGGGAGCAGGTGTTCTTTATCTCTACGCTTGTGGCGCTCGTCGTTACTGTCGCTCATTTCTTGTCACTCTTTGGAATTGAGTTCTTGTACGACGCAAGTTTTGGGGCAACCTTCGGCAACTCGACTTTTTTTGGAACCTATCTCCTGTTCCCCATCTTTTTTTGCGTCTATCTTTTTACGCAGGCGCGCAAGCCATTCTTACGTTGGTATGCCGCGGTTGCTTTCCTCATTTTTGTCAGTGTTCTTTTTTCCATTGACGCGAACGCGGCCCAGATGTCTTTCTTGGGCGGCCTAGTCTTACTCGCCTCTCTTCTGCTGATCAGTCTTGGGGCATCTCATAGACAACGGACGACGGGGTACGCCATGCTGGGCAGTCTTTTGATCGCGTTCCTGTTTGTTGGTTTTTCGCTGTTTCAACCGCAAAGCGCGATCCGTCAGTATTTTATTGAACAGACTTCCAACGCTCGTTTTGCTGTTTGGGACATGGCTTGGCAGGGGATCAAGGAACGGCCGTGGTTAGGATGGGGTCCGGACAACTTCGGATTTGTTGAACAGGATTATTATCATCCCTGCCTGGGATCACCAGCCTGCGGCGGCGAGATTTGGTTTGACAGCGCGCACAATGCCTTGCTTGATGTGGCTGTGGATTCCGGAGTCATTGGGTTGCTTGTCTATCTTGCGCTTTTTATCACAGCGATCGTACAGGTGTGGAGACCGATCGTCGCGCGCAAACAGCGCGGGGCGATTCCAGCCATTCTTACGACGATGCTTGTTGTCTATTTTGTACAGAATCTGACGTCGGTTGATGGGGTGACGTCTTTGCTGTTCTTTGTCTTGGTATTGGCAGCTATGAGTTCTTCCGATAGCCTTTTTCCCCACGAGAAAGATTTCCCTGTGAGGACGACGCGGACGCCCGGTATTGTTCCCGCGCTCGCAACCGTTTTGTTTCCCTTCGCCTTTTTATTTTTTGTCATCCAGCCCGTGAAAGCCAACAGGTTAACGACCGAGGCAATCGCCCCGCAAGTCGTGGATGACCATTTGAGAGCCTACGAACGAGCATTGAACGGTTCTGCTATGGGGATTGACCGGCGCCGATATTTTCTTGCCAGCGGTACGGCGGATATCCTTTGGGTCAGTCCGCGGGAGAGCGTGATGGGCGTTGCCTCGTATGCTCGCCGCGAGATTCAGTTGGCTGAAAACGCCTTGCTCGACACCATCAACCGTCCGCACAGAGATTTGCGCAGTTACCTGGGACTTGGCAAGTTGTATCAGCTTGAGGCAAGGTTGTTTGACGCAAGTCTTTTTCAGAAGGCCGAGGGAATCCTCAAAGAAGCCGTGGAGCTCAATGCGAGCAACCCGTTACCCATATGGGCCTTGGCGTCTGTGTATCTTGAACAAGGGAGAGTCGAAGAAGCCGCTGGTTTAACAGAGGCGGCCTTGGCCTTGAATCCCGACGTCACGAAATCGCATCTATTGAATCTTGTTATTCTAAGGTACCTTGGGGATGTGCAGCGGTTAGAGCAAGCAGTCGAGCGCGCAAAGGAAGCGCAACCGGCCTTTGTCACAAAGATCGACGAGGTTGTTTCCATGAAGGATTTGGAAGCGGTGAAGGTCGATTGGCTGCAACAGTTTTATCCATAAGGGGTTTCTCTTTCTCTATGACCAGTAAGAAGATTGTAACGGAGACAGAGCTTTCTTTTCCTTCCATGACTCGAGCTCTGCTTTTTTTGTCCCTGTTGACCCCGCTCGTGTACTGGCCCTATCTCTACTACTACTCCAGCAGTTCAAAAGTATATTTCTTTCTGGCTATAGCTGAGTTGGCGCTGTTGTGTTTTGTCTGGAGCGCCTGGCGCTCCCCGAAATGGCGACCGCGCTTCACCGCGCTCGGGTTACTCGTTCTCTCTTTTATAGGTGTTCAATTATTTTCAGGTCTCATTGGTGAAAATGTTCTCCTGAGTTTTTGGGGGAGCGCCTCACGTTCGACGAGCCTTCTTGTCTGGCTACATTTGGGAGCCTTGTTTACGATCACGATCGGAATGGTCCATTCTTCAAAACAATGGAAGACGATTTTTGAGGTCTCTGTTTATACGGCCATCGTCGTCTCACTCATCTTTCTTCTTTCACTTGCTTTTCCAGAAGCCACGGCTCTTTTTTCAAGATCCAAAGGAGGCTCAACCCTGGGGAATTCGTCATTTTTTGGAACGTACTTGTTATTTCAAATAAGCTTTGGGGCATTCCTTGTCCTGACAGAGAAAATGAAGAACAGGCGTCTACTTTGGATGGTTGCGACAGGTTTACTCAGCCTCGCTTTGTTTCTGACGACCGCGCAAGCTGCGCAGTTTGCTTTTTTCGGTGGGTGTATTTTATTCCTCGCGCTCTTTTTGTTCTCAGATCAAGAAAACCGTTTGAAGAGAATATCGGGAGCCATCCTCCTTTTGTCGCTTGCGGGAACATTTATGGTCCTGTGGTTTCTTTTGTTGCAACCGGGAAGTCAGGTGCGACAGGCGGTCGTGGATCGTTCAGGCGAAACAAGATTTATCTTGTGGAATATTGCCTGGCAGGGAATCCTCGAGCGTCCGTTGTTTGGGTGGGGACCAGAAAATTATCAGGATGTTTTTCAGAAGTACTATAACCCATGTTTGGGATCGCCGGCGTGTGGTGGAGAGGTGTGGTTTGATCGTGCTCATAATAAGGTTCTCGACGTCTTTGTTGAGTCCGGTATTGTCGGTTTGGGTTTTTATCTCAGCCTGTTCGTTTTGGGAACGATGAACCTCTGGCAGGCCATGCGCCGTCACCGGGTATCTCGCTCCGTTTTTGCACTGTTCACGTCTGTTCTCTTGGCGTATTTCGTTCAAAATCTTACAGTCTTCGACACGCTCACCAGTCTGTACTTCTTTCTCTTATTGTTAGCGTTCATCTCATTTGTTGTGCGCCCAGAAACCGAGTCTTCAACAGGAGACGATGGGAGAGCCGCCAATGGCCATCTCCCATTGGTCGCTTCTCTGGTGACCCTTTTACTCCCCTTTTTATTTTATTGGTTTGTGGTGAGCCCAGTACGTGCGAACATTGCCACATCAGAGGCCGCGCAAGCAACGCTTTTTTCAGAACGCATCTCAGCCTACGAAGAAGCTGTCACTCGGTCGTTTCAGGGGATTGACCTGCGGCGGTCCATGCTTGCTGCTCAAACAGCGACCGTTATTTTGGATTTAGAGGATGAGGCCGCCGCTCGATTAGAGGCATCATTCACAAGGGAGCTCCTACTCTCAGAACAAGGACTCCGTGACACGATTCAACACTCGCCCTTTTTCTTGCGCGCCTATCTTGATCTCGCCTTTGTGTATCAGATTTGGGGACGGACATTCGAACAAGAGAAATATCAAGAGGCTGAGGTGATCCTCCTTCAAGCGATTTCTCGCTTTCCCAAGAACCCGTTACCGTATTGGGGCCTTGTGGGTCTCTCCTTAGATCAAGGGAAAAATGAAGATGCGCTGCGTTTGGCAGAGCAGGCATTGGCGCTGGATCAACAGGTTCGCACATCGCAACTGCGTTATCTGCTTACCTTGAAGATGGCGGGTGAAGCGCAGAGATTGGGCACAACGCTGGAGACGTTTGCCCTTCTTGATCCAACGGTCTCCCTCACGATAGAACCGTATCTTCGAATGGATACCAGCCAGAAAGAACAAAAAGAGAGTCTGCTTTTCCGTTTTTATTACGATGCTTCTTTTTAGCGAAGTATGTTTCAGCTACCGGATAAGAAAGAGCCCATCCCACTTCAGTGCATTCGACTCGGTGTGTACGCCCTGTTGTTTACCCCCCTCGTCTTTTGGAAGCCCTTAGACTTTTTTTTCGACTCCACGAAAGTCTTCTTTCTCATGGGTATTTCTGAAGTCGTGCTCGTCTGTTTCCTTTGGCTCGTCGCCTGTTCCCCACAGTGGCGGCCCAAGATGACGCGTGTAGGCTTAGCGTTTTGCGCGTACCTCACGGTGTTGGTCCTTGCCACGGTATTGGGCGTGGATCCCTTTTTTAGTTTCTGGGCAAGCACCGTTCGTATCACAGGAGTCCTCGTGTGGTTGCACCTTGGGATCATTTTTTTTGTGGCGTCTACGGTTTTTAAAACACAAGACGACTGGAGAAAGATTTTTTTCATTCAGAGCATCGTCGGGGTGACAGTAAGTCTCTTTTATTTTTTGACCCTCATTTCTCCTGATCAGTTTGCCTACACGCTTGGAGGAGCCACGCTCGGGAACTCGACTTTTTTTGGAACGTACTTGATTTTCGCTGCATTTTCCAGCTCAATGACGACCTGCACGGCAACTTCACGCAACAGGAGACTCTTCGGCACTTTTACGACCGTCTTTTTCCTCCTCATTCTTTTCTCAACGACCGCACAAGCGGCTGCCCTTGCTATGATCGGTGGCTTGATCCTTGCCGTAGCGTTGTGGTGTATAGCGATAAAACCATTCAGAACGGCAAAAAGGATAGGATTCTCCTTGCTTGCTGGGCTCGTCCTTCTTTTTGTTGTCAGCGCTTTCCAGGTCTTTCAGCCTGGAAGTTATTTTAACGAATGGTTCATCGAGCGTTCCTCCGGTGGACGATTGGCGGTTTGGTCCGTTGCCTGGGAGGCGTTTCAAGAGCGCCCAATCTTGGGCTGGGGCCCCGAAAATTTTCCTATCGCCTTCTTTGCTCATTACGATTCATGTTTCGGCTCTTTGGAGTGCGGAGGGGAGTACTGGTTTGACCGAGCGCACAATAAGATTTTGGACACGCTTGTTGAGATGGGTATCGTGGGCCTTGTGGCATATCTCGTCTTGTTCGTTACTGCCCTTTGGAGTATCTGGCGCGCGTATCACAAAAAGGGGCTCAACGCCTGGGTTCCCATCCTGGTATTTACCTTTTTGGCCGTCTACTTTGTTCAGAATCTGGCCGAGTTTGACGTGACCATCACTTCGTTTCTTTTCGTACTCGTTCTAGCCTATGTAAGCACACAGGAAGATCGATCAGATGGGCGACTGGCTATCTTGCATGGTGCAGGTGGTGTGAGAGGCATTCTTGCCAGCGTGGCGACTTTGGCGCTTCCATTTACTCTGTTTCATACCGTTATCTATCCCATCATGACCAATAGGACAGACCTCGTCGCGACGGCGACGACCACAACACAGCGTCTGGCAGCGTACGAGGTAAACAGTGGCGGTTCGCCCATTGGGGTAGACTACCGGCGGATCGTCCTTGCCGGTGAAACGGCGAAATGGATTCTTAGAATGAGCGAGGAAGAACGCGGTCGGTTTGCCGAGCCTATCAAGCAGGAGCTCACCCTGGGCATTCAGGCGCTTGAGGATACGGTCAACCGTTCTCCGAATGATCTTCGTGGAAGCAACATGCTTGGTCTCCTCTTTCAACTCAAGGCGCGTTATTTTGAACCGACAGAATTTCAGAAGGCCGAACGGGTTCTCGAGCGTTCCCTTGCGCTGAATCCAAAAAACCAACAGGCTTATGCCCCTCTGGCGGCCGTCTATCTGGATCAAGGGAAAGTAGACGAAGCCCTGATCTTGCTGCAACAAGCTATCGACTTGTATCCAAGCAATCCCCAAACATCACTCAGGATGCTTGTGGCCGTGAAGCTCGGAAGAAGTGCAGAGGAGTACCAAGCCAAGAAGGAAGAGATTTTGGATCTTTTTCCTCAGCTTCAAGACAAAATTGAGCTTATTTCTCAGCTAAAAATTGAGAGTCTAGAACAGCTTTACGCCGTATTTTACTAAGTATGGGCTTCATTTTTCGAAAAATAGCTTTACTCATGGGCGATGTGGCCTTGCTGTATATTTCTCTTATCTTGGCGCTCTTCATTGGGTTCTGGGGAAGTTTTGACGCTTCGGTCTTTTTGGAGCACGCCATTCCGTTTTCTTTGCTTTACCTTGTTTGGCTCGTGATCTTCTACGTCCTGGACTGTTACGACCTGTCCTTGCCGCCTTCCTCTGCCCCATTTTTGGCTCGTTATGTGCTTGCCACGACAGTCTTGTTTGCCACTGGCGTGCTCTTTTTTTACGCTTTTACGCTTACAGACATCACCCCTAAGACGAACCTGCTCGTCCATGTGGGGCTTTTTGGCGTGCTGGCCTTCCTCTGGCGACTGCTTTTTTCTGCATGGATCTCGCCGCTGTCACCTTGGCGGATCGGGATTCTGGAGATGGGGCCGCAGGCTACGGAGCTCCAGGAGATTATCCAGTCCCTCAAACATCACGGTTATCAGTACGTCCGGTTAGAGAGCGAGCAAGGCTTGGAGGATCAGCTCAAGGCGCAGCGCGTGGACGTCGTTATCCTCCCTCCTGATTTTTTAACGCAAGACGATCACATCCAGACGCTCTATCGGTGTCTGGGAACAGGCGTGACGTTTTTGGATCTCGCTCAGGCGTATGAGCTGTTCGCGCGCAGGATCCCGCTGACCACCATCGACCACCAATGGTTTATCCGAAACGTCCAAGAGCGTGAGCGAGGATTTTCTGAGCGACTCAAGCGCCTCTTTGATGTGACCGCGGCGCTCGTGATTTTAATCGTCTCGCTTCCCTTGTGGGTGCTCGCGGCGCTGGCTATCAAACTTGAGGGCGGGGGAGAGGTGTTCTACACGCAAGAGCGCGTTGGGAAAAATCGATCTACGTTTTTTATACGAAAGTTTCGTACGATGAAGACGGACGCTGAGGCGCACGGCGCGCAGTGGGCCGTCATGGGCGATCCGCGCGCCACGCGCGTGGGAGCCTTCCTGCGCCGTACACATTTGGATGAGCTTCCGCAGATGCTCAATGTACTCCATGGCGAGCTGAGTCTTGTCGGTCCGCGTCCAGAGCGGCCCATGTTCGTCGAGAACCTTGAGCGCGAGATCCCTCACTATCGCGTGCGGCATTTTGTGAAGCCTGGATTCACGGGTTGGGCGCAGATTAAGTTTCGCTACGCACGTTCCGTGACAGACTCGCGGCGCAAGTTTGAGTACGATCTCTACTACATCAAAAACAGGTCGATGATCTTTGACGTGCTCATTTTACTGAAGACTTTGCAGCTGTTCTTTCGACGAGAGGCGCCCTAAATAGGGCAGTGGAAAACTTTTTTTGGCTAAGCCAGCCTGGCCAGAAAATCGCTTTGCGCGACAGCCATCGCTCCATTCTTAGACAGCTCGCTGAAAAATAAGACGAGGATTCATCGACGCGAATTCGTTCAGGCGTCGTTTTTTTATTTTGAAATTGGGAGGATTTATACACAGGCTCTTGTTTGTAGAGTAACGCGCTGAATGTTATAATTCTCACGATCTTTTTGACGCGCCCACGTCAAACCCATTTACATTTAACTGCCCTAAAAAATTTTCTTATGAAGAAGATTGCCGTCCTCTTCCTCGGACTCGCGATGGGAATCGCGAACGTTGGCATCCCAGCGGCGCACGCCGGTTCTACGGCCACGTTGTCGTTGTCGCCGACCAACACGTCCGTTGAGACAGGGGACTCTTTTAGTTTAAGCGTGCTCGTGGACGCGAACGACGAGTCACTCGACACCGTGCGTGTCGATCTGAGTTTCAACCCGGCGCTCGTCGAGGTGCTTTCGTTTGACTTGGGAAGTTTGTTTCCGAACTTTTCTCCTTCCAATGACATCGACAACGATGCCGGAACCCTTTCTTACGGTGCGTTCAAATTCGGGACGCCGGTGACCAGCGCAGGGACGCTTGCCACCGTGACGTTCCATGCGCTCTCGGCTGGCACGGCCACCATCAGTGTTGCCAGCACGTCGCGATTGATCGCGGACGGTCAGGAGACGATCAACACCAGCAGCCTTGGATCCGCACGAGTAACGATCAGCGGAGCCGACGTTGCGTCGGAGGCGCCTGAGGAAGAAGAGGAAGAAGAAGAGGAAGCAAGCACAGGCGGCACGGCAACAAGCGCGAGCGCTGAGGCGCAGGCCCTTGTTTACTTCGGCGCTCTGTTCGGCCGCTTGCCTTCAAGCGGAGCAGACTGGACGACGAACGACTGTATTGCGGACAACGGCTGCTATGACGCAGACCACCGCAACCTTTCCTATGAGGTAGCCGCCATTGCTCGATTTAACAGCAAGTATGGCGCCAATCCTTCCTCATCTATGGACTGGAACGCCGTGCACGCTCTCGCGTATACGAGCGCAGGTCAAACGCTCTTAGGACTTGCGCCTCTCTCAGAGGAAGAAGAGGAAGAGGCGGTTGAGGAGGAAGAAGTCGCAGAAGAAGAGCCAGCCGCAGAAGAAGAGGCAACAGAAGAAGAATCAACCTTGAGCCTCGAGCAGCAGGGCCTTGTCTACTTCGGCGCGTTCTATGGACGCATGCCGTCCTCAGGTGACGACTGGTCTGCTTTGCACTGCATTGCCTACGGCGGCTGCCAAGGTGATCCTCGCGACCTCCAAGCAGAGCAAGATTCCCTCGTGATCTTCGGCGCCAAGTACGCCAAGATGCCATCTACCTCTATGGAGTGGAACGTGATCCACACACTTGCCTACACGGATTTCTTGGACGAAGGTGATGAGGAAGAAGCGGTTGTTGAAGAGGTCGTCGAAGAAGCGGTCCCCGAAGAAGAAACAGAGCTTACGCTTGAACAGCAAGCGATCGGCTGGTTTGGAAAGATCACAGGACAGCTCCCATCGGAAGATGCCGATTGGGTTGCCGTTGATTACATGGTGAACGGCTTCACGCCAAGCGAGGACGAACGCGATCTTGAAGCGGAGTCAGCGGCCATCACGACCTTCGTGGGCACCTTTGGGTACCTGCCAAGTTCTGATCAGGACTGGAACATCGTTGCCGCGATTGCTTACTCAGGAGCGTTCTAAATCGTCATGAGAAATCGAGCATACGATTATGCGATATACAAAACTACCAATCCTGCTCGTGGCATTCGCGGTTCTGGCGCTGCCTATGAGCGTGGGTGCGGTCTCCTCGACGAGTTACCAGATTTATCCCGAGCAAGGATTCCAAGCTCCCGCTGCTGATGGCTACGCCAATACAGACGACATGCTGAACTCCACGAGCTATCAGCTTCAGGGTGCGATCGAGCCGTACTCGGACAACCCAACCTCCACCAGTTATCAGAGCCAAATCGGTGGAGCTTTCCAGTTCTATTGTGGAGATGGGTTCCGTGATACGGGTGAAACTTGTGATGGAGCAGATCTAAACAGTGCGACATGTGCGAGCCAGGGCTTTGATTCTGGAACGCTTTCCTGTAGCTCGGCCTGTGCCTACGTAACCACCTCCTGTACCACCGCAGGTGGCGGAGGCGGTGGCGGAGGCGGTGGCGGCGGAGCGGCCGTGGGAAGTTTAGATGAGCCAGAAGTCTCGGACGAGATAGCCGACCTTGATTTTACCTACGTATCTCCGTTCCTTCTGTACGGAACCATGGACGAGGACACAGAGGAACTCACGGTGGATGGGGAGTCCGATGATGTGGAGTTTACCGACGACGACGCCTGGAAAGTCAGCGTCTCGCTTTCCTATGGTCTCAATAGCTTCACACTCGTTGCCATTGATGGTTCAACGGAGTCAGACGAGACCATCTATGAGGTGTATCGACGGCTTATCGGTGACGTCAATCAAGACGATACGGTGAACGATTACGACCTCAGTAAGCTTGTCGGACTTTGGGGCGGAAGTTCTCGCTCCGGTGACTTTAATGAGGATGACAGCGTTGACGACTACGACTTTTCGATGTTAGTCGCGCGCTGGGGCACATCGGTCTAGAGGAGGATCTTGATTCCTTATGTTGAAACAGCTCCTACAGAGTTTCTTGGTGGCCGCTGTGGTGTTCGTGCCGGGACTTGTCGTGCAGGCCGCAGGGACAGCAACCATGAGTTTGGACCAGTCCTCCTATGAGGCCGCGCGAGGAGAACGCTTCGACGTGACCGTCAGCGTGGACCCGCAAGGGGAATCTCTGGACACGGTTCGAGCCGTTGTCATCTTTAACCCCAGCGTCGTGAGCGTGCAGAGCGTCCGCCTTTCAGGCAGCTTTGACCGCATGGCGCCAGGAAATTATTACGACAACACGACTGGAAAGATTTCTTGGGGAGCCTTTACGCTTGAAGGTTCCGTAACAGAAAAGACGTCGTTCATCACCGTGACATTTCTCGGCTTAGAGGAAGGGGAGGGGAACATCCAAATCTCCTCCGACTCTCGAGCGATCAGTAACGGTGAGGAACGGATAAGTACCTCGGGACAAGGAGAGGCGACCATTGAGGTAACCCCAGCGGTCGGGTCAGAGCCGGGAGTCGCTCTCGTCGCTTTGGAGAGTAGCTCACATCCAGATGAAGAGACGTGGTACTCAAACAAAAACATTGCACTGAGCTGGACAGAGCTTGAAGGGGACAGCCCAATCAAGACCTACTACTACCGTTTTGGTCCGGAGTCCGATGCTGAGCCAGATGTGTCCCTTGATGGAGAGACAACGGAGCTTTCCTTGGAAGCGCCTGCGGACGGGATGTACTACTTCCGCTTGAAGGGAATCCAGGAAGACGGACGCGAGACGGCCGTTGCATCGCGAGCGGTGCGCGTGGATACGACCGCACCAAATGCCATTGAGCTGACGGTTCAAGATGATCAGATCTTGGTAGGAGAGTCTGCCTGGTTCACCTTTGCAACAACGGATGAAACCTCAGGCGTCCTGCAGTATCAGGTCGCGATAAACGATAGCGCATTCCAGGTTCAGACAAGCCCTCTTGAGATGGAAGACCTCGTAGCGGGAACGTACTTTTTCCGAGTCGCTGCATTCGATCGCGCAGGGAACGTTATCTACAGCGGCGTCTCCGTGCGCGTGTATCCAGAAGGAACGGATTTGAACCGTCCAGAAGGCTACGAAGCGTCTGGGGAAGTGGGAGCGATTGTGTCGTCCATTCAAGAGACAGCCAGAGGCGCCACGAACAATCGTCCCTTGTTGATAACTCTGGTCTTGGGAGTCGCCGCATTATTTGGTATAATTTACTTATCGCGTAAGCGAAAAAGTTAATCATAACATCATGGAGTCAGGCAGACTTAAGTGATTCTGGTGGCGAAATGACAAGGCAAAGCCCAGTGCCTTGCGTTTCTCTCGTTGCTGGTGTGGTTTCGCCGCCAGAATCACTGAGCGCTCCTCGCTTCATTTAAAAAAAATCTTTTCACTAACGTACGCAACGTATGCGAACCGCCAAATTCATACTGCACGCGTTTGTAGGGATTGCGATGGTGTTCTACACCCTTGCCACCGCCCTACTTGCAGTCCCGTTGACGGCCAATGCCCAAACAGCCGGAGCTCCGGCGACCATTGGTTATAACGGAAGACTTTTTAATGCATCTGGTACGGCCCTTACGGGAACGTACTATTTCTGGGTTGATCTGGAACCTGCCCTCACGGGTGGCACAAACCTTGGATCCAACATCCAAGGTTTTGCCGACGCGGACGGTGACGGATCCGTCGACTCAGGCGAGACAGCCATTACGGTCACCAATGGGTACTTCACCATGGAAGTCCCAATTTCAACGGACGTTGCCGATTTTAACAACCAGATTTGGTTGGAACTCAAGGTCCACACCGCGGACGTCGTGGGAAGCGCGGAGACTCTTTCACCGCGCGTGAAGGTCACCAAAACCCCTTACGCCATTGTCAGCCAAGCGATCGAACGATCATCGGCTGACCCAACAACGGGTTTTGAGGGCCGCATGTACTACGACACCGACGAGGACGAAATCAAGTTCTACGACGGAACGGCTGCTGCATGGGTCACGCTTGCGAGTAATCTTGACGACGCCTACAACAACTTCGGTTCAGCCGCACAGGTGATCACAGTTGATGACGCGACGACCGGAATTTCGTTTGATGTGGCCGCGGCTGGCAACTATGATATCGACCTTCAGAGCACAGGAGACTTCAATGTCCAGGATGCGGGTTCGACCTGGGCCTTCTTCTCGGATGCTCAGGCCTTTGATGTGAACGGAACAGGAGCCATCTCACTGGATGCGGACGCGGCTTCAAACTTTAATACTTCTGCTGGTGATCTCACATTTGATGCAGAAGCAGCTTCCGTGAACATTGATGGAGGCGAGGCGGCGATCAATGCCATCTACCTCAACGCTTCGAACGCCGCTGGTGGAATTGACGTGGATGCTGGAACCGGTGGGATCACGGTTGACTCCACAGGAACGGTCTCTATTGATGGAGCCGATGACATGAACTTCACGCTCGCCTCTGGCACAGATGCAGAGGATTTGACGATTGCTGTCACAGGTGCAACAAACTCCTCGGTCATCATCTCTTCCGCCGGAAACTCATCTGATGCTATTGATGTAAACGCCACAGCCGGTGGAATCGATATGGATGCGGCGGCGGCTTCTGCATTTACCACTTCCGTTGGATCACTCACCTTGAACACGTCGGCTGGCGGCACGTCTTCAAGCGTGATCTTGCAGTCGGTTGATACATCCACTGATGCGATTTTCTTGGATGCGGACGGTGGCGCTGGGTCGGGTATTTATCTTGATGCCTACGATGCTTCGACCAACACAACAGGCGCTATCACTCTGGACGGTGGTTCCATCGGGATTAACAGCAATGGATCAACCGGTATTTCTATTTCCGCGGCTGATTCAGGCCCCATTGCGATTGCCACGTCAGGCGCCGCGCTCTCCATTACTGGAGGTGGTACCAGCGGAACCGTCAGCATTAGCAGTACCCTTCAAGACGTAACGATTGAAACAGTTGCCTCCAGCCGTACCATCAATATCGGTGCGAGCGTGACGCCTACGACTAGAACGATCAACGTCGGTACAGGAACGGGTACAGACACGATTAATTTTGGTGACACGACAGGATCGGATCAGTACAACTTCACATCAGGCGAGAGTACGAACGACATTGTAGACGTCTCGTTTGCTTCTCTCACAACTGCGGATGCGTTTGACATTGACACAGCCGCTCTGACCACGGGTGACGTCTTTGACATCGCTCCAGGCGCGGTCCGAACAAGCGGATCAGCCATCCATATCACGGACACGGCTCTTGCCGCCGCGGTTACGGGTGATCTTATTCAACTGGACATCACCGGAACAAAAGATACCAACACCTTGGACATTGATGTTTCAGGATCCACTCTTGCTTCTGGAAACGAATTGGATATTACCTACTCTGATGCCGTTCACTCAGGCAATGCCATTGACCTCAACATGGGCACGAACGTGGCAGGAAGAGCCATTGATGTTGCTGGTGCGGCAAGAACAGGCGATGCCATGGCATTTGATATTGATTCAAACTCGGCAAACGTGAGTGCGATCTACATTGATGCTGACGTCGGAACGGCGCTTTCTTCTGGCGAGGTTCTCGCAGGCGTCGAGATTGACGTTGACGGTGCCGCTGGCGATGACGCCGCAGGCGAGGTGAACGGATTGATGCTGACCTCGGCGAATACTTCAGGCGGCGTCGTAACCGGTCTGGAAGTCAACGGAACGTGGGATGACGGCATCGACCTGGGTGACGCGACAACCACGATTGACCTTCGACTGGATGACGGTCTCACCTTTGCACAGACTTCAGACGGAGACCTCGATATCGTCGAGGGCGGACTTACTTGGAACTGGGATTTCGCGGAAACAACGGCTTCCACCATTACCTTAACAACCGCCTCCAACTTCGAGATTGAGTCTTCGGCCAACACGGCCAACGCCATTCTCATTGAGTCTACGGCTGGTGGTATTGACATTACATCCGCTTCCGGAACAGACGGTGAAGATATCGACATCACCTCTACAGGCGTGACAGGTGAGATTCGTCTGACAACAGCTTCCACGACAGCAGACGCGGTACGAGTAAACGCTACTGCCGGTGGAATCGACATTGATGCGAACAACTCAACTTTGATAATTACGAACACGGCGAATACCGCTGGAGACGATTTCACGATTGCACAAGCTGGATCCTTCAACTCCTCCCTCATCCTTTCCTCTGCAGGTACCGCCGCAGATGCCATGCAGATCACGACTACCGCTGGAGGACTGGACATCTCCGTTACAGGTGACGCTGCTGGAGAAGACTTGGACATCACCACCGTTGGTGCCGCTACCGAGATGCGTCTGACATCTGCCTCTACGGCCACTGATTCCATTGCTATCCAGGCAGTCACCACCACAGCCGGTATCGACATTGACTCAGGCACAGGGGGAATCGACATCCTCTCAGGAGGAGTATTCTCCATCGACGGTGTCGCTGCTTCCAACGTAACCGTTACTTCTAACCTCGCCGCCGAAGATCTCACGATCTCCTTGGCAGGCGCTACCAACTCCTCCCTCATCCTCTCCTCTGCCGGTACCGCCGCTGATGCCATGACCCTCACCACGACCGCTGGAGGACTCGACATCTCCGTTACAGGTGACGCTGCTGGAGAAGATCTCGACATCACCGCCGTTGGTGCAGCCACCGAGATCCGTGTGACAGGCGCTTCCACAGAAGCTGACGCGATTATCATGGACGCGACCGCTGGAGGCGTTATCATCGACTCTGGTCTGGCCGCTGCTGATTCACTCCTCTTGCGCGCCACAGGTGGCACCACCGCCACAGCTCACTTGACCTCCAACGGCACTGGCACAGCCGCCGTGGACATTGATG
>JACQSK010000026.1 GCA_016205975.1 Candidatus Uhrbacteria bacterium | reverse complement strand
CTGAGAACACCAGCTACGCAGACCAGTCTGCTGTGGCTCCAAAGACCGAGTACAAGATTGGTTCTTGGACGGTGACAGCTAACACGACAGAAGACGTCAACGTCTCACAGATTGACATTGACTTCTCTGCATTAGCCTCTGACGCTTCCGCAGCCGCTGACTACTCAAACGTCTACCTGACCTACGGTCCGGATGGCGATGAAGTCGAAACCTCTGCAAAGACGTCTGTCTCATTGACCACAGGTGCAAACATCTGGTCCGTGAGCTACAACCTCGAGGCCGGTGAGACCATCTACGTCAATGCGTATGCGACCGTTGCCACCTCTGTGTCTGATGACACGGATGGGGACGACATCATCACATCCAGCTTGACCGTTGATGGAACAACCGTGAGCTCAGGTGCGACCGTGACCGGAACGATCCAAACAGGTCAGTCCATCACGTGGTACTCCTCTGGGACATTCTCGACCGCTTTGGGTGGTGACACTCCAGTGGCCAAGTCTGTTGCCGGTGGCCAGACCATTGAGGCTGCCAAGTTCAAACTGACCGCCGTTCGCGACACCTTCACCGTTGATCAAATCGCCCTGTCTGTCGGCACGGCCGCAGCCGCTGGTGTGATCAGCAAGGCCGAGCTCTACGACGGCACCACACTGCTCGGATCTGCGGTGTTCAACCAGACATCTGGTGACTCTGTGGCTCTTGGTGGCGCGCTTGTAACCGGTTTGGACATCACGATCGCTGCTGGTTCTTCAAAGACCCTTACAGCGAAACTGGTCCTGAACGACATCGGTTCGGGCCAGGCCCGTTCTCAACTGAACCTGGCTCTCTCGCTGGACTCAGCTCGTAACACGAACTCCACCGGAACCGTGGCAACGGATGCCACCGACCGCGATGGAAGCGAGATTCGCGCCTACAACTCCCTCCCAACCGTGTCACACGTCGATTTGACGAACAGCACGCTTGTGAACGGACAGGCCATCGATCTCTACAAGTTCACCGTCACGGCTGACAGCAACGGTTCTGTTGCTATCAAGCAGATGAAGTTCCCCATGACCTGGACTGACGGCGAGAGCAACAACGACACCCTTGAAATGGAGTCGTGGAAGCTCTACAAGAACGGTACGGACATTTCAACGAGCAGCTCGGCTGTCGTCATCTCGGATGAGGACGGTAACGATGTCGAAGGAACGTCCGGCGCTCTGGAAGCCGATGGCACACTCAACGTCATCTGGGACACGAACGAGGAAGTGATCTCCGCTGGTGAGACGGTTACCTACGTCTTGCGCGCAACACCGCAATCGTTCGACAACGATTCCGACACAGGTGACGAGGACTACTTCTCGATCTACCTGTCCGGTGACTCCGCTCACAACTCCAACGGTGGAACCGTCGGATTGACAGACGTCTGTCTGGATGACACCGGTAGCGGTGAAATCTGGGAACTGGGTGACACAGCCGCGGTCGGAACCGCCTGTACCGCCACGGACACCAACAACTCGGCTTACAACTTCATCTGGTCTGATATGTCCGGTGAGTCACACGACGCAACCGGAGAAACAGGCTCTGGTGACTGGACCGTCGGTTACTTGATCAAGAACCTCGACCTTTCAGGCGAGACTTGGGCTAAGTAAGACTTCGTTCCTTCTTTCTTCGACCATCCACACGTCTCACTGGCATCCGGCTTGAGGATTCGTCCTTGCGCCTTGGCCTATCGAGACCGGGATCTCGAGGAGCCAATAACCCGCAGCTTCGGCCGCGGGTTTTGGTTTGTGGTACAATATTCACAATATGACCAATAGGACCTATAGGACCTATGTTAGTTTAACAATCGCAATTTTAGTCGGGCTTACAGCACAAGCATCTTCCGCTTGGGTTGAGCAAGACCACGGCACGATGCAAAGCGTTCGCGGGATTGTAAAAGCAGGAGACACTCTGGTGGCCGTGGGCAACGGCGGGAACGTGATGCGCTCGCAGGATGACGGGGTGAGCTGGGTCTTGAACGATAAGACGTCCAGCGCCTGGTGGCACGACGTGACACTGGAAGAAGACGGCGATCTCGTTGCGGTCGGGGATTCAGGCGCCTACGCCACTTCATCAGACGATGGGGCGACATGGAGCTCGTCGTCAGTGGGCATATCGAATCACCTGTATGCCGTCGACCTTTCAGCGTCGTACGGGTATATCGTAGGCACGGAGGGATCCGTGGTGTATCTGGCCAACGGCCGATGGACGACCGCCTCCACGGGTGTGACTTCGACCCTGTATGCCGTGCAGGATAACGGCGACGGCACGGCCTGGATCGTGGGGGCCGCCGGACGTCTGCTCAAGGCGTGGAACGGCGGGGTCTCGTGGACCAACCTGGGCGCGATCGCCTCGGACAATCTTCAGGGCGTGTATTTTGGGTCTTCAACCGTCGGCTGGGTCGTGGGAGAAAACGGGACGTTTAAAAAAACAACCGACGGCGGCACGAGCTGGAGTGACGTGAGCGTGAGCGGACTAACGGATCAAGATCTCTACGAGATTCAGGCATCGGGCGACGCCAAGGCCGTCGTGGGCGATAAGATTATTTTAATGAGCGAGGATGGCGGTGACACGTGGGGCGCGCAGGCGTTCGTTGACGAGAACATCACCTTCTACGACGCCGTTTACGACGGTGCGTCGTCGCTCTGGGCCGCGGGAACGGACTACGATGTCTGGTCGAGCGTGTATCACTATGAGGCGCAAGAGGAAACATCCGACCCATCCGTCCCATCTGACCCAGTGGCGACGGACGAAGAATCCGTGCAAGCCGAGCCCAATAACCTGATCAAGATCACCTGCGAAGGGGAGACGGACGTGAATGATCCTTGCCGTGCAGTTTACTTCTACGGCACGGATGAAAAGCGCCACGCGTTCCCGAACGAAAAAGTTTTCTTCACCTGGTTCTCAGATTTTGATGACCTCATTGAGGTCACCGCTGCGTTCATGTCTGACCTGGCGCTGGGCTCAAACGTGACCTACCACCCAGGCATCAAGATGGTGAAGTTCCAGAGCGTTCCCACGGTGTACGCCGTAAGCGCTCACGGCGTGTTGCGCGCGATCGCGAGCGAGGACGTCGCGCGCGATCTCTACGGCGCGGACTGGAACCAACAGATCGACGACATCTCCGACGCCTTTTTCGGGAACTACGACTTCGGCGAGGACGTGAACTCGTCTGATGATTACAACGGGGAAGTCGAGGAAGAATCCGTCGAAGGGTTAGATGACAATTTTTAGGAAGCCCGCTAAAATGCCGCTGGTATATGAAGCGGCATTTTGTTTTGAAAATTGCGGTTACGATCACCATTTTAGCCATGGTGCTGCTTCCCTTGCTCGCCGGAGCGCGCGATGCGGCCGATCCGTTTCGGTCCGAATTGTGGTACCTGGACCGGATCTCGGCGCCGGGCGCCTGGGGGCGCGAGACGGGATCGCCGGAGACGGTCGTCGCCATCTTGGACGCGGGGTTTGATTTGGATCATGAGGACTTGGCCGGCCAGTACTGGGTGAACACTCTAGAGATCGAGGGCGACGCGCGCGACAACGATGGGAACGGTTATGAAGATGACGTGCGCGGGTGGGATTTTGTTGACAACGATCCGGATCCGTCTCCGGACACCAGTGGCACGGACACGGTCGTCTCCCACGGCACGGTGATCGCAGGGATCATCGGCGGGAGCGCCAACAATGGGTTGGGCGTGACCGGAATCAATTGGGGCGTGCGCCTCATGCCGCTGCGCGTCTTGGATAAAAACGGTTCAGGGCTCACGACCAACGTCCGTCGCGCGATTGAGTATGCGGTCATGAACGGCGCGGACGTGATCAACTTGAGTTTCACCTTTACGCAAACCGACGAGCGGCTGCGCGACACGATCCTGTGGGCCTATGAGCAAGGAGTCATCGTGGTCGCGGCGATCGGGAACGGGGGCGTGGACACGGATGCGACGCCGATCTATCCCGCCTGTTTTGATTTGACGCTGGGCGTCAACGCCATCATCGGCGTGGCCGCCACGAATAAGGAAGACGTCAAGGCGAGCTTCTCCAACTACGGAACGTCCTGCGTGGACCTCTCAGCGCCCGGGACGGATTTGTTTACGGCCGTGTACCACGATGACGACGACATCTCGTACGCCACCTCCTATGCCTCTCCGTGGGAAGGGACCTCGCTTGCCGCGCCGATGGTCTCGGGAGCCGCCGCACTTCTGCGCAGCGCGTATCCATCGCTGACGCCCGACCAAGTCAGGAACGCGCTCAAGCTCTCCGTCGATCCGGTTGCCGAAACCTCGCTTGAGGCGCGCGTGCGCCTGGGCGCGGGGCGTTTGAATCTCGATCGCGCGCTCCAGTTTGCGCAGGCCTTCGCCGGCGGAGTCAGATCAACCTCAGCCATTCCTGAGCGCAAGACGTCCAGCTCACTTGTGACGGCGCAGGCGCAGGGCCAGGCGTCCATCGTCCGGCGCGTGAACGGACAAGGCGATGTCCTCTCCGAGTTCCAGGCGTATCCAAGCGGGTTCACGGGCGGCGTGCGCCTGGCCATGGGGGACGTGAACGGCGACGGCGTGGAGGAAATAATTACGGGCGCGGGGCGGGGCGGCGGGCCGCAGGTGCGCATCTTCACTCTCGACGGCGAGGTCATGGGACAGTTTTTCGCCTTCGATGAAGGCGACCGCAACGGTATTTTCGTGGAGGCGGGCGACGTAAACGGCGACGGCGTGGATGAGATTTTGGTCACGGGCGACGAAGGCGGAACTGGACAAGTGCGCATCTTCAATCGCTACGGCCACCTGAAGGGCGCCTACTTTCCCTTCGGCCGGACCAGCGCGCCGGTGCGCCTGGCCACAGGTAACCTGGACGACGACGCAGAGCTCGAAATCGCGAGCGCGCTGGGGCGCGGCAGCGACGGACGCGTCTTGATCCATGACGGCAACGGCCGCTACGTCAGCTCGCTCACAGCCTTCAACGCTTCCGTCAGCGCCCTGACGCTCGCCGCGGAGGATTTGGACGGCGACGGGATAGACGAAGTGATCGCGGGCGCGGGAGCCGGTCACAGCCCGCTTGTTTCCGTGTATACTTCCTCAGGTGAAGAGCGGCTTCGCTTTTTCGGTTTTCCGGTTGCGTTTATGGGAGGCGTGGAAGTGGCCGCCGGAGACATCGATCAAGACGGCAGGAGCGAGGTGTATGTGTTTCCGCAGTCGCTCGGTGGACCGCAGCTTCGTATTTTTGGCGATGACGCGAACGTGATCGGCGGATTTTTTGCCTTCGATGCGTTGGGGCGCTCTGGAGGATCCGTTGCAATTTGGTAAGCGATATGACCTCTAAGACCCATAGGACCTATGTTCGGGCGATCGTTTTTTTTCTTGTTTTGTTTTTGGCGGTTCCTGTGCGTGCGCTTACGCCCGACGACGAATACCTGTCCGAGCAGTGGTACCTGACGGCCATTGACGCGCCAGCCGCCTGGGACACCGCGACGGGTGACAACGATGTCATCGTGGCCGTCTTGGACACCGGCATCGACCTCGACCATCCGGACCTCAAGGACAACATCTGGGAGAACACGCGCGAGATTTCGAACAACGGACTGGACGACGACGGGAACGGCTACGTGGACGACGTCCATGGCTATGACTTTGTCGATGAAGAAGGCGATCCGTCTCCCAATTTGGAGAGTGGCTTTGACGCGGACGCTGTGAGCCACGCCACCATCATCGCCGGCATCATCGGCGCGGTGGGGGACAACGCAGAAGGCATTGCGGGCGTGAACTGGAACGTGCAGCTCATGTCTGTGCGCATTTTGGACAGCCAGGGCATTGGGAACTCGGACCTCGCGCGGCGGGGCGTTGAGTACGCAACCGAGAACGGCGCGGACGTGATCAACCTGAGCTTCACCGGTTTCGATGTGGACCCGCAGCTACGCGAGGCCGTGCGCCGAGCCTACGAAGCCGGCGTGGTGGTGGTGGCAGCCATGGGGAACGCTTCTTCCGGCGGCATCGATATCGATGAGACGCCGATCTATCCCGCATGCTACGGCGAGCGTGCACAGCAAGATTGGATCCTGGGCGTGGCAGCAACGACGCAAGAGAATGAGAAAGCAGACTTTTCAAACTACGGTGCGACGTGCACGGACATCTCCGCGCCAGGGGAAAATATTTTCAGCACCGTCTACCAGGACGATGACGTCTCCGAGTTCTCCCAGGGGTTCTATCAGGACGGTTGGTCAGGTACCTCCATGGCGGCACCGATGGTGGCGGGCGCGGCAGCGCTCCTGCGCGCCGCGTATCCAGCCATCACGCCCGACGAGGTGAAGACGATCCTGCGCCTGTCCGCAGATCCGGTCACGGCAACGGGCGCGGCAGCGGGAAAGATGGGCGCGGGTCTGCTGAATATCGAGAACGCACTCGCCGTGGCGCCGTCGTTTGTGAATGAGAGCTCCGTGAGCGCGTCTTCCGTGCAAGCGGCTTCCAGCTACCGTATCGCCGTGGCGCCTGAGTCTGGAAGTCCGCCGACGGTTCGGGTGTTTGTGAACAGCGGGAGCGAGGTGGTGGCGGAGTTTGATGCGTATGCGTCTTCCTTTTCGGGCGGCGTGCGTCTGACCATGGGGGACGTGGACGGCGATGGGCAAGAGGAAATCGTGACCGTGCCGGGGCCGGGCGGCGGACCGCAGGTGCGCGTCTTTGATTTGGCTGGGAGTCTCGAGAGTGATTTTTTTGCCTTTGAGGAACATTTGCGTTCAGGACTGTTCGTGGCCACGGGGGACGTGGACGGCGATGGGCAAGAGGAGATCGTCGTGAGTACGGACGAAGGAGGCGGCGGGCGCGTAGGCGTGTTTGATGACAGCGGTGAGGCCATCGGCAAATCGTTCCAGCCGTTTAACGAGTTGAGTGGGAAGAAGAGCGTGCGCGTGGCCGCCGGGGACGTGGACGGCGACGGCGCGGACGAAGTGATCGTGGGCCTGGGCAGCGGACAGGAGCCGATCATCCGCGTGGTTGAATCCAACGGAGATCTTTTGAGCGAGTTTCTAGCGTATGCCGCAACGTATGACAAAGGCGTGTTTGTCGCTGCGGGCGATCTGGACGGCGACGGCGACGATGAGATCGTGACAGGCACGGACCAGGGTGGCGGTCCGCAGGTGCAGATTTACGACGGAGAGGGAAGCTGGCTGGGGACCTTCTTTGCCTACGATTCGGCCTTCCGCGGCGGCGTGCGGCTGTCCGTTGGCAACCTCTCGGCGTGGCCAGGCGCCTCCATTATCACCGCGGCCGGCCCCGGCGGCGGTCCGCACATCCGCGTGTATAACGGCTACGCCGACTTGATCGGTACGTTCTTCAGCGACGAGGTGAGTGACCGCGACGGGATCAACTCAGGGGCGTGGGGGCTATAAATTTGGTATACTGACGTATATGCTTCAATCGCTTACCTTTGAAAACAAAAACGTCCTCGTCACCGGCGGCGCCGGATTCATCGGCTCGCACCTGTGCGAGCGCCTGCTGGCCGATGGTCATCGCGTGGTGTGCGTGGACAATCTCTCCACGGGCGAGTCGCGCAACATCGAGACGCTCCTCCAGCACGCGAACTTTCGTTTCATCCGACTCGATATCAACCAGCCGTTTGAGCTTGAGAGTTTTGCCGAGCTCGCGGCCTTCAAGCTCCCGTTTCAAGGCATCCAGGAGATCTATCACTTGGCCTGTCCCACGAGCATCCGCAATTTCGACCAGTTCAAAATCCAGACGCTCCTGTCGAGCTCCCTGGGGAATTACCACGTGCTCGAGCTCGCGAAAAAATATCGTGCCCGCGCGCTATTGGCGTCCAGCTCGGTCGTGTACGGTGCGCGCAAGAACAGCGCCACGCAGGTCGCCGAGGGGGATAACGGCATCGTCGATCAGCTCTCGCCTCGCGCCTGTTACGACGAGGGGAAACGTTTTTCTGAAACGATGTTTGAGACGTACCGCCAAGTGCACAGTTTGGAAACGCGCATCGCGAGAGTCTTCCGGACGTACGGACCGCGCATGCCTTTGTTTGACGGACAGCTCATTCCGGATTTCATCTTGAACGCGCTGGACGGAAAAGACCTCGTCCTGTACGGCGGCCGCGCGTTCCGCACCTCGCTCGTATTTGTGACCGACGTGATCGACGGGCTCGTGCGCGTGATGGAAGAGAAAGAATGGACCGGCCCCGTGAACCTAGGAAGCGACGTTGACCTGGCGCTTGAGGATGTGGCCAAGATGATTATCCAAATGACCGACTCGACCTCGAGGGTCGTGGAAGGGGAGAACTTCACCTTCCTCTCCGAGCTTGCCCTGCCGCGCATCGAGCGCGCCAAGGAGCTCGGGTGGTTCCCGCTGGTTCGGCTTGAAGACGGTTTGCGCCGCACCGTTGAATACATGAAGGCGAATAAAATCCTTCTGACGAATGTATAGGTCCTATTGGACCTATTGGACCTATGAACGTGTTAGCGATTATTCCCGCCTACAACGAAGCGGCAACCATTGCCGAGGTGCTGCAGAAAACCCAACCGTTAGTTGACGGCATTGTTGTGATCAATGACGGTTCAACCGATCGGACGGCGCAGATCGCGCGGTTACAGGGCGCGGTCGTCCTGACGCACATCGTGAATCGCGGGCTGGGCGCAGCGCTTGGAACCGGTTTTGAGGCCGCCAAGCGTCTGGGCGCGGACATTATCGTGACGCTGGATGCCGACGGTCAGCACGATCCTGCTGAAATCAAGCGATTCATGAGCGAGATTGAGAAGGGAGCGGATGTGGTGATCGGTTCGCGTATGCTCACTGGGTTCGTGGGCATGCCACTCCATCGTCGAGCCGCTCAGATCGTTGGGAACCTTGTGACGTTTTTCTTGTTTGGAGCATGGGTGACGGACAGCCAGTCGGGCTTCCGCGCGTTCACCCGATACGCGATTTCAAAGATCCAGATTCAGACCAACCGCATGGAAGTGTCCTCGGAGCTTATCGCGGAAGCCAAGCGCAACAAACTGACCGTCGTCGAGGTTCCCATTAAGGCCATCTACACTGATTACTCACTTTCAAAAGGCCAGAGTTTTTTCGTTGGCCTCAAGACCCTCTTAAAACTTGTTGTCCGTCGACTCACTCGGTAGCTATGTCGATCATCCAGATCCTGATCATCGTTTTCGCGTTGTTCGCGGTCACGCGTACTGTCCTGCAATTTAAAAAGGGGACCGTCACCAGACGCTGGCTCCTTTTTTGGATTCTTTTTTGGCTCGTGGCGGGGATCGTCGCGGCGCTTCCACAAACCGCTGATACCCTTGCGCGCATTGTGGGCGTCGGACGTGGCGCGGACGTGGTTATTTATTTTTCGTTGGTCGTGATTTTTTACTTGATCTTCCGTCTGTATGTGAAGATCGAACAAGTTGAGGGGGAGATCACGCGGCTGGTGCGTAATCGGTCACTGGACGAACTTGATAAAGAGAACTAGCTCATGTTGCCGCGCGTTGCGATTATCTATCTGTGTTACAACAATCGGTCCTACCTGTCCGAGGTATTCGAGTCGTTGCGCGCGCTCAATTATCCGTCGGAGAGATTAGAAATCCTCGTCGTAGATAACGATTCCAAAGACGGGAGCCAAGAGTGGTTGAGGGAGCAGACGGGGATTACGTTCATGCCCAGCGCGACCAACCTCGGGTTTGCGGAAGGGAACAATGTTGGGATCAAGCACGCGCTCCTTGGGGGCGCCGACTACGTCTATCTCTTGAACGGCGATGCGAAGCTCCATCAGGATGCGATCATGGAGGCCGTGAAGCTGGCGCAGGTAGATGAGAAGATCGGCGCGGTCCAGTCGCGGATTATGCTCTGGAAACATCCCGAGATCGTAAACGCCACCGGCGGCATGGTGCATTTTTTGGGCTTCGGTTTCGCCCGCGACAACGGAAAAGCGTGGACGGAGATTCAGTCGTGGCACGCGGATGGGGAAGAGATGGCGTATGCGAGCGGTGCGGCCGTTCTGTACCGCGCGAGCGTTTTGCAGGAGGTTGGTTTGCTCGATCCGTTCCTTTTTATCTATCACGAAGACCTAGAGCTTGGGTGGCGCATCCGGTTGGCGGGATTTCACAACGTGCTCGCCGCGGATTCTATCGCCTACCACGACTACCAATTCAAACGTTCCATCCAAAAGTTTTACTGGATGGAGCGCAACCGCGTGCTCGTGCATCTTTCCCACCTGACCCTCAGGACCCTGGCGCTGTTCATCGTGCCGATGGTCCTGTGCGAGATCGGTCTGATTGCCTTCTCGATTAAGGGTGGCTGGTTCAAAGAAAAAATTCTCGTGTACGCGAGCCTCCTCTCCCCGCGCTCATGGAAGTACGTCGTCAAAAAACGCCGCGAGAGTCGGCTCCTGCGGCGCGTGAGCGATCGAGAAATCGTGAAGCTCTGGACAGGACGGATTGAGGATCAAGAGGTACGGAGCTTCGCGGTTGACCATCTGATCAATCCCGCGCTCGCCGTGCTTTGGCGGCTGATCAGATTTTTTGTCCCAACCACTTGAGCGTGTACTTCAGCCAGCTCTCGATGTGGATGCGCGTCGTCCGGTTGCGCAGCAGACGGTTCCACGTCCCTGTCCCTGCGGCTGACGCTTTTCCGTACGCGTGATAGAGCACGGCAGCGGGCACGTAGTACACCGGCCGGCCGCGCACCCAGGCGCTCCGGCACAGGTCTACATCCTCGTAGTATAAAAAGTAGCGATCGTCGAAGCCGCCGATTTCATGGAACAAGGCCGCGTCCATCATGAAGGCGGAGCCTTGCACCCAGTCAACCATGCGGGGTTTGTGATGACCGAAATCTTCCATGAGGAACGCCGCGCGATGTGCGGTGATTTTTTTCGGGCTCATGAGCGACGTCCTCTGCGCAATGGGCGTGAACCAGGCAGGGAACCGGCGGCAGGTTTCTTGCAACCGTTCGTCCGGGTAGAGGATTTTGGGCGCGGCGATGCCCACGCGCGGGGTTGATTTCATGAAGACCGCGAGTTTCAAAAGGAGCTCGCCGTCGTCCACGCGCGTGTCGGGATTCAGGAAAAAATAATAGTCCGCGTCCACCTCGCGCGCGCCGCGGTTGCAAGAGCGGCCAAAGCCCACGTTGCGGTCCCGCAGGATGACGATCGCTTCGGGAACGAATCGATTGACCAGCGCGTGCGCGTTAAACGCCGTCGAGTCATTGTCGACTAAGACAAACTTCACCGTGAGCGGCGTGGCGTCGATGAGCCTGCGCACGGAAGCCAAACACGCTTCGTCCAGGCGGTCGGCAGTGACCGTGACGATCGCGATATCCACGTGTTCTTTCTGTGGGGCGGTTACTTCCATAAGCGAGAATGAACGCGCACGAGATCCGCGAGCGCTCCCATGGCGATGGTCAGTGGGCGCAACGCATAGAACACGGCCGCCTGCCAAGCGGGATGCCAGGCGCGGAAATAGCGCGCGAGCGAGAGGGAAAAGCGCGCCTGCTTCACATGCGTGGGCTGCTGCGCGAACGATTGGCCGACCAGATCCATGCACGACATAGAGGCGTCGTACCAGAGGCGGTATCCTGCTTGCCGTAGGCGCCGGCAATAGTCCACGTCTTCGAACCAGATAAAAAAGTTTTTTTCGTCCAGCGGTCCGACCTGCAGGAAGACGTCGCGGCGAAAGGCGAGGAACGATCCGCGGAGCTGCTCGACATTTTGAGGCGTGCCGTAGTCGAAGTCGCAGGCGAGATAGCGATCCACGACGCGGGGGAACAGATGCGGTAGCTTCAGGAGGATCGCGAGCTGATCCGTGAATCCCGGATCGCGGCGCACCGAGGCGACGACCGTTCCGTCCGCGCGCGTCAGACGCACACCCATGCCCCCGATGTCTTTCTGTGCGACGAGCGTTTCATAGACGCGATCGAGCACGCCCTCGCCCATCACCATGTCAGGATTGAACAGGACGAAGACCTCGCCCTCTGCCAGCGCCAGCCCTTGATTGCACGCGTGCGCAAACCCGCGGTTGCCGTCGTTTTGAATGAGATGGACTTGGGGAAACTCGCGTCGGATCATCGCGGGCGTGCCGTCTATCGATCCGTTGTCGACGACCAGAACTTCAAAGCGGGCGCGTGCGTGGATGTCAAAGAGACGTGCAAGGTTGGCTCGCAGATGGTCGCGGACGTTCCAGGAGACGATGATGAGCGAGAGGTTCACCGGCATAGCGAGCGCATCTTAGTCTGGTCAAAAATGAGTGTCAACGCACGCGTCATGCTATAGTAGGTTCGCTTATGGACAAGGCCCAAATCACCATCGCCCACGTCGTGTGCACCTATCCGCCCTACCGCGGCGGGATGGGGAATGTTGCGCGTGACTCTGTCGAGCGGCTGCGCGCGCGCGGCTACAACGTGCACGTCTTTACGATCCAGGACAAAGACGTGCAAGACGATCCGCGCTGGGTCCACCGCATCCCCGGCATCCTCCAGATCGGCAACGCCGGCGTCTTGCCCTCGCTCTTTCATCGCCTGTCCGGATTCGACCTGGTCCACTTGCACTATCCTTTTTTCGGCGGCGCGGAGCCGGTCATCGTGAGGAAGGCCCTCAGACAGGATCAAGGACTCGTCATGACGTATCACATGGACAACGTCGGCGGCGGCCTGAAGGGCGCGGTGTTCGGCATGCATCGGCGGCTTCTGTTCCCTTGGCTCGTGAATCGCGTGGACCGGATCCTCGTGAGCTCGATGGATTATGGGCTTCACAGCGCGCTTGCCGAACTCGAGGTGATGGATCGCATCGAGGAGCATCCTTTCGGCGTGGACAGCGAGCGATTCCATCCAGGGGATGAGCCGGAGCTCCGCGCGCGCCTCCGCCTACCCGCTGGGACGCCGATCCTGCTGTTCGTCGGCGGACTGGACGCGGCGCACGCGTTCAAGGGGCTGCCCGTGTTGTTTGAGGCGCTCAGTCTCTTGCGGGGGCGCCCGTGGCATCTCGTGATTGTGGGTGAGGGGGCGCTCAAGGAAACCTATCGGACGGCCGCGCGCGCCTTAGGGCTCGAAGAGCGCGTGACGTTTGTCGGGAGCGCGAGCGAGGCGGATTTGCCGCGCTATTACCGGCTCGCTGATGTGCACCTATTTCCCTCCACGGCGCGCGCGGAGTCGTTTGGGTTGGTGGCGCTGGAGGCTGCCGCGAGCGGCGTACCGACTATTGCCTCTGCTCTGCCGGGCGTCAGAACGCTCGTGCGCGACGGCGACACGGGGATATTGGTCCCTTCCGGCGACGCGTCCGCGCTAGCCAGCGCTATCGCCACCGTGCTCGAGCATCCTGAACTGCGCGCGCGCCTAGGTCTTTCCGCGCGCGTGATGGCGACGACGGCGTATCACTGGGAGCCTTTGATCGACCGGCTGGAAGCTACCTATGCCTCCGTGATCCAACAGCAATCTAAGAGAGAGTACCTATGAGGGTCGGCATCGTCTCCAACCTCTATCCACCCGATGCGCGCGGTGGTGCCGAACTGGTCGCTCAGCGCGTGGCCGATGCGCTCTATCAGCGAGGCCACGAAGTGTTCGTGCTCACGACGCAACCCTATGAGGGCGTGAGAAGTTTGTTTGCGCGCGTACGGGAGCGGACGCTGGAGGTCGTGTATCGGTTTTATCCGCTCAACGTCTGCTCGTTGCGCCATGGGTCCGGCGTGCCGTTTCTCGTGCGCGCACTCTGGCACATGATTGATCTTGCGAATCCAGTCGCGCGCGCAGCCATCAGATACGTGATGCAGGACGAGCGGCCCGACGTGGTCATCACACACAACCTGAAAGGCATCGGTCTCTCGATCGCGCGGGAGATCCAAGCGCGCGGCGTGCCGCACATCCATGTGCTCCATGATGTGCAGCTTTCGATTCCCAGCGGGCTGTTAATCGCCGGACAGGAGCAGGCCTGGCTACAACGGTCTTTCTTGCGCCGGTGGTACGAGAAGGCCGTGAAGCGTCAGATCGGCACGCCAAATCTTGTACTCTCGCCGTCGCAATTCCTGGCGGATTTTTACCGCGCGCGCGGATTGTTTTCGACCACGCGTCTGGTGGTGCTCCCCAATCCCTTGCCTCCAGGCAACGCTCCCGAGCTCCCGCACCGCCGCCCGCAGATGCGCACGCGGTTTTTGTATGTCGGCCAGCTGGAGGAACACAAAGGGATCCCGATTCTGCTTGCGGCCCTGGACGCGTTTCACGATGAAATCGAATTGCACGTGGCCGGCGACGGGACGCTCATGGACTTCGTGGCCGCGAGGGCACAGCGTGATCCGCGCGTGACCTATCACGGATTTATTTCCCTTCACAACTTGCTCAGCCTGCTTGAGAACGTCGACGCGGTCATCGTCCCTTCTCTCTGCTATGAAAACTCTCCGACCGTGATCTACGAGGCGATGCTGATCGGCGTGCCGGTGATCGCCTCGCGCTTGGGCGGCATCCCGGAGCTTGTGGAGGAAGACGTGACAGGACTGCTTGTGGAGCCCGGCCGCGCACAGGAACTCGCCGCGGCCATGCGCCGCATCCACGACGAGCAAGACGCGTGGTGGGAGAGGACCACGCTCATCCGTGAGCGCGCAGAGCGATATACGCTTGAGGGGTATATCAATCAGTTGGAAGAGATGATGAAGGAAGTCATCACGAGAAGAAGATCTATCACGGAGGAGGCGTGATTCCACATGCCGCCACCCTTGCAGGACTCGCTCTGTTCCCGGGATACACCCCCATTCCGAGCGTCTACATTTTTTTTCGATCGAAAAATAATGTAGACGCTCTTGGGCTAGAGTTGTCTCAGAACACTTTTGAGCGCCGCCGTTACATCGGGGCTGTATATCACTTTGCGACCACGACGATGTCCATCTCCCGAGTTATGCATCTGGAGACATGCAAAGGCACGCGAGACGGAACTCTTCCTTTCTTGTCGCCATAGTCATACGGCGACACGGTAACCGAATGAGTATCTACACGGAGAGTTTCGGTAACCTTTATTTGTAGCTACAACGCGAGTCTTGACGATGCCTCATGTTCTGGTACGATGCGCGTACTTCGGAGCGTCCATGATCCGCATGAAGTTCACGTTCCTCGTTTTTCAGGGAGGCCAGCCGGACGAACAGCTACAGACGATCGTCGAGTTTGAGGATGCCAAAGAGCTGGCCGAGGAGATGGCCAGACTCGCCGCGCACAACTCGCTCGTCTCCGCGCACCCGGCGGTGCGCGACATGGCAAGCCCCACCAAGATTCTCGCGGCCATGAGACCGCGCAAGAGTCAGGCGTCGGGTACCGTGATCCTCATCCAGCACGTCGATGACCTCACGCGCGATCGGATTCCTCCCGAGATCGCCCACGACCCGGAGCTCGTCTTCCACGCCGCGATGGCGCGCGCCCACAGAAGTCGTTCCCGCGAGCCCATCAACTAGCACCCCACGCGCGGGTGTTTTTTTGTCTCCCCCTTTGCGCCCCTTTGCCCCCCTTTGCGCCCTCTGCCCCCTCCCCCTAAAACTTGTACCAAAACACATACACCGCCCCATCGCCCACGCTCCGCCAGTCATCCGCGGTCGCCTTGGCCGTCTCGATGATGCGCGGGGCATCCCACCAGTAGTTGTTCACGAGAAAAAAGAGTGTGGTCACATCGCCGTGCATGGGCACGAGATCAAGCGCCTCGCGCGCGGTCTCGCGCGTCGGGGAGTCGTTCATGGCCAGGAAAAAATCGTACAGGGGGCCGCCGGTGGGGATCGGATAGAAAAAGAGATCACCAAAATAGCGGAAACCGATTTTTTGGATGGCCGCGGCCGACACGGACTGGTTGGCGAGCGCGAGATACGGGCGCCCTGCGGCTAGGTCTTCCGCGAGATACACCGCGTCCACGTCCGCTTGGCTTACGTTGAACCCGCGGTTGGTCTCATAGGCGTCGCGCCTGGGATAGGCCAGATAGAAACTGCTTCCGACGACGGTCAGCGCGAGCGCAAACACGCCGGCGCGCAGAACGAGCGGCTGGGTTTTCAGGTTCGTGAATGCGTGTCCCAGGCCCAAGATCAGATAGGGCGTCAAGAAGATAGCCATGAGCGGGATGAGGCGCGCGGCATAATTCGCGCGTTCGTAGTCGATGAGAAAGGTGAACTCCAGGACGGTCGACAAGATGAGATAGTTCATCGTGAGCGCCAGGACGGTGAGGGCAAGGGCGCGCCAGCGCACGGAAAGCTCGCGGCGGTATTCGCGCCAGGCAAACAGGGCGATGAGGATGAGGAGCAGCATCGCGTTGAAGCCGTAGAGGTAGACGAGGTCCAAGAGCGGCGCGAAGCGGTTTTCAAAAAAGACTTGCAGGTTCAGGGACGAGAGCCAGGTGAGGGGATTGAGCGCGGCAAGGTTCACGCCCAGAGCCTGGTGGCTGAGGGAGGCATTCACGACAAAGGACAGCGGCAGGAGCACGCAGGCCAGGAGAATCAACAGGACGCGTACCGCGCGGTTCGTTTTGGGCGTGCGCGGATTGGTGCGTGACGGGTCGGTGGCGAGGAATAGGAAAAAGAGGAGGCCGGGGATGCCCGCGATCGGGTGGATGAGGAGCGCAGAAAGTGCGCCAAGAGCCAGTACACGCAGGCGCGGATGTTCCTGTTCGAGCAAGTAGGGGACGGACGCGAGCGTCAGCAGAAGCGTCCAGAGGTTGGCGAACGCCTGCGGGGTTGTCACGATAAAGTTTGAGAGCGGAAGGAGGAACAGGCCCATGAGGCTCATCATCGCGAGCGACCGTTTGCGCGTGATATGCGCGGCGGCAAAAAACCAAGCTGCGGGAAGCAAGAGCGCCGTGAGCACCGGCACGAGGAACGTGTCGGCGACGTCTATGGGGATGAGGAATCCGTGGGACAGGAACAGGACGAGCACGTACTGGCCGATGTAGTAAAACGGTTTGGGCTCGATGGCGCCGAAGCTCGCGAGGTAGGACTCCGTTGCCTTATGGATGAACGAGTCGAATCCAAAGCCGATCGGCAGCGCGAGCGCGGCCACAGCGAGAAAGGCGAAGAGGAGCGCGCTCAAGAGGATGAGGGACAGCGCGCGCTCCTTCCCGCGCCACAAGAGTGCGAACACGAGCGCGGCGGCGAGGACAAAAAGCGCGATTACGCCCGCGGGCAGGCGCTCCCACACGGAGCGCACGGCATCGGTTATGGGATGGCGCGCGAGTGTCAAAAAAAACAAGCTCAACAGAAGGATCGCGGCGCTTGCACACAGCCAGACGCGGCGCGGGATCGCATGACGTCGGGCGCTCCAGAGGTCATGCGCGTGGGCAAACAGCGAGAGGTGCCTGGAGGCGCGGCACGCCCACAAGAGGACTGGCGGCGTGAGAAGGATCACGACCGTGATGACCTCGGGAGTGACTTTCCACAGGTAGTAGACGGCTGTCAGCAGAATCACGAGAGCGGAGAGGAGCGCCCACACGCCCAGCCACCAGCGCAGGATCGCCTTTTCCGCAGCCGTGATGACGCCGCCCAGCTCCCAGCCGAACACGCCCACATATAAGAGGAGCAGCAGGATGCCCAAGGGCGCACTCTTCAAGACAAACGTGTTTGCCACAAAAAGCGCTAGGAAGAGCAACGCAAAAATGGTAGAGTGGAGGCGGTGGAACATAAAGTATTTTTATTTTACCACGGAGTATGTTTGAACGTGATCCTCACAAGCTCTTCCCTCACGACTATCTTTTGCGTTACACCATCGTTCCTCTCATCCCGTGTTTCATCACACCCAACATGGTGACGGTATTCCGCCTCGCGATGACGCCGGTGGTTCTATGGTTTTTGTCTGTGCAAAACTTTGCGGTCGGCGTGCCGCTTTTTTGGTTGGTGGCCTTCACGGACGCGCTGGATGGTTCCTTGGCGCGCTTGCGTGATCGGGTGACGCCTTGGGGGACGTTCTACGATCCTCTCGCCGATAAGATTTTTATCGGATCCGTGGTGCTGGTGGTGGTCGTGAAGCACGTGAACATCTTTTTTGGCCTCCTCATCCTCTTGGTGGAGTCCGCCATTATTTTAGGCGCCTTCGTGCGCCGCCGCCGCGGGAAGATCACGAGTGCCAACATCTTCGGTAAAACAAAAATGTTATTGCAGGTCTTGGGCGTGACGTTTCTCTTGATCGCGCTGTGGGCCGGGTTTGATTTGTTCATTCCGCTCTCGGTGGGCACGCTGTCCTTGGCGATTTTGTTTGCGGTGATTAGTTTGTTTACGTATGGGCTTTGAGGAAGGCCGCACACGTCGGGAGGGTTGGGAACGGCTCGCGGTGTGCCTTGTGAGTCTTCTTTTTTTTGTCGGTTCGTTGGTGCTCGTGAACCCGGCACGGCTCACCGTCTCGCCGGACGAGACAGCCAACGCGTATTTTGCCGCACTGTTTTCTGAGACGGGATCGTTTCGTGGCGCTGTGGACGAGCTGTCCGCTTCCTTTGATGGGCGCGTGCATCCGCGCAGTACCGTGTCCGTGCAAGGCGTCCTTCTGCCCGGAAGTTTTCTCGGACTGCCGTTTCTCTACGGCGCCGTCGCCGCCGCGGTCGGCGTTTGGAGCTTCTGGATCCTCACGCCGCTCATCACCATCGCGGCCGCGCTCGCCTGGGGACGCGTGATCGAGCGCTTTACGCGCCCGCTCATCGGGCGGCTGTCGTTCGCGTTGTTCCTGTTGCATCCGGCCGTCTGGTACTACTCCGCGCGTTCCCTCATGCACAATGTCCTCTTCGTGGATCTGCTCGTCCTATCGGTTTGGCTCTGGACGCTGCGTCCGCTCAAGCGCACGAGCGCACGCGGGGTCGTGAACGATGTTTTCAGCGGACTCCTCTTAGGACTCGCGCTGTTCGTGCGCGCGTCCGAGGCGCCCTGGATCGCACTCGCGCTTCTGCTCGCCGGCGCCTTCTGGTGGCGCGAGGTGTCCCTGCGCCGGTGTATGGCGGCCTTCTTGGGTATGACCCCCGCGCTCGTTCTCTTGTTTGGCATGAACGCGCTCACCTACGGCGACCCGTTCACGACCGGCTATACGGTCCAGCCTGCGCTCGTCGAGACGTTGCAAGCCACCGACACGCTCGATACCGTCGCGCTCTTCCCTTTCGGCCTGCGCCCGGAGATCGCGTGGCAGAACCTGCGTACCTATGGCATCGAGATGTTCTGGTGGCTCTCACCGCTCGCGCTGTTGGGATTTTTTGTCCTGTCTGCGCGCAAAGCTCACCGGCGAAGCGTGCGCGCCGGGCTCGCGATCGCTGCGCTCATTTCCCTCTGGCTCGTCTTGCTCTACGGCAGCTGGGAAATCCACGACAACCCGGATCCCATGCAGGCCACCATGGCTAATTCCTACATCCGCTACTGGCTGCCGCTGTTTCTTTTTTCCACGCCCTTGATCGCCGCCGCGCTTGTGTGGATCGCGGAGCGCGGCAGAAGCCGACTCTCGCGCGGCGTGTTGCTGGCGACCCTGTGCCTTCTGGTTGCGAGCTTCAATGTCCGCGTCGTGTTTCTGCAAGGGGAAGACGCGCTTCTTTCTATGAGAGGCACCCTCGAGAGCTCCGCGCAGATTCAAGCGTCCGTGCTGCGGCTGACGCCAGGGAGCGCGGTCATCATCGTCGATCGCGCGGACAAGATTTTCTTCCCGCACCGCCGCGTCTGGATGACCTTGCGCGACGAGGCGACGTACGCGGCCATGCCCGAGCTCGTGCGCCAAGCGCCATTGTATTATTATGGCATCACGTTGCCCGAGGCGGACATGGCGTATCTGAATGAAGCGCGGTTGAAGCGGATGAACCTGCAAATTGAGCTCGTGGAAACGTACGACCAAGAATCTCTTTATCGTTTGTGGCAGCCATGACCATCCTCACACGTCTCATCCAACTTCTCTTCTTCATCGTTCCGATCCTGCTGTTCGGCTGGCTTGCGGTTCAGTGGTTCGTGCCCTCCGGCACTTTTTTTGTCGCCCATACCGTTGGCGACGCCTCGCCGTTCATCGATGAGCTGCAGCCCAGCGCGCGCGTTCTGCCGCCCGAGGACGGCGTGCAGGCGGTCGTGGGAGATCCCGCGTTCTTCTTCGTGCATCCGCATCGGGACTTCGAGCGCGTGGCGCTGGAGGTCTGGTTTCAAAATGACGCCGTGCCGATCGTGGAGCTGGGCGTGCTCTCAAGCGTGAACCCTGAGTCCTACACGCTCTTGGCCGTGCACAACCTCCTCATCGACGCGTCGCCCTGGGAGCGGCTTGAGGGTGGCGGACTGGTCTTGCTCCAGCGAGAGAAAACGTACGACTCGATCGCCGCCTTCTTTGCGGATCCTCCCGCGCGCGACGCGGTTGCCTCCTATCGCACGGCCTTCGACGTGCCGTATCGTCTTCCCGGGTACGCGCCCACCTCACGCGTCCAGACCCTCGACGTGTCCCTGCGCGGCCATCACGAGTTCAAGACCTACATCAAAGACGAGACGCTTGCGTTTACGTTCCGCTATATGGACATGAACCGCGAAGATGGCGCGGACGTTGTGCGCGTGACCGTGTTCAACGAGTCCGGACAGCCCGTGGCCGAGGTGCGCGCCAAGGACGACGGCAACGCGACGGATGACGCCGCGGCCACGGGCCTTCTGACGCTCGCGCTTACTGCGCAGGGCCTGACGGAGGGCGTGTACAAGGTGGTCATGGACACCACTCGCGACGTATTCTTCCGAAGCATTGAGACACCGCAGCAGAAGATCGCGTTCGTCGGATCGGTATTCGTGGGCGATGAAGTTGGGTATCGTGAGAAGCCGCGCGGCGCCACGCTCTGGACCGAAGCCGCGCGTGTGCGCTTGCAAACGCGTCACGCCGAAGGGATCCAAACCGTGCGCGCCGCTTCTGTGAGCCTGGAGATTTCTGAGCCCTATGCCTGGTATGTCCTCCCGCTTGAAGGCGAGGGCGCGCCAGAGTCCGTGATGATTCCCGTGGGCGACGTGGAGATCGTGGCTGACGGCAAGATCGCCTTCTCCGCCTCGCAGTATTTCGATCCCGACCCCGTGTCGCTCACGCCCTATGCGAGTCTTGAGGATCTCGGGGTAGACTATGTGCTCGCCGCCTATCAGTCGCCGCGCCAGGAAGGGGAGTGGCTTGTGGCAACCGTCGCGTTTGACACGCAGCAGATTTATGCCGAGGATAACAGCTGGAAGTTCAGTTTTTCCGCGCCGGGGATCGAGGAGCTGGGTGCTCATTTCCTTGTTCGCGCCATCAACGCCTGGATGTATCGCTAACGCTGCTTATGATTTGGAAGCCAAAAACGCTCCGCCCTCTTGAGGCTATCGCGCGTACAGGATTTCTGGTGTCCGCCACTTCCTATGTGGTGTTTTGGGTGATGGATCTCGCGATTCCCGGGTTCGTGTCGAGGTACTTCTCGGTGCACCTTTTTCTGTTGAGCGCGATCATGCTGGGGCTTGCCTGGGCGAGCCTGGTGCGCGAGTATGAGGAGCGTCCGTGGATTCACACGGCGTTATGCCTCGCGCTTGGCCTGCTTGCCGCTGTACTCGTTTGGAAAACGGGCGAGGAACTTGAGGGCTATCGGTTCCTCATCTCTGTCATCGCGTTGCTCGTGCCATCCATCGTTTACTCACTCATGAAAGATTGATATGGACTCATGCCTCTTTTGCAAGCTCGCTCTTCACGAGATTCCGTCCACGACGCTCTTTGAGGACGAACGTACCGTCGTCTTCTTGGACATCAATCCCGTGCGGCCCGGGCACGCGCTTGTGATCTCCAAGGCCCACGCACCCGACCTGCTTGCTTCCTCGCGGGAGGACCTGCACGCGGTCATGGATACCGTGCAAAAAATCGCGCCGGCCGTCGTGCAGGCCACCGGCGCGCTCGGTTGCAACGTGACCGCAAACGTCGGAGCAGCCGCGGGCCAAGTCATTTTTCACACGCACCTGCACATCATCCCTCGCCACGAGGAAGATGGACTTGCTCCGTGGCCCCATGAAAGCGCTACGAGCGAACAGCGCGAGGCGCTCGGGGAGCAGATTCGCAGACTTCTATGAAATGGAAGACGCTCAAGACAACGCTGATCGAGGGCAACTCCTTCCTCCGGTTTTATGTGGACGAGTTTGAAACAGGCACGGGCAAGAGAGGGGAGTATTATTATCACGTCAACGGCTACACGGACGGCTTCGTGAGTGTCTTCGTGCAGACGCACAAGGGGACGTTCATCATGACGGATGAGTACCGTTACCTGTTCGACCGTCCGTCTCTCAGCAACCCCGCAGGAGGTATCGAACAGAACGAGACGATCGAAGAAGCCGCGCGGCGTGAGGCCATGGAGGAGTGCGGATACCAGCTGGGTGAGCTCATCCCCCTTGGGTGGGTCGCCTCTGCGAATGCGTTTTCAAAGGAGCGAATGCATGTGTTTCTCGGGCGTGATCCTGTCTGGGTTGGCCAGAAGCTCGATGAGGTTGAAGAGATTACGGTTCGCGAGATGACCCCCGCGCAGATCGATGATGCCATCGCCTCCGGGGAGATTTGGGATGGCACGACGATTTCCGGCTGGTACAAGGTCAAATTATTTTTAGGCTTATGAGAATCCTCATCACCGGCGGCGCGGGGTTCATGGGCGCCAACATGATCCCGTATCTGCTGCGTACCTACAAAGATATTGAGATCGTCAATTTTGACGCGCTGACGTACGCGGGGAATCTTGAAAGCCTCGCCGGCGTCGCGGACGATCCGCGCTACCGGTTTGTGAAAGGCGACATCGCCGACGCGCGGCAGGTTGATGCGGTCATGAAAGGCGTAGACCTCGTCATCAACTACGCGGCCGAGACGCACGTGGACCGTTCCATCATAGACGCGCGCGCGTTTATCGAGACCAACGTGAACGGCGTCTACAACCTGCTGGAGGCCGTGCGCCAACAGGGCACGCCGCGTTTCGTGCACATCTCCACCGACGAAGTGTTCGGCGCGGTTTTAGAAGGCGAGAGCGATGAGGAGAGCAAGTTTGAACCGCGCTCGCCCTACGCCGCTTCCAAGGCTGCGGGCGACCATCTGTGCCACGCCTATGCCGTGACCTACGGCGTGCCGGTAATCGTGACGCACTCGGTCAATTATTACGGGCCGTACCAGTTTCCCGAAAAGCTGATTCCGCTGTTCACGATGAACCTTCTCGAAGGAAAAAAGGTGCCGGTCTATGGAGACGGCCTGCAAGTGCGCGAGTGGATTTTTACCGAGGACCACTGCCGCGCGATTGATCTCATCGTACAAAAGGGGCTCGTGGGCGAGGTGTACAACATCGGCACGGGGTATCGCGTGCCCAACCTGGAGATCACCAAGAAGCTGATCGCGCTCACGGGGCGCGACGATTCGGCGATCGAGTACGTCGCAGACCGTCCTGGGCACGACCGGCGCTACGCCCTCAACTCGACGAAGCTGCGCACACAGCTGGGATGGGAGCCGCAGATGAGTTTTGACGAAGGTTTGGGGCTGACCGTTGAGTGGTACAAGGCGCATCGGACGTGGGTTGATCGATGCCGCACGGGGGAGTATAAGGATTACTATCAAAAGCAATATGGCGAGAGATTGAAGACCGTATGAAGATTCTCATTTTCGGAAAAGGATACATGGGCGCGCGATGCGCGAGCGCGTGGGGAGAGGACACCGTCCTCTCTGATGTTTTTGTGAACTCGGTGGAGGACGTGTTGAAAGAAATCGAGCGCGTGCGGCCCGACGCGGTCTTGAACGCCGCGGGTGTGCGCGGCAAGCCCAACGTGGACTGGTGCGAGGATCATGCACGCGAGACGATCCGCGGGAACACGCTCCTGCCGATCCTGATCGCCGAGGCGTGTCAGGAGGCGGGCACGTATCTTTTACACATGGGCTCTGGCTGCATCTTCTACGGCGACTCACCGCATGACGACCGCGCATGGCGTGAAGACGATCACGGCAATCCTGTGCCGGTTTACTCCCGCAGCAAGTGGGCGGCTGATCTCGTACTCTCAACCTTGCCCCATGTCGGCATCGCCCGCATCCGCATGCCCATCGACTGGACGCCCTCTCCCGACAACCTGATCGACAAGCTTGCGCGATTCCCCAAAGTGATCGACGTGGAGAACTCCGTCACGATTGTGGACGACATGGTCAGCGTGTTCCATGCACTCATGGATCAACGTGCGGCGGGCGTGTTCCATGTCACTAATCCTGGCACGGTGAAGCATCGAGAGATTTTGGAGCTTTACCGCGAGCTCGTGGACCCCGCGCACGCCTGCGAGTGGATCGGGAATGACGACCTTGTGGCGCAAGGCTTCGCCACCAAAGGACGGTCCAATAATTTTCTCTCCTCAGCGCGCCTGGGAGAGCACGGCATCGCCATGCGTCCCGTTCGTGACGCGCTGCGCGATACGATGATGAAATACGCGCACGCGAAAAAATCCAATCTATGAAAGCCCTCATTGCCGCCGGCGGCCGCGCCACGCGCCTGCGCCCCATCACCTGGACCATCAATAAGCACCTGATCCCGTTGGCCAACAAGCCGATGCTTTGGTATGTGCTCAAAAAAGTCACGGACGCGGGGATCAAGGACATCATCATCAACGTGAACCCGGGCGAGGTGGCGGAGATGAGCCGCGTGCTGGGAGACGGTTCGGAGTTCGGCGCGCGCGTGACGTACGTTGAGCAGCGCGGCGGCGCCAAGGGCTTGGCGCACGTGGTGGCGAATGCTGAGGAACATCTGCAGGGCGAGCGTTTTCTTTTTTTCTTGGGCGATAACATTATCCTGGGGAGCATCAATCGTTTCGTGGAGCGCTTCCAGCAGGAGAACCTTGACTGCATGATCGCGCTCTCGCGCGTGAAGGATCCGCAGCGCTTCGGCGTGGCTGAGTTCCATCCGGACGGTTCGCTCAAGCGCACGGTGGAAAAACCGCAAGACCCGCCGTCGGACTTCGCGGTCACGGGGATTTATCTTTTCGATGAGAAATTTTTTGAAGCGTTTAAGACCGTCGCGCCGTCCGCGCGCGGCGAGTACGAGATCACCGACGTCATCACCTGGTACATCGAGCATGGCAAGACAGGCCATGAGGAAATCACGGGCTGGTGGAAGGACACGGGTACGCCCGACGCGCTCATCGAAGGTAATGCCCTCATCATGGACGACCTGCCGCGCGAGGCGTTCTGTGTCGCGTGCGATGTGCCCGACGGCGCGCAGGTTCAGGGCATGGTGACCATCGGCAAAGGGACGCGCGTGAGCCCCGACTGTTTGATCCGCGGGCCGGTGGTGATCGGTGAGGATTGCGACATTCACGGTTCCTACATTGGTCCCTATACGGCCATCGGTAACGGCGTGAAGATCCACAACTCGGAAGTCGAACACTCGATCGTCTTGAGCGGTGCCACGATCGACACGGCCCGCCGGATCGTGAACAGCCTCATCGGCCAAAATGCGACTCTGGTCGACTCCCAGCGCACCCATCCCAAGACAGGTCATAGGCTCATCGTCGGTGACAACAGCCTTGTTGAGCTATAACCGTCTAACCCTCCCTATGTACCCCTCCCTCGAAAACCCCTTCACCCCAGAACCCAAGACTCCCCGCAGTCGTGACGACGCCGAGATGGTTGGGAAGATTTCTGGTCCTGAAGCGGAAGCAGCCATGAGTTCGCTGGGAGACATGCCTCCCTGGTCCACTCCAGTGGCTCCTCGCCTCATCCTCACCCCTGAGGAG
>JACQSK010000025.1 GCA_016205975.1 Candidatus Uhrbacteria bacterium | reverse complement strand
GAAGCGCCCCCTCGCTCGTCCCCATCTCTCCCGCGCGCAAGGTCTCCATCTCGCTCATGCGCTCAACGGCCTCCATGTGTGCGAGCCTCAGCTGCTCTTCCAGCTCGCCATTCTCCCTGCGCAGGCGCTCCAATTCCTCGCGCAGGGCAAGGGTCTGGCGCCCCAGATCGTGCGCCGTGCTCCGCTGACGTTCGGCCTCGCTCAGTGCCTGCCCTTGCCCGTCGCTGTGCGTGCGCGCCGTTTGGTTGGCTTGCGTAAGAGCCTCCTTGAGCGAGCGGACCGTTTCGTCCGTGCGCGCGACCACGGCCTGGTGCAGAACGCGGGTCTGCGCGAGAACCTCCTCGCGAAGATGCACAGGAACCTGGCGGGCATTGATCTCGCCAGCGAGCACCCGGCTCGCCAGCAGATGCGTGTCGTCCTGCTTTGCTTTCATCTGTACGATCGGGGTAGGCCGATCCTGTCGCGCGAGCCTCTCTTCCAAATCACGAGTACGGTTGCCCATAAGTCACCTCAGGTATCGCTTGCGCCTAGGGATAGCGCAAGACGGGACACTCTAAGCCAACGTAACATGTTCTGTCAACCGAAGACAATTGACGTCTGACCTCGTTTCTGATGAAATGCGCTGTCCCAGAAGGGATCGGAGGAGTCGTGCAAAACTACGATCAACCAGCCAAGAACTGGGTTCGGTCGTGGTACTTCTCTGCGATCGACCGTTTGTTCCCAAGAGCCCCAAAGAGTCGCCTTCATGCCGTCTACTTTCCAGGCGTCCAAAACCTGGAGGGCCCGCACTATGCCGCGCGCGGCATCACAGCTCACCCGGTGGAGCGCGACCCAAAGCTCATCCGAGCCATGAGGAACCCTCGCCTGAGCCTGAGCCCGCTCACTCGCAAAGACGTCTTTGTAGGAACGCTCGGTGAGTGGGCCCAAGCGCATGCGTGTGAAGACACGGGGCGCATAGCCGTTGCAAACGCCGACTTCGAAGGAAAACTGGAGAGCTGTGCAGATGAAATAATCAAGCTCTTCCGCGTGTTCCCCTCGCGCGAGAGCGGCCTCTTGTGCGTAACGACCTTCGCCAACTTGGACGCAGACACGGTTGCCTCAGGCGTCGTGTTTGGAAACGCGCTTGACTCCCTGCTTGAGGGGTGTGTCCGTTCGCAATTGTCCGCTCTCAACAACCAGTTGCAAGACTCTCTCGAGAACAGCAACTATCGAAACCATCTGGCTCATGCGCAGTTCTGCCGAGACTTCGGCTTGCTCTGGCGCGTGCTCATGGGGCTTGCGCTGTTTACGAGTCCAGAGGAGGAGCCTGGGGTGTTCCTTGAGGACGTCCATGGAAGCCTCGTGCGCGTCTTAGGAGGCATGCATCAAACCGCAGAGCGCCTCCAAGGACTCACAGTGCACAAGAGCTTCAGCTTCTTTCAGGAGCCGCGCCTCACGCCGCTCTTGCGCGAATGCGCGACGCCGATCTTCCCGCTCTCGCTCTCGCGCGCGCTCTACCAAACCACCAGCCACAACCGGATGACCACCTGGCTGATCTCCTTCGGCAGGCTGCGCGGAACCGTGCCGCTGACGCGCGTCGCCGATCAGCTCTGGCAGCTCTACGCGAAGAGTCCCTTGACGGTGGTCTCAAAAACTGGCAGGGTGCGTGCTTACCAACCGCGGTAAGCGACAACCCCTCACGGAGGAGCAATGCGCTCATCATTTGACCGTTTGCGCGCCCTTGAGGTAAGGACGCAGAAGGTTCTGGAAGAGCTCGCGGCCTTGGGACGCGAGCGACAAGAAATCATCGACGCGCTTGCGTCTTTGCCCAAGGCGAGTCGGGCGCCGCCCCAAAGGCCCCAACGCGCAAAGGATCGAAAAGTCGTTCCTCTCCCCATGGGAAAGCCCATCGCGGGAAAAAACATCAAGGCGCTCAAAGCGGAAATTGCACTCATGGCGCCGGAGGCATTTGATTCGACCGGCCGGGACTTCATTCGACTGTGGTATCCCAGGCTCTGCAACACGCCTGCTTGGCACGAACTCTCAACGGCCATGCAGGCGCACTTCCACAAGCGGCGCCAGCAAATCGCCGGCGTGGCAGCGCGCATCGCACGCGTGAATGGCGAAGAACACGCGCGTGCCTAAACGGCTCCGACCTTGCGTCGGAGCTTTTTCATTGACATCTCCCAGGAATACCATTACTCTGCGCCCCACTATGCCAGACATCAAAACAGAGATGCTCGAAAAAAATCAAATCAAGCTCACGTTCACCATCACCCAAGAGGAAGCGTGGCCCTATCTGGAGGAGGCGGCCAAACGTCTTTCTGTGCAGACGCAGATTCCGGGATTCCGTCCTGGGCACGCGGGCTATGAGATCGTGAAGGCGCGCATGGGGGAGATGAAAATCCTCGAGGAGGCGCTTGAGCCTCTGGTGCGCAAGTCGTATGTGGAGGCGATCCTCTCGCAGCGCCTGGACACGGTCGGCTCTCCGAAAATCGACGTAGAAAAACTCGCGCCGGGAAATGACATCGTCTTCACGGCGGTCGTGGTGCGTATGCCGGAGGTGACGGCTCTTGCGGACTTCCGCAAACTGTCCGTTGCCGCGCGAGCGAGCGAAATAAAAGACAGCGAGATCGACCTGGCCCTCAAAGACCTCACGCGCATGCAGACCAAAGAGGTTCGCGCGGCGGCAGGGGAGGCCGTCACCTTGCAGGACAAAATCGTCGTGGCGATGAATATGAAACTCGACGGCGTGCCGGTGGAAGGCGGCCAGTCAGGCAACCACGCCATCTACCTTACGGAGGATTACTACATCCCCGGCCTCAAGGAGCAGGTCGTGGGCATGAAGGAAGGCGAAGAAAAAACCTTCACGCTCCCGTTCCCCACAGAGCACGTGCAAAAAATGTTGGCGGGGCGCGACGTCGTGTTCGAGATCGTTTTGAAAGAGCTCTATCACCTTCTGCCTCCAACGCTTGACGACGCCTTTGCCGTAAGCCTGGGAACAAAAAGTCTGGCGTCCATGCGAGAGCTCATTCACAAAAACTTGCTAGATGAAAAAATCCGCGAGGCGCGCACCGCGGAAGAAAAAGAACTGCTTGAACTGCTTGCGAACAAATCTCAATTTGAGAACATCCCCGACCTCCTTTTGAACGAGGAAATCAACAAGATGGTCGGCGAGCTCAAGCGCGCCGTCGAGTCCCAAGGAGCGGACTTCGACTCCTACGTGCAGAACCTCAAAAAGACGCTTGCCGAGTTGAAGCTCGACTTCACCCCCCAAGCCCTCATACGCATCAAGGTCGCCCTGGTGCTGCGATGCGTAGCCAAAGAGGAAAACGTCGAGGTCAAAGACAGCGAGCTGGACGAAGAGCTGGATCGCGTTGCCTCCCAGTACGAAGACAAGGAAACAAAAGAACGCGTGTATTCGCCTGAGTACCGAGACTACATGGAACAGATCCTGAGGAACCGCAAAACGATTGATCTGTTGCGTGGAGCCATGGTCAGATAAATGATAAAGTGATGGACAACCATCACTTTATGTTTTTGGGCGCGCATATCTCAGCTGCCGGCTCTCTCGCCAACGCCCCAAAAAATGGAGCGTCTCTTGGGTGCGAGGCCATCCAATTTTTCTCGCGCCCGCCGCAGGGAGGGAAACCCAAACCGGTTTCTGATGAGGATGCGGCCTCTTTCCAAACGGCCATGAGGGACCACGGTGTAAAGCGCGCGTACATCCATGCGCCCTACTTCATTAACCTTGCCTCCTCGGAAAACCGTATCCGCCATGGCTCGGTTGCTGTCTTGCGCGAGGAGCTCGAACGGGGGAGCCAGCTGGGCGCCGCGGGGATGATGTTCCATCCGGGCTCCAGTAAAAACGTCGGTCGAAAAGAAGGGGAGCGTCTCGTGATCGATGGGCTCGACCGCATCATGGAGGGCTATGGGGGGTCGTGCCAGCTCCTGATCGAAATCTCGGCGGGCGCCGGCATGGTGATGGGAGACACCTTTGAGGCGCTCGCAATGTTTTTGGACGGCGCCCGGCGCGGGAGTGAGATCGGCATCTGCTTTGACACGCAGCACGCTTTCGCCAGCGGCTACGACATCACCACAAAAAAAGGCCTCGATGAAACCCTCGAAACCTTCAACGCCCTTGTCGGTCTCGACCGCCTCGTGGCAAGCCACTGCAACGACTCCAAAGTCGGCTTGGGTGAGCACAAGGATCGCCATGAGCACTTAGGGGAGGGGAAGATGGGCCTGCGAGCGTTTGAGTTGTTCGTCACCTGCCCTAAGCTCCAGCACCTCGACCTCATCCTGGAAACGCCCATGGACGAAAAGCGGGAAGAGGACATGCGCCTGTTAAAATCCTTCCGTCTATGATCCTCACCGTCCATGTAAAACCCAGCGCGAGAAAAAATGCGGTCGCGTGGCTTGATGAGGATACGCTTAAGGTATCCGTCACGGCCGCTCCTGAGGGCGGGAAGGCCAACCGCGCCGTGATCGAGTTGTTGGCAGAGGAGCTCAGCCTACCCAAAAGCCAAATCGAGATCGTCCGCGGCCTCACGGCCAAAATGAAACACGTCAAGGTGACAAAAACCTGGCAGAAATAAAAATGGGTCGACCTCAGGTCTTCCCGTCGTGTGTGCTCTCCGTTCAACGAGCCGCCCCTAACTTAGTTTCTCCAGCTTGTTTCATCAACCGCCCGGCGCCAAACAGAATCAGCGCGTAAAAATCCTTTTCTTTCTCCCAAAATGTTTCCAACTCATGACGAAGCTCCTGATGCATGTCGTAGCCCTTGTCCTTCTCGCACATAAACGGCAAAAACTCGTCGTTGAGTATGACGGTCAGGGCTTCTTTCAAAAAATCGATTTGTTTCGCAGAGAGGTGGCTCAGTTCCGGAAGGTGTGCGTAGTAATGGAGAAATTGAAAATGTTGCAACTCGTGCAGGAATGTTCCCAGGTAACATTTTGCCGGCCACAGCGCGCACAGCCAGACCCAGCCTTTTTCTAGGCTGTATGGGCAGCGGGGGAACGTCGTCAGAAAACAGGTGAAGGAGTCGCGGTAAATGGGATTACCCGTAACCCGCGCCATGAGCTCAAGCGCGTGAGGCGCCTGGGCGGCAAAGAGGTTTTGGGCTTCGGTAAGTTTTGTTTGGAGTTCGTTTTTGTGATCAGCGTAATACTGATCTAGGTACGGCAGGAGCACGACATTGGCTGTGGATCGATCTTTCCCAGCCAGTGCCAAGCGAAGCGGCCCCTCTATCCGTTGTTTCCAATCAACACCGTGAGAGACTTTGTTGCATGCCTCCCACCAGTTCCAAGCATCCTGATTGATGTCCATTTTGATCTCGATCTGAGCCATATTTTTCTAGCAAAACCGTCACAATCCGACGAGTGCCTGCGGGAAGCGGGGAAAAACCAACTTACTCTGCTATTTTCTCTCTGGGACAGGATCGTTCCCTCCGTTTGAGAACGGATTGCAGCGCAAAATACGCCAAAAGGTGAGAAAAAGGCCTTTTCCGGCACCGAAGCGATCGATCGAGTCATGGCCGTACTGCGAACAACTTGGGTAAAAGCGGCAAAAACCATCTGGAAATAGAGGTTTTACAAGGCCATGGTCTGGGGAAAGGGTCCTTTGGTACCCGCGGATGAGGCCTATCAAAACCCATCTCATAAAAGTCTGGCTTTCTTTAGGCTCCCAAGAAGAGCTGCCTTGAGTGCTTCCGGCTTGGCTGTGAGAGCCTCTTTCCTCGGCAGAAGTGCCACATCAAACCCGCCTTTGAGCTCTGGCAAAAGCGCGTACACAATCGCCCGCACGCGTCGCTTGATACGATTGCGATCCACTGCGCGCTTGGCCGTCTTCACACCGACCACTACAGCAAACCTGGTCACCGGCCGCCCGTTGGCGCACAGCTTCATTCCCACAAGAGTCCCAAAAACGCTCCTGCCTTTGGCGAAGAGCGTTTTCATGTCTTTTTCTTGCCGAAGCCTGTTTGTCTGCGGAAGCATAGCCCAAGCCTACTTACTTGTTTTGACGGTGAGCCTCTTTCGGCCGCGCGCGCGGCGGCGCTTCAGGACATCGCGCCCCGTGGCGCTTTTCATGCGCGCACGGAAACCGTGGACTTTCGAGCGCTGACGTTTCTTTGGTTGATACGTTCGCTTGGGCATATCAAATAATGAGAGTCAAGTTTCAATACGGAGATGCTAACATACTGTCCACATTCCATCAACCTCCATGCACAGTTTCCACCAGCTTGCTCAGTTATACACAACTGTTCTACACTGGTGCGCAGCGTAACTTTTAGGAGGATCTTCATACTCGCTATGAACACCAACGACCTGTGGCAGGCTGTGCTGGGTGAGCTCGAACTCACGCTCAGCAAAGCCAATTTCACGACCTGGTTCAAGTACACGTTCATCTCTGAGGTGGACACAAACGCGGTCATCGTTGGCGTTCCCAACATGTTCACAAAGGCCTGGCTTGAGAAAAAGTATGCCCGCGAGATCCTGCGCTCATTACAGGAGCACAGCCATGGTGCGGTAAAGCAGTTGAGTTACCGCGTTGAAAATCGTCCTTCCGCCCCGCGTGACATTCCGCTATTTGAAAAAGAGGCCGTGCCCGCTCCACAAAATGCAGCACCAACACAATTTACCTCGTCTCCCTTGCCTCAGCAAAAAGAAATCCGCACCGGGGAGTTCTCCTTAAACGGCAAGTATTGTTTTGAAACGTTCATCGTAGGCAAACAAAACGAGCTCGCCCACGCAGCGGCCCAGGCCGTCTCAGCCCAGCCTGGAGGCGTGTACAACCCACTCTTCATCTACGGGGGCGTGGGCCTGGGAAAAACCCACCTCCTCCAGGCGATCGGCAACGACCTCATCCACAAACACCCTCAAATCAAAATCCTTTATGTAACCAGTGAGCGCTTTACCAACGATTTTATCAGCGCGCTTCGGTCTAACCGGATGAGTGAGTTCAAGAACCGGTACCGCACCGTGGACATCTTGCTTGTGGACGATATCCAATTTTTGGGAGGGAAAAAAGAAACGCAAGAAGAGTTCTTCCACACGTTCAACCAGCTCCACCAAAACAACCACCAAATTGTTATCTCCTCTGACCGCCCGCCCAAGGCAATCTCTGACCTAGAAGAACGTCTGACTTCACGCTTTGAGTGCGGGATGCTCGCGGACGTCGGCTCTCCTGATTTTGAAACGCGCGTAGCGATTCTGGAAACCAAGTGCCGGGAAAAGATGTACCACATTGAACGCGACATTCTCCATCATGTGGCGACCGTCGTGCAGACGAACGTCCGCGAGCTCGAGGGCGCGCTCAATAAAATCATCGCTTTCCACCAGTTCAAAAATGCCAAGCCTTCCATCGAGACCGTCAAACCAATCCTCACAAGCTTCCAGCCAGCCTCCAGCCGCAAAAACGTCACGCCCAGGCAGCTCATTCAGACCGTTGCGCTCTACTTTGACATTCACATGGATGACCTTTTGGGACAGAGCCGGCAGAAACGCCTGGCGTTCCCACGCCAGATCGTGATGTATCTCATGCGGGAGGAAATGAAATCAAGTTATCCCTCCATCGGTTCTGAGCTGGGCGGCCGCGACCACACCACCGCCATGCATGCCTACGATAAAATTACGAACTGCCTGCTGGAAGATGAAAAGCTCCAGCACGACCTTGAACTGATTAAGCAGAAGTTATACGCCCTCTAGTCCACACCTTGTTCACGCGTGGATAAGCGGCTCTTAACTCGGAGGAAAAACCTGTGGGTATTCTGGCGCCAAGGACGAACGAAAAAACTCATACCCCTTTCACCACCCTCTCCCTTATCTCTCCATCCACAAAGCCGACCCCAAGGATCAGCTGAAAACTAAAACAGTTCTTCTCTTATCCCCTTCGTCCACAACCCCTTCTTCTCCTTCCCTTTTTCTTCTTCTTAAACCCATTCTAATTATGAAGCTCTCCTGCACACGGGATAACCTCCATCAAGGTCTCTCCATTACGAGTCATCTGATGACAAAGAACGTGAACCTTCCAATTCTTCAAAACGTTCTTCTCAAAGCAGAAGGAGGGAGTATTCGTTTTACTGCGACGAATCTGGAGATGGCGATCAACTGTACCGTACGAGGAAAGGTCGAAGAAGCAGGAGAGTATACATTACCGTCTAAGCTTTTCTTTGATTACGTTTCCCTTTTACCAAACGAAACAATCCACATCGAGACACAAGACCAAAACGCCAATGTTCAATGTGGAAGTCACAAGACCAAAATTCACGGACTCGGGGCTTCAGAGTTTCCTCTTGTCCCACGCGTTTCTGGAGAGAAAGATTTCCAAATCCCGGTTGAGGAGTTTAAGAAAGCCCTCGCACAGGTCCTCTTTTCCGTGGCAACCAACGAATCCCGTCCAGAACTCACAGGCGTCTCATTTTCTTTTTTCTCCCATGAACAAGAAGGACGCCTAACGCTTGCGGCCACGGACTCCTATAGGCTCTCTGAGAAAACCATTCCTCTCGTTTCACCTGTTGAGGAACCCCTGCTCCTGGTTGTTCCCTCAAAAACACTGCACGAAGTTGCCCGCATTCTTTCCGTGTTCAAAGATGATGTTGAACTTCCATCAACACTCACGCTGCACCTGTCCAACGCGCAACTTGTTTTTACCTACGGCCCCGTCGAGCTTATTTCACGCACCATTGATGAGATCTATCCAGACTACAAGGCCATCATCCCAACAGCCTTCCAGACGCGCGCGGTCATCGACCGTGAGGATTTTGTGAAGGCGGTAAAGACAGCAAGCCTCTTCTCACATTCCGGACTTTTTGATGTGACTCTGACGTTTGATCCTTCCGTGTCCCAGCTCTCCGTGAGCGCCACAGACGCCACGCGCGGGGAGAACTCGACCAACTGCTCGGCCGAACTTTCTGGACAGCGCAACACGGTCACCGTAAACTACCGCTATCTTTTGGATGGCCTGCAGGCGATCGCGAGCGACCAGGTCGTATTTGAAATGATCGACGGCGGCAACCCCTGCCTCATCACCCCCAAGGACGCGACGGATGCGTATCGCTATATCATCATGCCCATTAAGCAATAGAGACCTCTATGCCTGAGAAATCCAACAACGCCCTTCTGTGGGCGATCGGCGTCCTCCTGATCGCGCTCGGCTTCGTCTATTTTTCCGTGACCGGTGGAGCGGGCGCGTCACTCAAGATCGGCGTTCTCACACCTCTCACGGGCGATGAGGCGAGTTACGGTACGGCCATGCAACGCGCGTACGACCTCGCGGTTTCAGAAGTGAACGCGGCGGGAGGAGTGAACGGCAAGAAGATTGAGCTTGTGTACGAGGACTCTAAGTGTGAGGGGAACGCGGCTGCCACGGCCGCGCAGAAACTCGTGGAGGTGGATGGCGTGGAGTTTATCTTGGGCGGAACCTGTTCCGGTGAGACGCTTGCCGCCGCACCGACCACACAGCAAGCACACGTGTTGCTTCTCTCTCCGTCCGCGACGAGTCCAGACATCACCCAAGCGGGTGATCTCGTCTTCCGCACCTACCCATCAGACGACAGAGAAGCGAAGCTGGTCGCCGCCTATGCGCAATCGGTAAACCTCCAGCGCGCGGCAATCATTTCACAGACGACAGACTTTGCCCAAGGTGTTCGTGCCGCCTTTAAGGCGTCTTACTCAGGCACGGTCGTCTTTGATGAGACGTTCGATTCTGGCGAAACGGATTTCCGTGCGCTCATCACCAAGATGCGTGTCAGCAACCCCCAGATGGTCTATGTGATTCCACAAAGCCCAGCCGCAGGGGAGCTGATCTTGCAACAACTTTCCGAGTCCTGGATGAACGTGGCCGTGTTTGCCGATAACGCCATGCTCGACCGCTCAGCCATTGCCGCAAACCCCTCGCTCTACGAAGAGGTCGTGATGGCCGAGGTGGCGTTGCCTACGCAGGGAAAGGCGGCCTCCCTGCTCGCCGCCTATGAAGTGATGTACGGCAGAGCACCAGAGTTCGTTGCCTTCACGGCGAGTGCCTATGACAGCGTCTTCTTGCTCGCTGAGGCACTGGCACGGGCTGGCGCAGACGCGCAAGCCGTGGCCGACTACTTCAACAACCAAGTCGTTGACTGGCCAGGAGCCCTTGGCACATTCAACTTCGACGAGAACGGGGATGCTGAGGTTGAGCTAACGCTCATGCAGGCTATCGGCGGCGAGCTGGTGCCTCTGGCAGCGCAGGTAGAGGGTATTCTGGAAACAGCAAAATAATTTTCTCCCCAGGAAGCCCCAGGCTTTTGCCTGGGTCCGAAAAAGACGAGCGTTCGCTCTCGTCTTTTTGATTTGTTACTATGGACGCATGTGATCACGATTCCACATTCTCCTGACGCGCTTACCCTCCACATTGACCGCTTGTGGAACGGAACGGCGTGCTCCGACGACCGCTTGTGGGCCACACTTGAGCTCTCTTTGAACAAACAGGGCGTCCATGTGCGCACGCACGCGCCGCTGCTGCTTGAGACCAGCGCGCCTGACGCGCCGATGGGCACGCGCGTGGACGGGCTATGGAACTTTGACGTCGTCGAGCTGTTTCTCGTAGGCCCAGGCCATCAGTATCTCGAGCTGGAGCTCGGCGCCGGCGGCCACTTCCTTGTCCTAAGTTTTGATTCCATTCGGCGACGAGCCAATAGTTATGAGGCGTTCCACCCTGTTGTGCGGTTCGAAAAGACGGCGGAGAAACAGTGGACGAGTGAAATGACGATTCCCTGGAGCATGGTTCCAGAGAACCTGCGCGCCCTCAACGCCTTCGCGATCATGGCCGGACAGTTCTTAGCCTATGAAGCAGTACCGGGGACAGAACCTGATTTTCATCAGCCGGATTTTTTTCCTGCCGCATGTTTCTGAAATAAAATATCCCGCTGACGACAGGACCACCAGAGAGGTATCTTGTCGCTGCGAGGCCGTGCCACGTCGATTGAGTCGAGAGACGTCGACGCCTCAAACGGTCACGTCCTTGCTATAGGGCAACAGAGTGAGGTATTGTTGGTTTGAAACGTATGTCCAAACAGACAGCAAAAACATTTTCCGTTTCCCTCCCAGGAACATTGACCAGCGCGGTTGATGTGCTTTCGAAGAAAATTGACCAAACACGCAGTGAGTTTGTTGGGATGGCGGTGCGGGAATTTTTGCTGGATATCCAAGAGGATCGGGAGCATTTTTTAGAGGCTTATAAAAAGACCCGGAAAGAAAAGGTTCTGTCTCTGCCAGATCTACGGAAGAAATACGACCTCGTCTGATGTGTACCGGGTCGTTTTTCGTTCACGGTTTGAACGCACATTTAAAAAGCTGGATCGGAAGACTCAACAGCTGATCCTCGATGAGCTCGAGAGACTAGCTCAGGAACCATTCGACCATCCACAGATTCGAGCAATCGTCGGGGTGCGTCAAAAGGCGTTTCGGTTACGGGTTGGTCGTTGGCGGGTGTTGTACATCGTTTTGTCTAGGGAGAAGACACTCGAGGTCATCGATCTGTTCATACGCAAAGGAAGAGACGATTATCGTGACCTCTAAAACAAAACACCCCGCTGACGACAGGACCACCAGAGAGGTGTTTTGTCGTCATGGGGCCGTGCGGTGGAACTAGGCCTTCTCCTTGATGAGCGCCTGGGGCGTCGTGCAGGAGCCGGAGCAGTGCGAGCCGTAGGCGTCGTGGCTGTCCATGACCCAGTCGAAGACTTCGTCGGCCATGAGGCTGTCGAGGTCGTCTTCCGTGTCGGTGTGTCCGTAGTGAACGGGGTGAGTGTTCTGGCACTCGCAGCAGATGCCTTCCATGAGGGCTCCTTGAGGTGTGGACTAGAGAACACCCTTGCCGAGTTTGGCGAGCTCCTCGTTGAGGAAGCTCATCCCACTGATGAGTGTCAGCGTCCCCAACCCCTCACCCAGGAATACGGGCAGACTCTTCCATCCTTCCAGTTGGAAATAGAAGCCCGCTGCTCCCGAGCCCCCGATGAACACCAAGGAGACCAACAAGACGAGGGTGAGAAGGAAGATGTTTGACCAGTCTCCAGTCAGGATGACTTTCACGCTGATCACGAGCCCGAGGATCAGTAACCCCAGCAGAAATAACAGAACTGACCCGACCAAGACCAGACCAAACAGGTTGGTATCGAAGATCACGTCGATCACGCCCAGCACGAGCGGCGAGGCGAACACGGCCACGACCCACAGAACGAACAGCCAGTTCTTTTCGCTCTTTGGTGGTTGCATTTTTCCCTCCTGTCGAAGTCATTCGACGCTTCAAAATATCACAAAACCGGCCCTCTGTCAATCGCAGGCGGCCGGTTTCGGCTTAGAACAAGTTTAAATCGGACTCCGGGATGAAGAGCCCTGCTCCTCCATCTCCGCTTGAAGACTCTTCCTGCGCCACGATCTCAACGAGCGTCCCGGCCGTGGTGAGTTCGGCTGAGCCGTCGCTCGAGGCGGCGCGAGCGGACAAGGCCCAGGTGCCGGACTCGGGGAGCGTCCAGTCGAAGGTCAGAAACGGAGAGCTGGGGTTGAGCGTTTGCCCGACGAGCGTCTCTTGTCCCGTGCTCAGCGACTGTGCGTACACGCTTACGGAGCGATAGGAATCCGGGTCGTCGATCGAGACGACGATGGTATAGGTGGCGCTTGAGCGTTCGATTGTCTGTCCGTTTTTAGGATCAATGAGTTCAAAGGACGTGTCGCTTCCTTCCGACTCGACCGTGATTACCACAGTGTCAGATCCCGCATTGTCGATGTCGTCGTAAGCGATGGCCTTGAGCGTATGCACGCCGCGTCCAACGGCGCTGGGGAGCGTCGCTGATAGCGAGAAGGGTGCACGCGCATCAGAGCCCAGGAACAGGCCGTCCACGAAGAACTCCGCTCGCACAACGCCGCGCCGCGCGTCGGCAGAAAGGTCGATCGTTACCGTGCGATCGCTCACGGAGTCATTGTCATCAGGCGAGGTGATGCGCGCGTTGGGAAAGTTCTTTGGCACGTGCAAGTCATCCTCTTCGGTGGGTGGATCCTCACGTGAAATCTCCACACCCGTCTCTGCTTGTTTTTTGGCGAGCCACTTTTGAACACCCGTTTCCCAGGCCGCATACTGCTCGTCGTCCTCGGGGTGCTCAGGCGGCTGGCCGGTTGGGTCATCGCGGGTTACGTAGTGGAGGATGGAGTGATACTGCGCGAAGGTTTTTTCCTCGCGGTAGGAGTCGGGCGTGTACTCTGTGGCAAGTTTGCCCGAGGCGCGGTCGATGGTGACGGTCGTGGAACCAATCTCTCCATCGAGAACCGCCTTGCCGGTCTGCTTGATCTCGGGAGTCGGGAACGTTTCGATCGGACGCCCTTCCATGACGCGCTTCATAAATCCGTTCCAGATGGGTCCCGCGCCGATCGAGCCGCCAGCCTTATTCATGGGCGTATTGTCGTTGTTGCCCACCCACACGCCAGCGGCTAAGGACGGCGTATAACCCATGAGCCAGCCGTCGCGGTAATCGTTGGTCGTTCCTGTTTTTGCTGCCACTGGGCGCTCACCTAACTGCAGATAGCTGTTGGCGCCAAACACAGGCGCGCGCGCGTCGTTGTTGGTAAGCACATAGCTGGTTGTGCGCGCGACGTTTTCTTCCACAACACGCTTACCGTCTTTTTGTTTCCACTCTTGGAGGGTCTCACCGTCGGCGTCTTCGACCTTCAGGATCGACACGGTTTCGTTTCTCACGCCGTCGTTAGCGAGCACGGCATAGGCGGCCGTATGCTCGAGCAGCTTTACCTCGCCGCCGCCCAAGACGACGGACAGACCGAAGGCTGAATGATCGCCGAAGCTCGTATAGCCTAGACTCGTGGCAAAGTCCAAAGCCGTCTCAACGCCCACCAGGTAAACCGTCTTGACGGCCGGGATGTTGAGCGAGAGTTGAAGCGCGTCCAAAATCCGGATCGGTCCGTGCTCGCTGCCGTCGTAGTTGTGAGGAGTGTAGTCACCCGTAACCGTGGGGAGCGTTGTCTCCACGTCCCAGAGTACGGTGTTGGGCGTGTAGCCGAGCTCAAAGGCTTTCGTGTAAACAATCGGTTTGAAGCTACTCCCGGGCTGGCGCAAGCGCGTAGCCACGTTTACCTGACCGTCGATTTCTTCATCGAAAAAATCTTTGGAGCCGACCAAGGCGAGGATTTGTCCGGTCTTGGGGTCGATCGCGACCAGTGCGGCGTTGGTGAGGCCGTAGCGCTCCTTATTTTCGTCCACGCCCTTTTGCACTTCCTCCTCGGCAATCATCTGCATGTCGTAGTCGATAGTCGTTATAACTCTCAAGCCGCCTTCTTCCACTTTGCTGCGGCCATAAGCCTCTTCCAGCAACTCTTTTACATACAAAACAAAATGCGGGGCATCAATGTTGGTGATGGAAACGTCTACAGGCGTGGCTTGCGCCAGCGCCGCGTCATAGGCGGCTTGATCAATGAAACCCATCTCAAGCATCGCAGCCAAGATGTAGTCACGCCTGGCCTGCAAGCGGTCGGGGTTGTTGAGGTACGTTGTTGGAGCCTTCGGGAGCGCGGCAAGCGTGGCGGCTTGGGAGAGTGTGAGTTCACTCACGGAGATGCCGAAATAATTTTGCGCGGCGGCTTCCATGCCGTAGTAGGTGGAGCCGTAGGGGATTTCATTAAAATAAATCTGGAGGATTTCATCTTTGGAGTAGCGGCGTTCAAGCTCAAGGGACAGGATGAGTTCCTTCACTTTGCGGATAACGGTTTTTTCATTGGAGAGGATGGCGTTTTTGACAAGCTGTTGGGTGAGGGTGGAGCCGCCCACGCGGTTGCCGATCAGGTTTTGGAACACGGCGCGCAGGAAGCCTTTCACGTCAAACCCGCCATGCTTGCAGAAGTTGCGATCCTCCGCGGCGATCGTCGCCTGCACGGCGAACAGGGGAATGCCTTTGTCGTCTGTTTCCAGCGCGGCATCATCGCCGCAGAAGCCTTCCTGGAGCTGTTTGAGCGTTCGGTTTTCTCCGCCGAAGATTTCGTAGAGTACATGCTCACCCGTACGGTCGTAGATTTTGGTGGTCTGCGAGATGGAGCGCTCAGTCAGGCTGTTGGGGTTGGGCAAGTCACGCGAGATGAATGCCATGAGACCCAACGTCGCGAGCGATCCGGCGAACAGGAGGACGATGCCAAGCAGGATCGCGTTTTTGACGAGCACGCCTTTTTTGAGGCCGCGGACACGCGAGCGTAGGCGCGGCAGGCGTGGCAGGCGCGAGCCGCTCCAGCCCTGACGGTTGTATTGGTGGTGTGACATAGCAACGATCCAAGAATACCGGAAAAAAGGATCGCCGAACAGATTTGGACAAACCAGGGCATCAATGCGCGCCCCTTTTCCTGTCAAAAATAACGTTACCCACAGCGGTGCCTCTCAAAAGCGCGATTTCCATCCGTCCTCCTCTATCCTACTCACATCACCCTAACTCCCTTTGCGCCCTTTGTCCCCTCCCTCCTATGTGCGGCATCATCGGCTACGTTGGAAAAAAACGCGCGCTCCCGATTCTCCTCACCGGCCTGAGCGCCATGGAGTATCGCGGATACGACTCGGCAGGCGTATGCGTGCAAGCATCAGGACTCGTCAGGATTCGTGCTGCGGGAAAAATCGAGAAGCTGCGCGAGCGGCTTCCTCCGGCGCCGCTTGCGGGGACGGCGGGCATTGCGCACACGCGCTGGGCGACGCACGGCGTGCCTGACGAGGCGAATGCGCACCCGCACATGGACTGCCACGAGCAAGTCGCGATCGTGCACAACGGCATCATCGAAAATTATTCTGAACTGCGCGAGGGGCTCAAAGCTAAGGGCCATACGTTCACCTCACAGACGGATTCGGAGGTGCTGGCGCACCTGATCGAGAGCGAGTGCGAGGAGGCGAGCGGACTCGCAGCTATTCGCCGTGCTCTGAAACGCGTGCGCGGGACCTACGGCATCGTCGTCATCTTTAAAGATATTCCCCAGACGCTTTTTGCGGCGCGCATGGGCAGCCCGCTGGTGATCGGCGTGGGCGCGCATGAGCACTACGTCGCCTCTGATCCATCTGCCATCCTCGCTCACACTCGTGATGTAATTTTTTTGGACGACGGAGAGCTGGCGGCTGTGAGCTCAGAGGGTGTAACCCTTGCGGGCTTGGATGAGCAGCCCGTGAACAAGCAGGTTGAACGCGTGACGTGGGAAGTAGAGACGGCGCAGAAAAATGGGAATCCGCATTTTATGTTGAAAGAAATTTTGGAGCAGTCGGCAGTCGTGGAGAACTCCACGCGTGGGCGCATTGACCTCATAGGCACACGCGCGGTGCTGGGAGGACTGCGCGACGTGAGCGAGCGGCTCGAAGAAATCGATCGGATCATTATCATTGGATGCGGGAGCGCGTATTACGCGGGGCTCGTTGGCGAGTACCTGTTGGAGGAGCTCACGGGCATTCCGGTGGAGGTGGAGCTTGGGAGCGAGTTCCGCTATCGCAAGCCGATTATCTCTGCGCGCACGGCCGTGCTTGCCATCTCCCAGTCGGGCGAGACAGCTGATACGCTTGAGGCCGTGCGTGAGGCAAAGCGCAAGCACGCACTGACCCTAGGGCTTGTGAACGTCGTTGGTTCCACGGTCGCCCGCGAAACCGATGCGGGCGTCTACAACCATGCAGGTCCTGAGATCGGCGTTGCCAGCACAAAAGCGTTTCTCTCGCAGCTGAGTGTTTTGGCGCTCATGGGCGTGTATCTGGGAGCGCTACGCGGGGTGCTGCCGGAGCGGGAAGCGGGAGCCGTCTTGGCGGCCCTCTATGAGATTCCCGACCAGATCCAGATGATCCTTGAGGGCCGCGCGCGGATTTCACAGATCGTGAAGCGGCACGCCGCCATGGGCAACTGTCTGTTTTTGGGTCGCAAGTATCAGGCGCCCATCGCGTATGAAGGCGCCCTGAAGCTCAAGGAGGTGAGTTACGTGCACGCGGAAGGATACTCGTGCGGGGAGATGAAGCACGGCCCCATTGCCCTCATCGACACAAGCTTTCCATCTGTGGTGCTGTGTCCTTTGGACTCGGTGTTTGAGAAGACGCGGTCCAACATGGAGGAGATCCGTGCGAGGGGAGGAAAAATTATTGCGATCACCACCGATCATGACGCCGTTTCCTCTCTGTGCGAGGAGGTTATTATCGTTCCAAAGACGCTCGAATGTTTGCAGCCGCTCCTCACCGTTATTCCGACACAGATTCTTGCCTACGAAATGGCCGTGGCGCGTGGATTCGATCCAGATCGACCTCGTAATCTTGCCAAGAGCGTGACGGTTGAGTGAGGCGACCGGTGGGATAAGCCGGTTGACGGAAAGGCATTTTTGTGGTACTCTTCTGGCGCTTCCTATATGAGGAAGTGCTTTTGTTTCAGGGCCGAAAAGCATCATTTCGCCTGCCCAGTGATGATCTTGGAGGATATCACTGGGTATGCGAAATACACATTCACGCTCACGTGGACACAAGGCAAAGGGAACGTGGGTTGCAAAACTAAAATCTCATTGGGAAGAGGACATCCTTTTTGTACGCACCGCAACCGTCTTTTGTTATTCTTTGTGGGTGCGCTGTGAGCAGGCAAGCAAACCCCTGCGCAAGCGCGCCGCGAATTTGTCCGCAGCGGCTTTCGTGGGCGTTGTAGCGATCTATACACTTTTCCCGACGATAGCCAACGCCGACATTGAACTCGAGCATTTGACGCTCGACTCGCAGACCGTCTCCTTAATCATCGCGTCCATGCAAAACGAGACAGAAGCCTATGGCCGCCTTCCTGAAGCTGACGACGCCGCGCCGCGCCGCGCATTCACGATTCCTCTGACCGCCTACACCTCTGATCCGGCCCAGACGGATGACACGCCGTGTATCACCGCCTCAGGCCTTGATGTGTGCGAGCGCGCCGTAGAGAACGTCGTGGCCGCGAACTTCTTGCCGCTTGGAACCCGCGTACGTATCCCCGAGCTCTACGGCGACCGCGTGTTCTATGTGGAAGACCGTATGAACGAACGCTACTATTACAAGATGGATGTTTGGATGGAAGATCTCGCTGATGCCAAAACCTTCGGCGTGAAATACGCGACCGTAGAAGTGTTCTAAGCAATAAAGAAAAAGGCCCGTCTTCAAAAGACAGGTCTTTTTGATTGGAGGCCACGGCCGGGATTGAGCCGGCTCATCGAGGTTTTGCAGACCCCTGCGTTCCCACTTCGCCACGTGGCCACCTTTGCGGGAGCATAACAAATCAAAGGAGGTTAGGCAAAGATTGTCCCATCGCTTGTCGCGTGTTATAGTTTTCTATATGGATCAATATACTTTTCGTGTGATTATTGAACCGGATGGCAAGTTTTTTCACGCCTACGTTCCTGCCCTTTCCGGATGCCATACCTCCGGCAAGTCTATTGCTGAAGCGCGTAAGAACATTCAGGAGGCAATGGAACTCTATCTTGAAACGTTGGTAGATCTTGGAGAAGCGATTCCTCGCGATGAAAGTTTTGAAACTTTTCAAACCGCGAGTGTCCCATTACGCAACAAACGTCGTGTGAGGGCGGAAGTCGGACAGTATGCCTAGATTGCCACAAATGAAACCCAAACGGTTTACTCAGCTGCTCAAGCATCTGGGTTTTTCTTTTGTCCGTCAGAAAGGAAGCCATGCCACTTACGTTCATGCCGATAGTCGGATCGTTGTTATCTCAATGCATACTTACAACATTCCAGTTGGAACGCTGCGAGCTATGTTGAAGGACATTCATCTTTCACCGGAAGAGTTTCGCCGATTAGTTTAAGAAACCATTGTGAGACCTCTGTTGAGCGGATCGCAGAGGTAACAGAAAAGCGATTCTAAGCCGCTTCAAGGATTCTTTTCAAGACTTCGATCGGACTTTCCTTTGTCACCTGCTTGCCGAATGTTTTTATGAGCTTTGATTTCACGTCGTGGTGAAGGGCCTCTACAAACTCATTCAGCCTCTCTTGAGGCGCCGTCAGGATGAACTCCTCGTAATCGTTTTCTTGGAGGCGGCGGTAGAGCTCGTTTGCGAGACTCTTGGCAAAGCGATGCTCGCCCTCGTCCTCGAGTTTTTCGCTTTGCTCGGCAAAGTGTGCGCCCCCGGCGGAGAGCCCTGAGGTGCGTTCAACGTCGTCTTTCACGGGATAGTGAAGCTCAAGTTTGCCAGAAGGCGTCAGCTCTCGATCGAGAAGCCGGAAGAACAAGGCGTGCTCGTTATCGCTTACGACCAAAAGCGTAGGCGTTGGGAAGGCGGGAAGTTCGGCTGGGATTTGCATAGGATTTTTGTTATGCTGCTGAGTATAACACTATGGAGAAAAAAACGCTTCGTCACGAGATCGTCGATTCCATGCGCGAGATCGTGTTTGGGCTCGAGGATTCGCTTGTCTCAACGCTTGGGACCATTACTGGCATTGCCGTGGGGACCAATAGCCGATATATCGTTATCCTTTCCGGTCTCGTGCTCATCGCCGCTGAGGCGACGTCCATGGCGGCCGGAAGCTACCTCTCAACCAAGCGCGCGCGTGAGGCCGAGACGTTATTCCACGAGAGCCAGGGACACGGGGAACCGTCCGAGCCTACGCATCCTGTGCGCGCCGCCGCGGTCATGGGGATTTTTTATCTGGCGGGCGGCGTGGTTCCGCTGGTCAGTTATTTTTTTCTCCCCGTTTCCCAAGCGCTTATTCCTGCGGTCGCGGTAACCGCCTTGAGCCTTTTTGCCGTGGGCGTGTGGGCGGCTTCTTTTACGCGCACATCAAAAATAAAAAGTGGCGTCGAGATGGTCGTCGTGTCTCTGGCGGCCGCGCTGATCGGGTATGCGATCGGGCGGATCGTGAGTACAGCCTTCGGGGTTGAAGTGTAGGCTCTTTTTTGTTAGGCTCGGCGTGTTATGAAACGTGAAGTGTATCTTGATCACGCGGCGACCACGCCGATGCTTCCAGACGTTCTGGAGGCGATGTTGCCGTATCTCACACACGTCTACGGGAATCCTTCGAGCTTTCATTCGCTTGGCAAGAACGCCAAGGATGCGGTTGATGAGGCGCGGACGCTGATCGCCAGTCTCTTGCACGCGCGCGAAGATGAGATTCTTTTCACCTCCGGCGGGACGGAATCGGACAACCTGGCCGTGCTGGGTTACGCTCGCAAGAATCAAGCGCAAGGCAAACATCTCATCACTACGCAGATCGAACACCATGCCGTGCTCGAGGCCATGATGCACTTGGAGAAGAAGGAAGGATTCGAGGTGACGTATCTTCCGCCGGACCGCGACGGCCTGGTGAGCGCGCAGCAAGTGGAGGATGCGCTGCGCCCGGACACGATTTTGGTGTCCATCATGTCTGCCAATAACGAGATCGGCACCATCGAGCCGATCGCCGAGATCGGAAATCGGATCCAGAAATGGCGAGAGGTTCATGGACGGCCTGCCCTCCTGTTTCATTCAGACGCGTGCCAGGCAGCGGAGTACCTCCCGCTGGACACTCAGAAGCTGCACGTGGACATGCTCACATTGAACGGCTCCAAGATCTACGGACCCAAGGGTACAGGGCTGCTGTTTGTGAAGCGTGGGATCAAGCTACAACCGCTCCTGTTTGGCGGCGCGCAAGAGCGCTCGATCCGTCCGGGAACAGAAAACGTCGCCGGCGTGGTCGGCTTGGCGCGGGCGCTTGCGATCGCGCAGCGGGACCGGGAGGGACAGGAAAAACGTTTGCTCCCATTACGGGAAGCGCTGATCCGCGGGATTCAATCCTCGATTCCCAAAACAAGACTCAACGGCCACCCCACGGCCCGTCTGCCCAACAATGTGAACATGTCTTTCATGGACATTGAGGGAGAGGCGCTCATCCTGTATCTTGATGAGGCTGGGATTTACGTCTCAACCGGTTCGGCTTGCACGAGCGCCTCGCTGGATCCAAGCCATGTGATCCTGGCGCTGGGCCTGCCCTATGAGGTCGCACACGGGTCCATCCGGTTCACGCTTGGCAGGAGCACGACGCAGGAAGATATGGACTACGTGATTCAAAAGCTGCCGCCGCTGGTCGCGAAACTGCGAGCATTAAGTCCGGTGAATGTTGAGCCTAAATATTTCGCATAGGTCCTATAGGACCTATTGGACCTATGTCTTTGCCGCTAAGACCTATCGCAGGAACAACGGGTGACGTCACCGCAAAAAACGGCGCGCAGTCTTGGTTTTACACAGACGTCGTGAAGGACCATTTTTTCCACCCGCGTAATTTTATGGTTGAGGACGCGCGTGAGGGTGACTACAACGCGATCGGCAAAGTCGGGTCGCCGGCCTGTGGTGACGAGCTGCGCGTTTGGATGAAGGTAGACCCGGAAAGCGAGCATATCCAGGATTTCCGTTGGAAGACCTTCGGATGCGGAAGCGCGATCGCCTCCACCTCGATGGCCAGCGTGATGGTGACCGAGGGAGGCGGTATGACGCTTGAAGCCGCGCGCGCGCTCAAGCCGCAGGACATCATGGATCGCTTGGGCGGCCTCCCGGCGCGTAAGTTCCATTGTTCTGTCTTGTGCGACAAGGCGCTGCGCGACGCCATCAACGATTACTATCGTCGGACAGGGCAGTTCGATAAAATCGTCGCCGAGTCGGCGCGCCTCATCGATCCGGTGGCAAAGGTCACAGACCACGACATCGAGGAAGCCGTGCTTGAGGGCGCGCACACGCTCGAGCTCGTGCAACAGAAGACCAAAGTCGGCATCGGCAACCCGGGTTGCTTGCCGGCCGTGGAAGAGCTGATCCGTTTTTATAAAGAAAAATATTTTGGAGCGGTATGAAACTCCACATCAAAGTCGACCCAGACCTCTGTATCGGCGCGGCCTCCTGCGTCACCATCGCCCCTGAGACGTTTCAGCTGAACGAAGAAAACAAAGCCTACGTCCTAGATCACGGCACCGAGCCGACCCCACGCACCTACGAACGCGTCATCGACGTAACCGAGGAAGAAAAAGAAAACCTGATCCTCGCAGCGCAGTCCTGTCCCACGCTGGCGATTTTTATTTTTGACGAGGCTGGGGTGCAACTTTTTCCGGATCTCTAACCTATGCGCTACGTCATCGTCGGCGGCGGAGTCGCGGGCACAACGGCGGCAGAAGCATTGCGAAAGCGCGACGCCAAAAGTGAGATCACGCTCGTGAGTGAGGAACACCACCCGCTCTACTCGCGCGTCTTGCTGCCGCATTATTTGAAAGGGAAGGTCCCACGCGAGCGCGTGTTTTTAAAAAAGGAAGCCTGGTACGGACAGCAGCAGATCGAGTGGCTTACCGGGATCGCCTGCGAGCATCTGGATCCGCGCAATCAGTTTGTCGGCCTCACGGACGGTCGTGAGTTACCCTACGATCGCCTCTTGGTCGCCACCGGCGGCGAGGTGCGGACCGTGGACGCGGACTTGCGCGGCGTGTCGTATCTGAGGACGCTGGACGATGCGGACCATCTTGCGCAGATTCTCTGTGAGCAGCCGGCGGACGCGCGCGCGGTTATTTTCGGCGGCGGCTTTATCGCCTGCGAGTATCTCAATCTTTTTTCGCACTTCCGTCTCCCCACGACGCTCTTTCACCGTGGCGCGCATTTTTGGACGCGCTCCCTTGGGGAGGAGGCGGGCGCGCTCATCGCCAAGCATCTCACCGAGCGCGGCGTCGAACTTCACACGCGCACGCAATTCGTGAACCTCCTGGGCGAGAGTGAGCTCACGGGCGTGGTGACCTCCCAAGGCGAGCACGCCGCGCACCTGTTGGGCGTGGGCATCGGAACCTCTCCGGATTTTTCATGGCTCAAAGCCGCGGGCGTTGACGTGGGCGCGGGCGTGCGGACCAATGCTTTTTTGGAGACGAATATTCCGCACGTCTATGCCGCTGGCGACATCGCGGAGTTTTTCGACGAGATCGTCGGCCGGCACATCCAGGCAGGGAACTGGATGAACGCCATGAGCCAAGGCCGCGCGGCGGCGCACATCATGAGCGGAGAGCGCGAGCCGTTTCACCTCGTCTCCTCCTACGCGACCAACGCTCTGGGACTGGAAATCATCTTCGTGGGCGACACGCTCAAGGACGCGGCCGATGAGGTGCGGGTTCTGGGCAGCGTGCACGCGCTGGGCGTCACGCAGATTTTCGTGCGTCAAGGCCGTGTCGTGGGAGGTGTTCTCATCGGGAGGAATCAAGACCGTGCCGCCATCACCAAAGCCATCCAAGAACAAAAAACCGCGTCAGAGTTTGAAATCTGTTGAGCTCCGACGACAGAAAGGTGTAGCAAGGACGTGATATTTTCCTCATAGCGGGAAATGAATTTTTCCTCTCGGTATATTCTACCGAGATATGGAGAACATCATTATGTCCCGACAAGAGAACGAGCGAGTGAAAGTGGTGCATGATATTTTGGCCGGTCG
>JACQSK010000024.1 GCA_016205975.1 Candidatus Uhrbacteria bacterium | reverse complement strand
TCATAGCGGCGTGGGAAAAACCACGGTGGCGACAGGAATCATGGCAGTCCTATGCCGGAAAGGTTATAAAGTCCAGCCGTTTAAGGTGGGGCCCGATTACATCGATCCTTCCTATCACAGCGCGGTTTGCGGGCTGCCCTCGCGCAATTTGGATACCTGGCTCCTCGAGCGGGCTGCGGTTGTAGCATTGTTTCGTCGAGCGATGAGAGACAAGGAAATCGCCGTAGTCGAAGGAGTCATGGGGCTCTTTGACGGTTTCCGCGGGGAAGATGAAGAGGGGAGCACGGCCCATGTCGCAAAGCTGCTTCGCCTGCCGGTGATTCTGGTGGTGGATGCCTCGGCAGCGGCGCGGAGCGTTGGAGCGTTGGTGCTGGGATTTAAGAACTTTGATCCGCATATCGAATTGGCCGGCGTGATCTTGAACGGCATCGCCGGTGAGAGACATCTGGAATTCGTTAAGCCCTCTCTTGAGAAGGCCGGGGTAACCTTGCTGGGCTATCTCCCCAAGCGGCCCGATCTGCGACTACCGGAGCGCCACCTGGGACTGATTCCCACGGTTGAGGGAAGGGTCTCTGTTGAGTTTTTTGGTCGGCTGGTAGAGCAGGTGGAGCGCACCATCGATGTGGATCGCATATTGCGCCTGGCAGCACCCATCGATTTATCTGAACCGGATAGCTCCCTGCTCTTTCCCGAAGCTCATAGAGCTGCGAAGGTGGCTATCGCCGTGGCTAGGGACAAGGCATTTAATTTTTATTACCCCGACTCTCTGGATCTACTGGAAGCCTGGGGCGCGGAAATTGTTTCCTTCAGTCTCCTTGAGGATCGGGAGCTGCCGTCAGGAGTCGGCGGGGTGTACATCGGTGGGGGCTTTCCGGAGCTCTATGCGCGTGAGCTATCCGAGAACAGCTTGATGCGTTCCTCTGTGCAGAGGGCGGCTCAAAGGGGATTGCCTATCTACGCCGAATGTGGCGGGCTAATGTACCTTGGGGAAAGCATCGAAGATTCGGAGAGCAAAAACTACCCCATGGCAGCGGTTTTTCCCTATTGCTCCTCGATGAAAGGGAGCAAGTTGACTCTAGGCTACCGCAACGTGTCTGCTCTGGACGATAACCCGCTCATGAGCAAGGGCGAATCGGTTAGGGGGCACGAATTTCACCTGTCGGTTTTGCAAGGAGAGTCACGAGGTTCGTCTGCCTATGATGTGCTGGACCAGCCGGGACGAAAGGAGGGATTCCGGGTCAGGAATACCATGGCTTCCTATATTCACCTGCATCTGGGAAGCAAGCGAAGTCTCGCATCGTCCTTCGTTGATTTTTGCGCCGCTTGGAGGGCAGCTACTTGATGAAGGATGCAGCAGACGAGGGTTGTTTATGCCAGCCAAAACCTTAATGGTCCAAGGGACCGCCTCCTCAGTGGGGAAGAGCATCATGGTCACCGCCCTCTGTCGCATCCTGAAACAAGACGGCTGGAGAGTGACCCCCTTCAAGGCACAGAACATGTCGCTCAACTCCTTTGTCACTTGTGACGGTGGGGAGATCGGAAGGGCTCAGGTGGTTCAGGCCGAGGCAGCCGGCGTGGAGCCGACAGTGGAGATGAATCCCATTCTGCTCAAACCTGAGGCCGATAACTGCTCTCAGGTGGTGGTGAAGGGAAAGCCCATGGGAAGGGTGATGGCAACGGAATACTATTCGTCACGAGAGCAGTTGTGGTCCGTAGTAACCGAGTCTCTGGATAAACTGTCGGTCCAGTACGAAGTTGTCCTGATCGAGGGGGCAGGTAGCCCCGCTGAAGTAAACCTAAAAGACCGGGATATGGTCAACATGCGCGTGGCCCTACATTGCCAGGCGCCGGTACTGCTGGTGGCGGATATCGATCGGGGCGGTGTGTTCGCCTCTTTGGTCGGAACTTTGGGGCTGCTGGAGCCTGAAGAACGCGCTCTCGTCAAAGCCTTCGTGATTAACAAGTTCCGCGGCGATCTCTCCCTGCTCGAGCCCGGTCTTAAGTGGCTGGAAGACCGGACTAGAATACCAGTGGCCGGGGTCATTCCCTACTACCATGACATCCATGTTGCCGAGGAAGACTCCATCTCCCTGGAACGGCGGCGAACGATGAAGCGGAAGAGCGACTATATCCTCGATATCGCCGTCATCGGGTTGCCTCACATCTCCAATTTCGACGACTTCGACCCGCTTGAGCAGGAGGAAGGGGTACGACTCCGTTACGTAGAGCCTAACGACGAATTGGGGGAGCCTGATCTGATTATTATTCCGGGCACAAAAAGTACAATGGCCGATCTCAAGTATCTGAAAAGGATAGGGCACGCTCGGGCGATTATCGACCAGGCCCATAAGGGCAAACCCGTCATCGGCATATGCGGCGGCTATCAGATGCTGGGGAGAATGATCCTAGATCCGGAACATGTAGAAAGTAGTGAGACTCAAGCCGAGGGCCTGGGGCTTTTGCCCGTAACAACTACTTTTTCCCCAGTTAAATCGACCCACCAAGTACGAGGTTGTGTGATAGCCGGACGGGGGCTTCTGCAGGAGGCGTCAAGGCTCTCCGTAAGCGGCTATGAAATTCACATGGGAACAACCAACGGGGCAAACGATGCGGCACCTTTCCGCATTGACGAGCGCTCCCGAAGACCCTGCAAAGACATAGACGGTTGTCTCAGTCCTTGCGGCAACGTGCTTGGAACCTACATCCATGGACTTTTTCACAATGAGGGGTTTCGGCGCTCTCTCCTGAGCGAGCTGGCTGGAAGAAAAGGCGTGGCCTTCCACGCGTCAGCCAGGGTGCTATCAAAGGAGGAGCAGTACGATCGGCTGGCGGACTTGGTCCGTAACAGCCTGGACATGGAATCGATCTATCGCATGATCGGTCTAGAGTGACCAACCGTAGTTAGGGCCGGAGTAACCCTCCGGCCCTAAAGTTTTCGTAAGGGCGGAGGCCTCAAGAGATTATTCTGTGAAGCTACTGGATCAGGTCTTGGCGGTCTTTTTTTCTCTCATTCCATTGGGGGGAGTTTTGGCGAAGGAAGAGATTTCTTCAACCCCGAACCGCCCTGGAATAGCGGATCCCGCGGACGTCACGCAGAAGGGGGTTCTGGAGATCGAATATGGCTGGGAGCGGGCCTTTCGGAGCACGGAGTTCAAAACTCTGACGGTGGCTTCAGGGCTGCTCCGTTTCGGCCTCTTGAAGGATCTAGAGCTGCGCTTGGGAATGGATAACTATCTTTCGCAGCGATCCGATGACCCGGAAGGCCGGCGATCCGGTGTGGGAGATACTTCGCCTGGCTTTAAGTATCGGCTGGTTAAGCAGGATGGACTTTGGCCTGCCCTCTCCTTCGCCTACGAGGGCAAGGTCCCCAGCGCGTCGCGAAAAAAAGGGCTGGGGTCAGGAAGGGCAGACCATAATCTCTTCTTTTTGGTCAGTAAGGAAATTGCCGGAGTGGATTGGGAGCTCACCTACAACCAGGCGTGGATCGGCAAGGAGGGAAGGAAAAGCTTCGATGATTTTCATCTCTGGGCGCTCTCTTTCTCCCGCTCCTTGTTCGGTCCCATCGGCATCTCAGGAGAGATTTACGGCGCCCCGCGCATGAATCGCGACACGCCAAAATTTCTCAGCACCGACTGGGCGCTGACTTATACGGTGACTCCGCGGGTCATTTTTGACGTGGGCGTGGATATCGGTCTCAATTCCTCGGCCAGAGACATCAC
>JACQSK010000023.1 GCA_016205975.1 Candidatus Uhrbacteria bacterium | reverse complement strand
TCCTGCAGCCGAGGCGGTCGGTCCTGCAGCCGAGGCGGTCGGTCCTGCAGCCGAGGCGGTCGGTCCTGCAGCCGAGGCGGTCGGTCCTGCAGCCACGGTTCCATTGTCCTTCTTCGTGTCCTCTTGCGCGATCGTGATTCTCGGTACCTTGGGCGAGCGCTTGCGGCCCTGCGCCGCAGCGCTGTTGGCTGCCGCGATGGCGTTGGCCGAAGTGGACCTCTTTGCCGGCGGCGAATGGCTCGTCGTGGCTGACACGGGAGGAGCAGACACCGGCGGCCCTCCCGCAGGCGATGCCTGAACGGCCTTGGACACCGCAGGCTCCATATCCGGCGGAAGCGGCATTCGCTTCCAAAACGGCACACGCGGATCGGACGCTTGCCTCGAGCAGAAGGCCTCACGGTCCGAGAGAAAATCCCCCGCCCGATCCTGCGTCTTCTCCTTGAGCGCCGAGTCCGTCTCGGCGTCTGGCTCCCAATCCCGACCGATAGCCGCAAGCGCGGCATCGAAATCGGCACCCTTCCTGGGCTTAGCCTCGAACAGAAGTTCCCAACCTTGTAGCTTTTCCATTGTTCCTCCAGGGGAGGGAGAGTAGCCTAAACTGGCTCGATTGTCAAACTCCACAAACGCCAAAAAGAGGATTTTCTAAAGAAATTGTCACGCTCCGCCAACGTTCGCGCGCGATCATTGACATAAAGCTCCAGGACTGGTAGTGTTCGCCCCTGGCATTTCCGCCAGAAGTTCACTCAAGGAGAAGTAATGACGGCTTCAACCGGTCTTGTTCTTCCCGAACGCGTCCCCGCACTCGCCGCGATCTACGCGGACATCACGGCCCTGGCAGCCAACATGCTGTTCGAGCGTGTCCAGGGCGGCCAGAGGATGTCCTTCGCGGCGCGACGGACGTTCATCGAAGATCACACGATCTGGGCCGTGGACAAGCAGACGGGGCAGGAGATCAAGGGCGTCCCGTACATCGCGCACGTCTCCTTCGGGGGCGAGAAGCAGCGCACGGGATGGATCTACCAGGCCAAGCTGGACGACCGGGGTATCCCCAAGGTCGACGGCGAGGGCAAGGAGCTCGGCACTCTCGTCCCCAACGTCGAGATCGCGCTCTCGGGCAAGGCAGACTTGCCCAATCCCAAGTGCTTGACCGAACGCGTGTCCATGAACGTGCGCCCCGGGCGCATCACCGACGGACAGGGTGGCTGCATCGAGTACGTGGTGATCGACGAGGACGGACAGCCGAGCGCCGGGGAACCGATGCCGTGTCTGTTCATCCGTGACTTCGATCCGCGCACCGGAATCGAGAACGGCAACGTGCGCGCTTTCCCCCTGGGGATCGCCCGCTCGGAGACCGTCGAGCGCTGGAACACGGTGGTGGCGCGCATGGTCGCGCAGAACCCGGGCAACGCTTGGCAGGCCGTAGCCTACATCCCCAACAACATCGGACGCGCGGTCCAGTACCTGCAGCTCCAGCCGCGCGGACCCAAGTCCATGAACGGCCTGCTGCCGGTGTACAAGCCCCATCGCGGCGAACAGGTCGACCCGCAGAAGCCGACCTACATGATGGTCGAGGTGCTTCTGGGCAAGGTCGCCAAGCTGCACGAGGACAGCCGCCCTATCCTCTTCAACGAGGCGGGCGAGGCCGAGGACCAGTTCTTCCTCCTGCGGGAGATGTGGAACTCCATCGAGCTCAAGGTCTGGGGTCGCACCAGCGACATCAAGGTCCTGGAGACGCGGGAGTTCGAGATGGTGGATGTCAAGGTGGACGCGTTGGCGCTCTTCGGCACCACGCTCTACACCGTGCACCCGGGCTCCGGCGGCGCGCTCGTCGGGCGCGCACTCAGGAACCCGCCGATCATGTTCATGATCGGCAACGGCTGGGTCGTGCCCGGCACGACGACCGAGGTGGCACAGACCACGCTCCAGGGCATGGCACGCCTCCTTCGGGATCGCGTGCGCGAGCAGGTCATGCAGGCGCGCCAGGACATCGTCCATGCGCTGGGCATGGGCGGCAGTCAGGCCTCCGACAAGCCCACGCTCGCCGAGATCCTGCAGGGCGAGAAGTCGCCCGAGGCGCTCCAGAAGGCCGTGTTCCAGAAGGAGGGCGACTGTCCGCTCGCAGCCTGGATGATGAAGGCCCCGGTGGTCCAGGAGCTCGGGCTCCCCACCTGGGACTGGAACTGTTGGACGCTGCGCGAGGCCCGCAAGGACCTCCTCATGGAGCTCGCGCGCTCGCAGGGTCTGGAGCTGCCGCCAAAGCCCGAGCCGTCGCAAGACGACACGGGCAACGGTGCGGTCGCGAGCGAGAAGCCCGCGCCCGAGGTCAAGCTCCCGCCGCGCGAGCGCAAGCCCCGCGGCAAGAAGGCCAAGCCCGCGGAAGCGGAGAAGCCCTCGGCCACCTAGGTCCTGACAACGACAAAGCGCCAGGAGAGCATACCCAACGAAACGGGTATACTCTCCTGACGCTCTTTTTTTGATCCAAACACTGACTAAACGCTCTAGACACCCTCGGGGGGAAGGCGGAAAAGATTTTGCGCGTTCGCAGTTGTCACACGCGCGACGTCCTCCACGCTTACGCCTTTGAGCTCAGCCAATTTACGCGCGACATCCTTAACTCTCCAAGGCTCATTGCGTCCGCCGCGGTTGGGTGCGGGCGTGAGGTAGGGCGAGTCCGTTTCGATCAAGAGCGACTCAAGCGGCAGGGCCCGCGCAGTCGCCTGCACATTTTTTGAAAACGTGACGATCCCACTGAACGAAATCAGAAAACCTAATTCGATAAACGCGCGCGCTTCCTCTGCCGTGCCGGTGAAGCAGTGAATCACGCCGCGGCGCGCGAGCTTCCCTGCCTGGACGTACTCGGCGATCAGGGATGCTTGCTCCCCGTAGGCGTCACGGCAGTGGATCGAGACAGGCAGGTTCGCCTCGCTCGCGAGATCGAAATGCGCCCGCACGGTCGCGCGCTGCTTCTCTTTCACCTGAGCGACGTCCGCGCTCTCCGGAATCCGATAATAGTCAAGTCCTGTTTCTCCGATGGCCACGCACTTGGGATGACGCGCGAGCTCGCGATACACCTCCATGTCAAACGTCTCCTCGCGCGTCTTCACGGGCTCCAGTTCCGCCTCGTCCAAAAACTCCTGCTTCGTCAGGTGGTTAGGATGAAGCCCCACGGTCGCCCACATCCCCTCATAGCGCGCCGCGACTTCCAGTCCGTGCCGCGAGGTGTCCTTTTGCGTTCCCACGGTGATCAGAAAAACGCCTGCCGCGAGGGTGCGCTTGATGACCTCGTCCATGTCCGCGTCGTATGCGCGGAAGTGGACATGGCAATGGGAATCGATGAAAGTCATGCGACGGTTCTGAGCGTCTCAGGAAATAAAATCTGCAGCGCGCTGACGGTCGCCAGCAGGAAGTCGGCGACGACGGAGGACTCAAGAGCCACAAGCAACGTGTCTTCAGGCAGCACCTGCATCGCATAAAAAATCACAACGCCTACCACGACGATACCCTCGATGAGTCCCAGCGCGGCACCCAAGAGCCGGTTGATGAGTCCCGCAAACGGGATGATGGAAAAGAAACCGAAAATCTTTTCTACGAACCAGAGAAGCACGCCCATGAGCCGCGACACAACCAGGAACAGAATGATGAACAGGATAATCCGCGCCGCGCTCCCGCCGCCGAGCAAAAATCCAAACGCGTTGAACGTCGGCTCGACAAAGTGGCTGGCGACCGCGATGCCGAGGATCGTCCCCAGAAGTGAACCGATCGTGTGCACGAGTCCGAAAAACAAACCGAAGAAGACGAACGCACCGACGATCACGAGAAGGACGATATCGATGAAGCCCATACGGACGCCCCTCAAGGGGCTTTGAATTGAGGAGAAGGAGGAAGTCTAAAGAAATTCAAAGGGCCTTCAGGTCCGTTCATCCCGACGAGGAAAGAGGGACTCGCCAACCAAGATGACAGAACCATAACGACGAAGAATCTCCTCGCTGGTCTGGGGAAGCGCCGGCGCGAGCGCGCGGCCGATGAAACAGATCATCTCGGAGAGCTGTGAGAGCACCGCCTTGGCCGCGGGGGCGTCTTCCTTCACGAGCTTGAACGGCGATGTTTTATCCACGAGGTCGTTCCCCTCTGCCACCACAGCAAACACCGAATCGAGATACGCTTTGAAATCATACTGTGCGATCGCACTCGCGAGCGCCTCCTCGCGCGCGGTCCAGTCAAGCGCCACCGGATCAAGCTTCCCGTCAAAATATTTCTGCGCCATGGCGGCCACGCGGCTCACGAGGTTGCCCAACTGGTTCGCTAGCTCGCTGTAACGTTCCTCCATGCGCGCGCGGGAAAAGTCGCCATCCTCGTGGGAAGGGATCTCGCGCAAGAGATAGTAGCGCAGCGCATCCGTGCCGTACTCGGCGACGAGGTCAAACGGATCCACGACGTTCCCGAGACTCTTGCTCATCTTCTGTCCGTCCGCGGTGATGAAGCCGTGGATGAAAATCTGTTTGGACGGCGCAACGCCCGCGGACATCAGCATGGCTTGCCACATGGCGGACTGCTGGCGCAAATTATCCTTGCCCGCGACCTGCACGCCGGGCCAAAACACAAACTCCCCATCCTCCTTCGGCCAGCCGAGCGTGGAAATATAATTTACGAGCGCATCGAACCAGACGTACATGACGTGGTCGGGATCGTTGGGTACGGGCACGCCCCAGGGCATTTTTTCCTTGAGGCGCGAGATGCTGAAGTCGTTGAGCCCGGCCTCGACGAACGTCCGGATCTCGGTCAATCGATGCGCGGGCATGACGAAATCCGGCCGCGCGGCGTAGAGCGCGAGCAGTCGCTCCTGATACTTGGACCAACGGAAAAAATAATTTTCCTCGTCGCGCAGCTCAAGTTCGAGGTTGGGGTGCACGGGGCAGCGACCTTGTGAGAGCTCCGACTCGGTTTTCTCCAGCTCACAACCCACGCAGTACTTCACCTGGTAGCGGCTCTTGTAAATGTCGCCCTGCTTCTCACAGCGCGCCCAAAATGCCTGCGCGGCTTTTTTATGATCCGGATCACTCGTGCGGATGAAATGCGTGTAGGTCAAGTTGAGCGAGGTCTTGAGGGCATCGAACTTGGCCGCATACTCATCCACGTACGCCTGCGGGTCTTTCCCCTCAGCCACGGCGCGCTCGTAGATTTTCTGTCCGTGCTCGTCCGTACCCGTGTTAAAAATAACTTCCGCGCCGCGCCCGCGCGCGAACCTTGCGAGCATATCCGCCTGGATGATCTCCAGCGCAAAGCCGATGTGCGGCTTGGCATTGACGTACGGGAGCGTGGTGGTGAGGTAGGTGCGATTCATAGAGGAGCGACAACGATGACAAACTCACCTTTGATACTAGTCGAGTTGAGCTGTTCTGTCACCTGCGCGGCTGATCCGCGATAGATCGTTTCATACAATTTCGTGAGCTCGCGACACACGACGAGAGGCCGCTCCGGCATTCGGCTCGTGAGCTCGCCGAGCGTTTTCAAGATGCGATGCGTGCTCTCGTAGAAGACAACCGTGCAGGGCGTGAGGCGGATGCGCTCGAAGAAGGACTGGCGGCCTTTCTTGTGTGGCGGGAAACCGAGGAAAAGAAACTCGTCAGCTGGAACGCCGGCCACGGAGAGGGCAGTGGCGAGCGCGCAGGGCCCAGGAATCGGCGTGACGGTAAGCCGCTCGCCGAAGTGACGGACGAGCTCTTCGATGAGACGGCCGCCCGGATCGGAAATCCCCGGCGTCCCCGCGTCCGTCACGAGGGCCAAGTTTTTTCCTCCCTCCAGAAGATCGACAATCTTGCTCGTCTTGGCCTCACCCGAGTGTTGGTGATACGAGATCGTGGGAACGGAAATAGCAAACGCACTCAAAAGTTTCGCGGTCACGCGCGTGTCCTCGCACAGCACGGCATCAACCGAGGCGAGCGTCGTTTTCGCGCGTTCGCTCACGTCGCTCAGGTTTCCGATGGGCGTTGCGATAATGAAGAGGGTTGGCATACTAGTAGAGAAGCGTGTTGGGATAGGCACTCGCCCAGGCAAACCAATACGCGCTGCGCAAAATCCGTTCGTCGTCCGCTTCCTGAACATACTCGGCCGGATACGCGACCGCGATGCCGTCTTCTTCATAACCGTGGATGATCGTCTTTGCCGGCAATCGTTCATCCTCGTGCGAGAGCGGGAACCAGACGGCCGCGGAGTCCCAGTAGCCTTCTCGGCCATAGGGGTTCTGCGTATAGTCGCGATCTGCACCGGTCTGCCGCGAGAGGATCTCGCCGTTTGGGTATACCCTCTTGAACGACGCCCAGGATAAAACCTCCGCGGGGAGGCGCCCGAGCCGCTCGCCCGTGAGCGGCCCCTCGACGCCCTCGCCTTTCAATTGACTCCAGAGCGATTCGGTCTGGATGTCGTACAGGATCGTGTTGTTGTCCATGAGTTTGCCTGACACGCCGAAGGTCAAGACCTGATCGCCAAGCGTGCGATCATACACGGCGCCGGAAAACGTGAGCGGAGCGTAGCTCACGAGAATCTCGCGCCCGCGGAACACGTCGTTCACGGCCTCGTGCCAGACGAGAATCTGATACGGGTAGAACCTCGCCTCGCCGCGCTCTGTCACGACAAGGCCAAGCCCGTCGTCTTCCAGATAGACATCCGCTTCCGCGAGCGACTCGAACCTGGGCTCATGGATCGCGGGAATGCCGTCTCGATCCGGACCGCCTTCGATCATCCACGGCGACGAATCCTCGACGGCCATCGGCGTCCGGTGCGCGCGAGACTCCCAAAATCCAAGAGAGAGGAACAGGATCGCGCCCAAAATAAACAAGAGCGTTGTACGATGTTGTGCCATAGGGGATCCTCGGTTACTATAATAGCGCATCACTCACTTTCTTACACCTTATGAATCAAGCTCCCCAAGTCGCCCGCGTGGGCAAACCGGCTCCCAACTTTGATGTCGAGACCGCCGTGGCGGGCGGCGCGTTTGCGCGCGCGAAGCTCGAAGATTTCAAGGGCCGTTGGCTCGTCCTGTTTTTTTACCCGCTCGACTTTACCTTCGTGTGTCCCACCGAAATCACCGGCTTCTCAAAACGATCCGAGGAGTTTCGCGCGCTCAGCGCGGAGGTCTTGGGCGGCTCGACCGATTCGGTTCATTCGCACAAGGCCTGGCTCAAAGAGCTCGGTGATCTCGCCTTCCCGCTCTTCTCTGACATGCATCGCACGATGAGCTCTGACTACGGCGTACTCCTGGAAGAAAAAGGCATCGCCCTGCGCGGCACCTTCATCATCGATCCAGACGGTATCTTGCGCTACGCGCTCTATCATGATCTGGGCGTGGGCCGCAGCGTGAGCGAAACCCTGCGCGTCCTGACCGCGCTGCAAACGGGCGAGCTGTGTCCGGTTGAATGGAACGCGGGAGGACAGACGCTGGGGAAGGTCTAGCGATCTCGACGCGGGCACGCTCCTGTGATATTCTCTCGCCTGTCGCTGTGGGGTCAATCACGTGTCGTCGGCAAGCTGGCAAGCTGTGTCTGTTGTCGTTGTGTCAGGCGTCCTGACCGTAGGATGCGTTGGTCTCATTCATGCCGCGCGACAGATGGTGCGTGAGCACGTCATCGAACCGGCTCCCGCACCCATGACGCCAACCGGGCCTCCCCTCCCCGATCCTCTCTTCCTGCGCGACCTCCTGGTCACCGAGACCGCCGACTCAGGCACCGCGCCGTCGGGACTGCGCCGTGCCCTGCTTGAGCAAGCAGAGCGCGAAGGCTTGACGGACGTCGTGATCGAGGAGGAACTCGACCTGAACGACTGCGGCTGCGACCCGCCCTACGACGACGGCGCGTACCTGCTGTCAGCCGATCGCTACAGTGCCCTGTGTGCGTGTCTCAACGAAAATGAGCGCAACCCGTCGTCGCGCTTCATCGTCTTCCCGGCGGAATAATCTGCCGGATTTTTATTTTATGTGCAGGAGCTCTGAAATCTTCTTCTTGTCAAACCCGACCACGATCTGACCGTCAACTTCCAAAACCGGAACGCCCATCTGGCCGGACTTGTCGATCATCTCCTGCGCCAATGCCTGGTCGGTCGACACGTCGATGTCTTTAAAGGCGACATCGTGATCCTTGAGGAACGCCTTAAGCTGCTTGCAGAACGGACAGGTCGGCGTGGAATAAACGGTTATCGTCATAGGGGGTGAAGAAGCGTTAAAATTTCTGGGATGTCCTGCTCTTGCACGCGTGCGAGCCAGATGTTGTCTGGCATGATCACCACGGTGACGCCCGCCGCGCAGTGATCCAAGCAGCCGGATTTTGCAACGCGGATCGTTGGGTCCATGGCCGCTACGGCCATCTTGAGTTTCTGATGCAACTCGACGGCGCCCAGGCTCGCGCAACAGGCACGGCCATCCTGGCGCTCATTGGTGCACACGAGAACGAGCTTGCGGAATGGATTGTCGGCGGGATGCATACGCCCGTTACGAGCTCTTCAACAACTGCAACAGCGTCCGCACCCCGTGGCCCGTTGCGCCCTTGTGCGTGTACGCGTCAATGTCGCGCTCGGCAAACGCCGGACCCGCGATGTCCAAGTGCGCCCAGGGCGTCTTGTTCACGAACTCCTCGAGGAACAGTCCGGCCGTCAGCGCGCCGCCCCATTTGTTCCCGACGTTCTGTAAGTCTGCCACCTGAGACTTGATGACCTTCTTGTAATTTTTCTCAAGCGGCAGGCGCCACATTTTTTCTCCGGCAAGCACCGCGGCGGCGAGCACGTGCGCGGCGAGCTTCTCATCGTTGGCCATGACCCCTGTGATCTCCTCGCCCAGCGCCACTACGCACGCTCCCGTGAGCGTCGCCAGGTCCACAATGAATGAGGGCTTTTGCCGCACGGCGTACGACAGCGTGTCGGCAAGCGTGAGGCGCCCCTCAGCGTCCGTGTTCAAAACTTCCATCGTCTTCTTGTTCATGGCGGTCAGGACGTCGCCTGGACGGATGGCGGAACCGGAAGGCATGTTCTCCACTGCGCCGAAAATACCGTGCACTTCAACGGATGGCGCGAGCTCGCCGATCACGCTAAAGGCACCCAAGACCGCGGAGGCGCCAGCCATGTCGCACTTCATCGTCGTCATATACTCGGCCGGCTTGAGAGAAAGCCCTCCGGAATCAAACGTGACCGCCTTTCCCACCAGCGCAATCGACTTCTTGCTCGGCTTCTTGGGTTTGTAGATGAGGTGCACGAGGTAAGGCGGATAATCCGATCCTTGGCTGACTCCCAACAGGCCGCCGGCGCCCATGCGCTTGAGGCTCTCACGTTCGAACACGCGCACGCGGATCGAGGCATTCCCCTTTGCGATCGCCTTGGCCGCATGGACCAGCGTCTCAGGATGCATGTCATGCGCGGGTGTGTTCACAAGGTCGCGGGCAAACACGGTCGCGCGCGCGGCCATCTCTCCCATCACGAGGCCCTTCTCTGCCGACCGTGCATCACGGCCGTCGTGGGCGACGATCGTAAAAAGCGTTGGAGATTTGTGCGTCGGCTTTTTGTATTTCACAAACGCGTAGTTCGCCAGGAGCGCGCCCTCTGCCATGGCCTGCGCGCTCTCAGCCGTCTTTGCATCCCCGCAGACAAACAGCTCCGAAACAATCGTCTTGGCGCCACACTCTTTCGCCTTGTTCACGGCCACGGCCGCGGCCTGCCGCGCGGTTTCCAGATCGGCTTCTTTCTTTTCCCCAAGGCCAACAACCAGGATGCGCTTGGCCGGAATCTCTCCGTGCGTGTGCGTCAAAAACGTCGAGGCGAGCTTTGCCTTGAACCCATCTTCCTTCAGGAGATTCGCGAGCCTGCCGCCCACGGCCTGATCCACGGCGAGGACAGCGCCCTCCGGCACCTTTACCTCAGAAAACGCGCCGACGACCAAGATGTCCGTCTTCACCTGCGCGAGATTCCCCTTTTGAACCTTCATTTCCATACCGAAATAAAAAAAGACTTAACCTGGCTCAAGTCTACGACGGAACGCGGATTTGCTCAACTGACGACAAACCCGTAAACGAACGGAAGCGTCATGAGCAAAAAGAGGAGGATAGACGCGATGAAAAACCAGAACACGCGGTCGCGCCAGTGGGAGACGTCTTTTCCGCGCCAGACAGACGCGGCAAGCAGGAACGTCATGAAGAAGGCGCCAAGGGTATCAACGTACAAGCCGCTCACCGGACCGACGTCAGGATTGAGCGTGATGAACTCGGCGAAGACGCGGCTGCGCGTGATGAGCAAGTTGTCGATCCAGGCAACGTGAAGCGCCACGGCGCCGGAGAACAGCGCGCATAGGGCAAGTGACTCGTGGATACGGTTGCGGAAAAAATGGAACATATTAAATCATCGATTCAAAAGCGATGGCGAGCAGCGCGGCGAAGCTGACGGCGATCGATACGATAAGCGCGGCGCGATAGGTCACGGCATGGCGCTCGGCAATGCGTTCGCCGTAGACCTGAAGGGTCATGAGGCTCGTCAGGGTCAGGAGGATGGGGAGTTGAAAGAGCAGCCATCGGTGCGTGGAGAGCGCCTCCGAGAGCGAGGCGAACTCGCCGAAAGTATAGGAAGGCGTTGCCGCAGCCGAGAACTCGATGGCCACCATACCCAGAAACAAAAACAGAATCACGAGCAGGAGCAAAGAGAGCGCCTTCACCACGGACGGCTTGGAGCCGATGAGAAAACTGAGAGTGACGGCCGACCCAAACAACACAAGCGTCGCCGTAAACAAGACGATCCCAGGACTGATCGCCTGGAGCGGACTCACGTTTTGCGCAAGGATCGTATCCATACTCCCTCAGTATACTCGCGCCGCGTGTGATTGGACAGGTAACCGAGTTCAAAGCCCCTTTCAAAGACCAGCCATAGCTTCAGCGACGGCTGGTAGGCGCGTGCGTCCTCTTACAGAGGTCTCATGTTGTTTTTAGATTCTTGTGGTGTTGTGTTAATCTTAAGCTTACTTCTAACACTCTAGCACCCCTATGCCCCTCTCCCTCGAAAACCCCTTCACCCCAGAACCCAAGACTCCCCGCAGTCGTGACGACGCCGAGATGGTCGGGAAGATTTCTGGTCCTGAAGCGGAAGCAGCCATGAGATCGCTGGGAGACAAGCCTCCCCGGGTCCACCCAGAGACTCCTCGCCTCATCCTCACCCCTGAGGAGCGG
>JACQSK010000002.1 GCA_016205975.1 Candidatus Uhrbacteria bacterium | reverse complement strand
TCTTTCTTCTCGTGCAGGGCACGCTCGGCCGCTTCAGCTAGAGCCCGCTCCTCAGGGGTGAGGATGAGGCGAGGAGTCTCTGGAGTGGACCTGGGAGGCTTGTCTCCCAGCGATCTCATGGCTGCTTCCGCTTCAGGACCACAAATCTTCCCGACCATCTCGGCGTCGTCACGACTGCGGGGAGTCTTGGGTTCTGGGGTGAATGGGTTTTCGAGAGAGAGTGGCATAACGCAGTAACTCTATCATAAAACCGCCCAGAGGAAACCGAAGGGCGGTTAAAAAATCATTCAATAGTCACCGGCATCTCCTGGCTCACCTGTCCCGCGAGGAGTTTCTCGAGTCTGGCTTCCACCAAAACGTTTCCTGGATTCAATCGCAGGACCGTCTCCACTTCGCGCACGGCTGCTGCCAAGTCGCCTTCGCCCTCGTAGATCGAGGCGAGGAACCAGTGCGCATTACTGTACTCGGGCGAGAGCTCGATAGCACGTTCAAATGCGGCCTGCGCCTTAGCTCTATCTCCCTCACCGCCGCGCTGAACATACAAGGCGCCCAGCTGGAAGGCGACGCCCACGTCCAGCGGGTTGTAGAGCGCCACGGATTCCATTTTTGCAATCGCGTCATCGAGCCGGCCGGCGGCCGCGTACGTAAGCGCGAGCTCAAAATGCGCGGGCGCGTAGTTGGGTTTGAGTTCGATGGCGCGCGCGAGAGCCGCTTGCGCCTGCTCCAAAAGAGCTGCGCGCGACTCCTGTTCCTGCGCCGCCTGCGCTGTTGTGAGATATGTCTTTCCCAGCTGAGTCCAATTGGACGGGTTCACGCTCTCAAGTTCCGTCGCGCGCGCGTAGCTTGCAACCGCAAACTCGGAGGCTTCACCCATGAGGGGGATGAGTTCGCGGTACACGCTCCCGCGCGTGAGCCAGTTCAAGACGTTGTTGGGGCTGAGCGTCGTCGCTTGCGTGGCGGCGTTAACGCTCGCGGCCACGAGCGCCTGGACATACTGCGCGCCCTCGGGACTCAGGCCTTGCACGGAACCGGCGCGCGTGAGCTCTTCTTGTACGCGCAGCAAGAGTGCCTCGGAAAGGTTGCGGGAGTAGGTATCGTGGAAACGGTTCAGCATGACAGCGCGATCAAGGAGAGCGACGACATCCTGAAGGCTGCCGTCGGCCCGGTCGGTTTCAACGGCTTGGGTGAAAGCAACCTCTGCGGCGTAACGCTGTGTGGTCATAAACACGCCCACGAGCAGAACAAACGCCGCGCACAAAAAAAGGAAGGAGCACAAGAGAGCAGAAGCGGGAGAACGGTCAAACGAACGGCTCGTCTCCCGAGATGTGAGCTGGGAGGCGAGCAGGCCGGAAAAAATGGCGAAGAGAGCCGTGAGGGTCATGTTCCAAGGAATGAGCAGCGCGCTCATGACCAGGACGAGCCACGGGGTCACATGCACAAAACTCTCCAGCCACTGCGCGCGCGAGCGCGGACGGAGCGCTTGCTGGATCGCGCCCACGAGTAAGAAGAGGACGAACAGAGAAAGAAGCGTAATCCCCAGCACGCCGATGGTGGGCACGAGCGTAAGCGCGTGGCTGGAGGCACGATCAAAACGCGTGTCCCAAAAATCCGTTTCGTTGAGACGCACATCACGGAACCGGGAGAAGTCATAGAGGTAGGTTCCGGGACCTGAGCCAACGGTGCTTGAGTAGGCCTGGAGCGTTTTCTGTGCAATCGTCAGCGAGGAGTCAGTGTTGAGCGTGACCTCAAGGGGCACCTGAGGGAGGTTCAGTCCTCGCAGCCAAAACCAAAACGGGAGAGCGGCCAGGATCAGGATGAGAGGGATGAGGAGCCGCGCGCGGTGAGGAAAGTCCTGCGCGCGGAAGAAGACGAACACGAACAGACTCAAGAGGGAGAGGATGAACAAGAGCCACAGGACATCTTGATCCAAGAGTAGGAGAAAGAAAAACGTGCACAGGGCGACCAAGAAAATCACACCACGCTGCGCCCGCCCCCAGGCGCCTTCATGCAGCATCGAATCACCCGGGTGGTGGCAGAGGAACGAGGCGAGGAAGAAGGAGGTCATGACGATCAAAAATGTAGCGAAGCTCGTGAGCGTGCCAACGCTATTGAACGAGAAGGAGCTCGTCGCTGATCCGAAAATGGAAATGCCAAACAGCGCAAGGAGTGCGAGGGCGATCGCCACGGCGGTCGAAAGCAGGAGCGTGGCGTGCATGAGCTTGTGGCTCTTGCGCTCACGAAACGTCTGGGAGATAAGGATGATGAGCACGCCCACGGAGACGGCGGTAAGAACGCTTGTATACTCCTGTCGGTGTGCGCCCACAAAAGAGAGATACGGCGCGACAGAGGAGAGCGCGGGGATCGCAAATGCGGCCACATACAGAGACGGAATCACACTCACCCATCCGCGAGCGAACCTGATTTTTTTCTCCGTGAGCATGGAGGCCAGCCACAGAAGCGCCGCGCACAGCGTGGCAAGGCTGAGCAACGTCTGCTTGCTAATCTCAAGCGGCTCAAGGGTGAGCGGCAGCACCGTGAGCGGCAGGAAAAAAACAAGCGCATACATGAGTCCGCGGGCTGCGGCACGCAGATGATCGCTGAGTCCATACGTCATACGAGAATCATTATAACGCAAAAAGCGCACGTGTGGGGTGCGCGCGCTTTTCGCTCTGAAATTGTGTGTGGCCGAGTGGGCCTCTTCAGTTGTTCCCTTGAGCAGTTGCGTGCTGCAACGGAGCCAGGCATGGGCGCTCCATTCGGGCCAGCACTGTCCTCCTGAGAAGAAGAACGGAAAGGCCCGCCAAAGGATCGGAAAGAACGAATAGGTGTAGTTTGATCTAGGATGCAGGTGGTTGCTCGGCTGGTTCGCCGCCATCACTGTTTATCGCTGGATCAACAAGGGCTGTGTCCGGGCTCGCCGGAAGCGCAGGAACGTCTGTGGGTGTTGGGAGGTCTACAAGTGCAGGAACGTCTGTGGAAGCAGGAACGTCTGTGGGTGCAGGGGCGTCGGGTGCGGGTGGTTCGGATAGGTCGGATGGGACAGAGGGGTCGGATGGGACAAGCGGAACGGAGGGAAACGCATCCGTCGAACCCAGGCTAAAGCCTGGAACTACCACCGGCTCGTAACCTTTGCGATACGCCATCACCATCCAATCGAACTCCACGTCCTGATCTCCCCAAGCGCGCATGACGACAAAGTGATTCTGGTCCGACTCTGAAACATATAGAGAGACTGGACCGCGGGGAGTGACGAGGACACGGATGGGCACAAGGGCCGAGATGACGTCGTTGTACTCTGGGAGCACGTCTTCAAAACGAATCTCCACCGTCCCCTCAACAAGCGCCGCGGTTCCTGTGAGCGTAATCATGACCTCGGGTGAGGTGACGGCCACGGTTTCAACCTGTTCGTTTTGATAGGAGTCAATCACGGTCTTCAAGAGTCCCTGAGTCGTGAGCGTGCCGTCTGAGGCAAGCGACCAGGCACTGCCCATTCCCGTAAGCGACCCGATGCCGGAAATCTCGTAGGAGTTCATGGCGATATTTCCCGTCATGCTGAGCGCGGAAAAATTGGTCGTGGAGGAGACTCCCGATGCCGTATTGTGCGCCGCGCTCACGGGCTCTTGCCAGTACCCGATGTTCACATAGGTCAAAATCAAGTCGTCCGATTCCCCGCCCTCGTAGGTCTCCAGCGCGTACCCGACGATCTGTCCCGCGCGCGACGCCTTGGCGCTCACGCCCGGCACTCCCGTGGGAGCCAAAGGATCGCCCACGGCGATGGAACCGTTTACCGTGCTCACGCGCGTAGGGACGCGGCCGGCAAGGGCGATCGGATAAGAGCCTTCGACATTCTCGCCAGCCAAAAATCCTGGGCGCGTGGAAACGATACCTGCCAGCTGCTCTCCCTCACTCCACGTTGCGCGCACCACTTCATGGCCTACGCCCGAGAAGACGACAGCCTCACCCGCGATGAGCGCCTCAGGAGACGGGAACATTTCGGCAAAATCGTACGAGCCCGTGGACCAGCCTTTTGCATTGGTGCGCATGAAGTCCCCTGCCGCACCCTGTGAACCATCGTAGTAAATATATTTTTCCGTCTGCGTTGCGCCGCGATCCGACGGGAAGAGCTTGCCCCCGATCACAAGATCGCCAGCGATCTTCATCGTTCCCTCGTTTGTGATGTAGGCCACTTCCGTCTCGCTCGTATTCTTCACGCTCAGCCGATAGTCATCCTCGCTCACAACCGTATTTTGCAACAGCATCTCAACCGCTTGAGCCTGCGCGCCGTCCCAAGCCGATCCGCGCAGCGAGAGACCAAAGGAATCAAAGGTCGGCGTCTGTGCGTCCGCAACGGCAAACGAGGAAACCACGACCCGCTCGGTCGCAAGCGTGGAAACGCCGTCCTCGCCGATCACCGAACCCAGGGACCAACTGTTGTTCACTTGCACCATGACGGTATCGGAAATGCCGTCCCAATCTTCAAGCGCCATGCCGATCACGCGGCCGAGCTTGCTGGCTTTCATGGCCATACCTGGAGTGGAAGAGGTGGTGAGATAATCGCCCACCGCAATCGCGCCGCCTTCGCTCACGACCTTCACGGGAACGCGTCCGACAAGCGCGACCGGCATGGGGTTATCCCGCGCGTCAATGTTGTAACCGGCGGAGGTGAAGTCGCCGTAGTTGTTGGAGACGATACCGACGATGGGACCCTCATAGGGGGTACTCGACTTTACAAGCTCGACGAGCGTGGCGCCTTCTGTGGTCGTCACTTCGCGCGCGCCAGGAACCACGATGTCGCCGTAGCCGATGCCTGCGGCCACGGGGTATTGCTCCGCGTAGTCAGCGGTGGGCGCGCCCGAGCAATCGCCAATCGCCTCGTCATTGGTATCGGAGTTTGTATGGCACACAGCGAACTGCGTGGCGCCGATCGTTGTGAGGTCCATGGTTACCGAACCTTCAAGATCGATCGTGCCCCCTGCCGTGATCGTCACGTTGGTTGTCCCTGCGCTGTTGCCGATCAAAATCGTGTCGCCACTTGAGGCGTTGGTCGCGATCGAGACCGTATCGGCCGCGTCTGCCGTGACGCCGCCGATGTCAATCGACTTGGTGACGGCAACGTCATAGATGTTCACGGCGGAGGCGGCAGTCGAAAGGTTGTTGATGGTCAAGATGCCGTCCGTCCCGTTGTCCGCGATGGCCATGAGTGTGTTGGTTCCGTCGCGGAAGGTGATCGTGCCGCCGCCGGATACGTCGACGATCGCGGTCGTGTCGGTAAAAATCAAGTTCGCATCGTAGCCCGAACCGATCTGCATTCCGTAGGAAGTGATCGTGGCGCCTGGGTCGGTGATCGGGGAAATATCAATACCCACGACCGTGTCGGTTCCTGCCGTGTTGGTCGGATTGATGTCGTTTATGAGGAGCGCCGAGTACGAGAGCAGGTCTGTTCCGCCGCCGGTGAAGGTTGAGTCGAGAAGCACTCCGGCCGAGGAAACGCCAGTGACGCTGTAGTCCAGAGAAATCGCGTTCACATCCGTTGTTGTCACGGCGGCCGCGCCCGTGGCCGTGATGCTGATCATATCAATCGCGGGAGCCGCGTCTGCCGCCACAACGAAATTCGTGTCCGCGTCCACGGCAATGATCGTGTCGCCGGCACCATTGGGCTCGATGCGCAAGTCTTCATCCGTGGCGGTTGTGATGTCCGTGTCGGAATCTGAACTACTGTCAAACGCAAGCCCTGTATCGCCGTCGATGGTGATGACATGGTTTACGGCGTTGCCAACGTCCTCCAGGGAAAGGATCTCGTTCCCGCTGGCGTCTTGGAAGGCGACCGAGGAGCTGTTGGCGATGCGGAAGTTTGCTTGCGTGCTGTTCAGAAACACGATGTCCATGTCCCATCCCGGACCGATCTGGATGGCTGTCTCGTTGTTGGCAGAGGTCCCGGTGATCGATCCGATATCAATCGCGTGCACGTTGGCCACGTCGGCATCGCCATCAAGAGGCATGATCTCTATCACGTTGACGGTGTTGGTTCCGGCGGTTGCATTGCCGATGTCCACGTTCAGGGCAAGGGCTTGATGGATGTTGGTTCCCGAGCCGTCCGCGGGTGTGGCATAGTTCACCTGCAGGATGGACGTTGAGGTTCCACTGCTCGCAGCGGCTGGCGCGCTCATGATGAGCGTCTGGGCTGTGCCGCCAAGCTCCCAATCGATACGGTCGTCGGTGCTCGCGATAAACGACGTGTCGTTGTCCGCGTCCAAATCAATTTTCGTCCCGCTCAGGTCCACGCCGATCTCGTCCTCAGTGCCCGCGCCGTTGGTCACGGTCCCACCTGTGATGAGCAGACCTGTTGAGCGCACGGTGTCGTCCGCGCTGCCGGTGTCAATCGAAGGCAGGTCAATGCTGAGCCCTCTCCAGTTTACCGTGAGGGCAGAGGCCGCATTGGTTCCGGTATCAATGCTCGCGCCCGTTGCCGCGAAGCCCGTGAGGGTCGTGGTGGAAAGGGCGTCGGGGAGGTTGCCGGTGAATCCCGGGAGGGTCGTCCCAAAGGCCGTCACGTTGTCACCGGCGTTCCCGGTCAGGTTCGTATTAAAATCGACATTCATCGCCGTGAGCGGCGAGTCCACGACCTCAGCCGTATCAAACGCGATGTCCATGAGGGTTCCGCCGTTGTACACGTCGGCGCCGATGTCTATTACCACGCCGTTGTCGCTGCCGATCACGATGTCCACGCCGTCGGTCGCGTCATCAATCACGAGGTCTTCCTGAAACTCAGACACGTCCTCTACATACAGCGCGCGATCCCAATTTGTGCCTTCGATGAAAATGCCGCGCTCGGTGGAGGCCGTGGCGGAAGCAGGATCGTTCAGGTGGATGCCGTAGAGAAGGTTGGTCGCGTCGGCCGTGAGGTTTGTGAGATCAAGATCGATGACCTGCACGGCGCCGGTGGCCGTCGTGGCCGAACCCCAGTCGGCGTTTACCAGGTCACCCGTGGTCCACTCCGTTTCCAAAACAAAGTCGAGCATCGTGCCGGTGGTGGTGGGTGCGATGGTCACGGCACCTGTCGCGGCCACATCGAACTCGGCGAAGTCGATCGTTGAAGATCCGTTGCCGGCGAGAGTCAAGACGTCCGTGGTGTTGCCAAGCGCCACGGTGTCTGTGGCGCCCGCGTCCACGTCCAGGTACAGGCGGCCGTTGGTGGCGTTCAAAAGTTGGAACACGTTGTCGGTGGCATCGGTGAGCGTGAAGTCCGCGTTGTCGGAGAGGAAGGTCAGGTTGCCCGTGGCGTTGCCCATGGCCACGTCGGAGCCTGCGGTCGTGTCGGCGATGTTGGCCGCGCCGTCAAAGTCCACGGCATCCACCACGTAGAGCCCCAGGTCCCAGTTGGTGCCTTCGATAAAGATGCCGCGCTCGGTGGAGGCCGTAGCGGAAGCCGGATCGTTCACGTGGATGCCGTAGACAGGATTGCTTGCGTCCGCCGTGAGGTTGGTGAGATCAAGATCGATGACCTGCACGGCGCCGGTGGCCGTCGTGGCCGAGCCCCAGTCGGCGTTCACGAGGTCGCCAGTGGTCCACTGCGTGGCAAGCTCAAAGTCAAGCGCGGTGCCCGCGGTGGTTGGGTCCACGGAAATCGCGCCTGTATCCGAAATGCCAAACACGGACGTGCCGTTGTCTTGAACGGTGAAGTCGCCCGTGGACGCAAGGTTGAAAATAATGCCCTCGGTCCCCGAGTTCGTAATCGTGAATGACTCGGCGCCGTCCATGGCGATCGAGGTGCTCGCGTCCAGAGCAAGCGTGTCGCTGAGCTCGGTAAAGTCCAAACAGTCCGTGCAGGTGAGGTCGCCCACGCTCGCCGTACCCACGACATCCAGACTCCCATCGGTATAGATCGTGCCCTCCACGCCAAGGGTTCCGGCCACGAACAAGTCGTCGCCTCCCAAGGAGAAGGCCACATTGGTAATCGTCTCCGTGCTGGAAGTGGAAGCTCCAACCACGAGATCATTATCAATGTACCCGTCGCCCATGACCTCCAGTTCATCATCGATACGCAAATCTCCTGCGGCGCCGCTGCCATAGGTGAACGCCGCGTTTGATCCGATAATCACCGGCGCGTCATCTTCAAACGTGCGGCTTGAACCTGTTTCAAATAATTGCAGCGTCGCCGAGTCGATACCGTCAAGCGTGCCGGCGTTGAGCGCGTAGGGCGCGGCTGTCAGGCGGCGGCGCGGGCTAAGCGTCTCGCTGCCGACGATCACTTCCAGGAAGAGCGTCGTGTTGTCGGCAAAGATGGAATCCCCGATGGCGGCAAAGGAGTCACTCGTGTCGCCTAAGTTTTGGGTGAACAGACCTGAGGTGAGCGTGACGCTGCGCGCCGTCGTAGAGGCTGGCGTGTTGCTGTCGCAGGAGGCGGAAGAGTTCGACCACACGCAGGTGCCGCCGGTGAGCGCCGTGTAGAAAAAGAACTTCATGCTGAGGCTCGTATCCGTCACGGGCACGGCGTTGGCGTCCAGGAGCCGGCCCTGATAGGTGATGATGTTGGTGGGAGCGACCGCGACGGAGGGAGACGCAAAACCCATGAGCACGATGAGTGCGGTCATGAGGGTTAGGATCCATGGGTTCCTCCGTGTGGCAATCATATTAGTGAGGCGCGGCGCCTGTCTCGTCTTTGGATGCAAGCGCGACGCGCGCCGAGAAGCTCGTCGGCTCAGCCTGAGCCGAGTAGTCGATCGGTCGGATTTCTTTTTGTTCAAATCCTTCTTTTTGGAAGACGGCGAAGTACTCGTTGGGGCCCAGCAAGAAGGCATAGCGTCCCTTGCTGTCGGTCACCTGTGTTTCCAGAAGCTTGTTGTACTTAGGCTCGAAGATGCGAGCCACCGCGCGCGCGAGCGGGCGTCCAGTGTCGCGCGCATACACGATGCCCCAGCTCACGGGCTTAAACGGTTTCGCCAGCCGTCGGACAAGGACATAGAGCGCCATCTGGATCGCGATCATGCCCAGAGAGAAGACCGTCGGTCGAATGACGGCAAACACGACGGCGGTCACAAGCCCTAAGGCGGCCACGCTGTGCTGGAGGACTCTCAGGCGCGCGCGCCATGCCACCGCAGCAGGAGCATGGAACGCCGCGGCTTGGGAGGGATCCATCGGGATGTTGGCGGTGATGATGACGTCACGCGTCTGCACCTCGATCGCCTCGGCGTGATACACGTCCAGGTACGTCCCATCCGTGCGCTCGCCTTGGAGGTACGCGGAGGGGAACTCGAACCCGACCTTGGTCGCGCTCAGACGATAGCGTCCTGGGGGAACCAGGAAGAAGAAGCGTCCGCCCTTATCGGTCACGCGACTTTGGAGGAGGCGGCCGGAGCCAGGCGTCGCCTCCTCATCGTTTCTGAGTGCGTACAAACGGACGACCGCCAAGTCGATGGGGGTCTTTCCGATCGCGTTATAGACGACTCCGTATCCTTTCCTCTTGCGGCGCCAGAAAAAGAGAATCGGCGCGGTGAAAAAATATTGGAGGAACGGAAGGAGGTCGAAAGACACAGAGAGCACGACGATGCTCGCGCCAGCCGTCAGCGCGAGAACGGGCGTAGCGATCCGTGAGGTTGTCTCTACGCCTGGAAGATCGCGAATCCTGTCCAGGACTTCTTGCACGGCGACAACCGGAGAAGAAGAAAGAACGTTTTGCACGAGGGCCAAGGGGGTGGTCTCGCCTTCTTCCTCAGAGGTGGTCTCGCTGGCTTCCTCTTCTTGAATGGGAACAAGAAGCACGCGAGGATTCACAATGCCGTTATCGATCGTGAGTCTTGAAGTCTGTGCGGCTTCAAAACCCTGGGCGCGCACGCTCACCTCGTAGGTCCCCAGCGGGACATACCAGGCAAAGGTTCCGTCCGCGCCTGTCGTGGTCGGGTTGTCCTGATCGTACGGGGACCCATCCCACACGACCGGCTTGCCGCCGACCACCTCAAAGAGTGTGACCGTTGCGCCAGGGACGCCGACTTCTTCCCCATCGATGAGACGGTAAACGTACCCTGGAGTGAGCACGTTCACGTAGGAAGAAACCGTGTCCGACGCGCCATCACGATAGGTAACCGTGACACTCATCTCGGCCACGCCCTGACCCTCCGTGATCAAAATCTCAGCTTCGTACATGGCGGACGCTTCGTCATAGGTCATGAGATACGTCTGCGTGCCGAGCGTCACCTGCACAGTGGCAACGTCGTCTGAGATTTCGGAGGCGGGAATCGTGATGAGCACGGTGAGACCCGTGAGCACCTCGACCACGCCGGTGTCGGTCGTAAGCTCGAGGGACTCTTCTTCGACAAAGTAGCGGACGTCGGTGTCGCTTAAGGTTCCTTCCTCCACACCCAAGGAGGTCGGTTCCTCTTCTTCACCGGTGGTCGCCTCGCCGCCTGTCTCTTCAGGAGAAACAGGTTCTTCTTCGCCGTCAGGTGTTTCGCCGAGCTCCGGCGATGCTTCGCCGGGCTCTGCGATCTCCTCTCCTTGTGAGGGCACCTCTTCTTCTGACGCGCTTGGACGTGCGGTCGCAAGAGCGCCAGAAGCAAACTGCCCTGATGCATCGTAGGCAAAAACTCCGATGAAATACGCGGTCCCGTTCACGAGGCCTGAGAGGGTATACGCCTCCGCCACGCCTGCGTCGAGCGCGGTACAGTCTTCATCCGTTGGGCCGTCGGGATAGCCGTCCGTACAGATCAGGATCAAGACACCGTCCAAGTCCTCTTCATCTGGATTCTTCCAGGTGAGCGTGAGCTCGCCGTCTCCTGCGGCAACCGACAGGTTTGAGACGTTGGCGGGTGCGTCGTCTTCATCTGTGAGGAAGGTCGCGTCCGCGGTGAAGGCTTGGTTTTCTGAGAAGTCAGACGAGAGCACCTGGAAGTGGTACGTCGTGCCTGGCGTCAGATCGGTCAGTGTGAGGGAGTGCGCGGTCGTGAGGCTGCTGTCGGACTGCGACGCGTCATAGGAGACAGACTCGCCGTACGAGACGCGGCTGTCCGCGGCCTCGTCCGTGGTCCATGTCACGCGCGCCGTGGTCGTCGTGATGTCGACGACTTCAACGTCCGTGATATCGGGATCGGTCTCATCAAGTGTAGTGAACGTGGATACAGAGGAGGTCGTCTCGTTCCCGCTACTGTCGCTTGAGCTCACGGAAAAATAGTACGTCTCCCCAGGAGTCAGTCCCGTGAGAGTGATCGCGTGCGAGGTCGAGGAGGAAGCGTCAGAGACGGTGCCCAGCTCAAGCGCGCTCGTTTCCCCATAGCTCACCTCGCTCGTGGCAGCCTCGTCGGTCTGCCAAGTGATCGTTACGCTCGTCTCGCTCACGCTCACTACCACGATGTTGCTAATCGTGGGCGCGCTGGTGTCTGCGGACGTTCCACCGCCGCCTGTTCCGGTTCCGCCCGTAATCGTGGGGACACTCGCGCTCACGGAAATGGAGTCGTCACCGCCCACAGGCAGAGCGATCGAGCCGTCGTCGCCAAAACTTCCCGCCACGGTCACAAAATACGTTCCCGTCGAGGACGGATTGGTAATGTGGTTGGCTCCTGTCCCTGAGGCTGTCGCGTGCGCGCCGATTTCCACCGTGACTTGGCTTGCTGCGGCAATGGCGCCGCCGTCGCCTGCACAGATCGTGATCGTCACCACGTCGGAGGCCACGGATACGGAGGCCTGATCCGTCCCCGTGCATGAGCTCGCGGTGGTGAGATCCGTCCCATCGTCGGCCACGTCCACATCGTCTTCGGTTACGCTCGAGGTATCAAAGGAAGACGAGAACGAAATGGTGATCGTAGATCCTTCCGATACGCCGGTAGGAGTTGTAAAGACCAGTGTGTGGTTGGCCGCCTGGGATACCTGGAGCGTCCCAGGATAATCATTCACTCCTGTGAGCGTGGCAGCAGAGGTTGTTGGAACAACCACAGCAACCACCGTGAGGATCACGGTGACTCGTGCGATTGTTTGAATGAACCTCCTGAGAATAGGCACACATGAATATTAGTGGCGTCGAGGCCATAGGCGATACCCAAAACGCAGGATCACTGCCAGCCCCAAGATCGTGATGATGAGTTCCCAGGGGAACAGCCAGAAAGTGAGGGTCGACTCGATGCTCCCTTGGTCGCCGTAAGTGAGACTCAAGGTCGTTGTTGCTGGCCCCATCGCCCAGTGGCTAAGTTGATACGCGACCACATCGAACACGTCGCGCGTTGGTTCTTCTGATGGGACTTCAAAGGTTCGTGTGGATCCTGGCAGAACGCGCCCTGACTCCGGGTTGGCGTCAACCTCGCTTATCACTTGGCCGAACAGGCTTGTGATGCGGATGGTGCCTATGGGGGTTGCGTGGACGTTGCCTTGGTTCTGAATACGATACTGATAGGAGTCGCCTGTTCTCGTAAAATCGAGCAGTTCGAGGCGCTCCTGCGTCTCTCCTTCAACGGTGAGCAAAACGAGCGCCGCGGTTTTTGCCTCGATGATGGCGCCGTTGGTTGCCACAACGTCTGCTGGCGCAGGAGAAAGGGTAATTGCGGCGTAATATCCCTGTGCCGAAATATCGTCTGGGACGACGACCCGAAAAGGAATCTCGGCAAACGATAGAGCCGGCACGATGAACCGATCCTGCTCAAACAAAATCCAATCTGTCAGGTCGCTCTGAGTCGGATCGGGCTCGTAAAACTCCGGTGCGCCTGAGTCGTCCTTGGGTCGAAATCCTAAGAGGCCAACGTAGTATTCCTGTTCTGTCTCAAGGGCGTTGATGACCGTAATGCTCGATGTGATCGTCTCTCCGCGCTTCGCGGTGAGCTCCTGGCTTGAGGGCGCAAGCGCGAGAGCAGAAACAACCGATGGAATGAAGATCATCGTTGAAACGAGGACGAAGAGTGGTCGTGAGCTCCGCATAGGTTAAAAGTTTCCTGAAGCGATGAAACTGATCGTGTTGGCGTAGGAGCCGGCCGCTGTTGACGTGCTGATGGAAGCCTTGAGCGTCACGAAACTTCTGTCAGCAAGGCTCGCGCTGCTACGAGTCACAATATCCTGCCGGGTGGTCGTGAGGGCTGCGTCTGCTGTGTCGAAGCTTGTACTTGCCAAGGACGTATCGGACGATCGCGCGCCGAACTCTTCAGAGCCTTCGTTGACCGCGCCGTCTGACACATCGTCAACATCATTTGAACCCGACCGCAGGTTCCCATCATCGCTCACTTGAATGACGTACCCGCTTGTACTATCAGCCGATACCTCAAAGGCAATCACGGCTGTCCTCACAGAAGAGTCGCTGAGCTGGCCAAAGGCAACGGTCGCACCGCTCAGGATATAAAGGTAGTCGCCAAATCCATCAATCGTTGGTGCGGTGCCACCATTTGTCCAGGAGTCAACCGTGATGGTTGAGCTTCCTACGGAGGCCACCTTCCCGATGGCAGATACCTGGCTGACGCCCTGATCCTGTACAAGAACGACGTAGCTCCCCGCTGAGATGCCCGAGACGGAGGAAACGGTAACGGTAAGACTGGCAAGCGAGGAGGCTGTTCTGGGGTCGCTAATGTCCTGAGCGCGGACATCAAAGGCGATAACCTGGTCGAGCACTCCACCTCGATAGCCTTGGTCGAGGTTGTAGGAAGAGCTGGATGTTCGCCCGGCTACGGCTGCCTCGAGTGTGTCCCGTAACTGGTAACTCGACGAGCTACCAGTATCAGAACCACCGGTGTTAACTGAATCCCACCGGATAAGGTAGCTCGATGAGGACATGGCAGCCGAAACAACATTCACGTATACAAAAATCCCCACAAGAGCAAAGGTGGTGAGCAGATGATGCTTGTCCATACCTTTACGGAGATATTGTATCATGAATACGAAATGTAGTCAACCAATTTTTGAGCTAAAATAAGCAAAATAATTAGATCAAGAATTAAAACATTACCTGTTTTCAGGTGATAATTTACCTGTTAGAGAAAAACAGATGGAGTTATCCACTATTTCCATATTCTGTCTACTCTGCTGTAGCCAAATATGAGAAATTATGGATCAGCTCCTGGATTGTTTCATGTGAAACAATTCTGCGTATTTCTTCAAAAAAAGCACTCAGTCTAACTGAGTGCTTTTTTGGTGGACCTGAGGGGATTCGAACCCCTGACCTCCGCAATGCGAATGCGGCGCTCTACCAACTGAGCTACAGGCCCATAGTAAGTAACTATCCGTACCTCTCCTGGTCTATTCAGAACGGAGGACTTTGGGATCTCGACAATGAGAGATCCGCTACAGACCCATTCCCCTTAGGATTCCCAGTGCTTCTACAAGAGACAAAACGACGAAATCGGAACTCACTAGCTTCTGCCTATCAGATTCTGTCGACGGCACTGCGAAGACTATGGCCCCCGCTGCCTTTCCTGAGAGTACTCCATTCACCGAATCTTCTAGAACAATACAATTCTGTGGCTCCTTATTAATCCTCATTGCACCGATGACATACGGCTCAGGGTCTGGCTTCCCATGCCTGACATCCTCTGAGGTCACCAACTGCTGGAATGAATCCTCAATACCTAGCTTTTTCAGATAAGTCTCTGCGTACTTTCGATCCGAACTAGTAACCAGTGCCGCAGGATAACAATTCTCGCCGATCCAATTAAGTAAATCGTCCGCTCCGGGAAGAAGACCTACAGAATCATCCATCTCACTTAGGAGCAGCTTAGTGTGAAGCTCTGCAATCATCACTGCAGATTCACTTAGGGAAAAATTCTCTACGAACTCCTCTGCCCATTGAGACTTTTTCTTGCCACGGATGGACGCATGGTAATCCTGCGTAAACTGGCACCCAAGCTCGCCACACAACTTTTCAAACGCAACCAATGATAGTGACTCGGAATTAATGAGAAGACCATCAAAGTCAATTAGGAATCCGGGATTTTGAATTGGTCTTGAATTCACATTGTTTCACGTGAAACTCTTTGGTGTCCCCGGAGGGACTTGAACCCCCATCTCCAGCTTAGGACGCTGTAGCTCTATCCAGTTGAGCTACGGGGACTTTTTTGTGTCGTAAAACGCTTATCCTGCTCTCATGCTATACTTACAGCGACGACATAATACGTCACACAATCATACACGTCAAAGAATTATGAACGAACTATTCCTTGCAATCCTTGGCGTTGGACTCATTGCTGCACTCGTCATTTATTTTACTACTCGTCGCAATGCCCGCGAACCCGAAGTAGATGGTTCCCTGTTAACGCTTCTAAATGACTTGCGCCGTGAGATTCAGGAATCAACAGCCTCTCAGCGAAAGGAGGTGGAAGAAAAACTGGACACGATGCATGAAAGATTAGTCTCCAATCTTAAGGAGTCATCCTCAACACTACAAAACCATTTCCAACACACAACCGGCATCATACGAGACGTCACGGAGAGACTGACAAAACTCGATGAAACGAACAAGCAGGTCCTTGGCTTCTCAACCCAGCTTCAGAGCCTGGAAAACATTCTAAAAAATCCAAAGCAACGAGGCATTCTTGGGGAATACTGGCTCGAGTCTCTCCTTGGACAGGTCCTTCCTGCGGGGCAGTATCAGATGCAGTACCAACTTGGAGTCGATGAAAAATCTGGGCAGTCGCTCATCCCGGATGCCGTCATCTTCGTGAAGGAAATGCTTATCCCGATCGATGCAAAGTTTTCACTTGAAAATTATAATCGCATCTCACAGGAAATCGACGCAGAGCGTCGCGAACTGCTTGAGAGGGAGTTTAAAACAGACGTAAAGCTTCGCATAGATGAAACATCAAAGTACATTCAGCCGGAAAAGGGAACAACCAACTTCGCATTCATGTTCGTTCCGGCCGAGGGGGTCTACCATAATCTCATAAGCGACACCATAGGTACGGTCAAGGTTAATAGTCGTAACCTCATCGAGTATGCTTTCGAAAAAGGAGTCATGATTGTGTCACCGACATCTTTCTTTGCTTACCTTCAGACAGTCATGCTGGGGCTAAAGGCACTCCAAATCGAAGACTCAGTCAAAGAGATTCAGAAACAAGCCGAACAACTCATGCGCCACATGAAAGCGTACGAGGATCACCACAACCGGCTTGGAAAGCAGCTCGAGACAACGGTGAGAACCTATACAAGTTCTTCACAAGAGCTCAAAAAAATCGACAAGGATGTCTTCCGGATTACCAACGGCGCGGCAGGGAAGCAGCTTGAGCCGCTTGAGATCGAAGGGGGACAGACTCTCGAGGAATAGTTGACAGCCATTTTTCCTCCGCTATACTAACGCCATCTATATGCCAAATCTACGAAATGCTGAAAAAGCCCTGCGCCAGAGCAAGAAACGCGCGGAACGCAACAAGGTCGTTAAGGCTGAAATTCATTCCCTGCGCGTGAAGGCTCGTAAGCTGCTTGACGGAAAAAACGTCAAAGAGGCAACTGAGGTCGTCCGCATGATCGGCAAAAAGCTTGACAAGGCCGTCCAAAAAAACGTTCTTAAAAGGAACGCCGCATCCCGCTACAAGTCGCGCCTCATGAAAAAAATCAACGCGCTCGCAAAAGCGTAATTGACAACAGGCCCCCACGGGTCTGTTTTGGTGTCTGCTTCTTTCTGATAAACTTCTTTCATGCGCACACCAAATCGATACAAACCGATTAAGCAGCTCCCATACTGTTGTGTCCCAGCCTGTCTGTTGATGATCCTCAGAAGGCGTGGAGTAGCGGGATCCTGGTCCCAAAAGACCATCGGCTATGCGCTGGGTTTGGCCGTGCCTGAAGAGTATCGAAAACGATTTCCCCGGGCTCACAACAAACGGCCATCTGCTGGTTGGGGAACACAGATACAAAAGAAAAACTATTCACTCGAAATCTTTCTTCAGAAGAACCACCTCCCTGTCAGTTTTAGCTTTCGGTTCCCACGAAGCCTCACCGAGCTCCACCATATCATGAAGGACTCAACAAAAGGTGGTCTTGATATGATTGTCTGTTTCAACTTCGGTATAGCCTACAGTGACCCAAAAATAAATTGGGGGCACGCCTCGATTGTTGAATCAGTGAATACACAGACCATTACACTCATCGATCCTGAAAAGCCGAGTAGGCGAAAAATTTCGATACAGAAGCTTTACAGGGCTATAAAAAAGCATGGAAAGAAAAACGCTGCCGGCCTCTGGCTCTTCCGTTCAACGTAAAACAGACTCCGAGCGAGTCTGTTTTGCTATTGCATCATCTTCACCGTCGTGAGGTCCACGGCTATGTCGACAGGGATTTGACCAGACTTTAGCTGCTGATCGAAGTCAAAGAGCAAGTCATGGACGGCCTTCAGATGCGCGAGAGAAAATCCCTTCGCCTGAGCGAGTGCTTTTTGAGCAACGAACGGATGGATCGAGAGGGCGTCGGCGAGGTCTTGTTTGGTCGCACGGTGATTTTCATCAAGCAAGGAGCGAGCGCCCAACAGAATCCTCACCTGACGTCCAAGCATGGTGAGCAGATAATGGTCGTCAGACCCAGCTGAACGTTCTTCTTGCAACATTCGTATGGCCGAGGCGGTTCGTTTTTGCGAAACCGCGTCCATCAGCTCGAAAATTTTTTCTTCAAAACTTTGTGCGACTAGCTCGTCCACCGCTGAGAGCGTAATCTCTGCACCATCGGCAAACGCAACGAGTTTCGACACCTCATGATCCATGGCCCACAAATCTCCCCCCACGCGCTCAGCAAGCGCCCGAAGCGCCTGTGCCCCCATGAGGCCACCGCGCGCTTTCACACGCTCGGTCGTCCATCGCTCAAGGTCCGCACCAGAAAGCTCAGGAAACGGATACGCGTGCACCTCGGCAGCGCCCTTAAGCGCGACAAACAACGGCTTCTTTTCTAACTCCTTGGGCTCGGTCGTTTCCCAGAAAACCACAATCGTCGAATCAGGCGCCTGCAAAAACCCTTTCTCCCACACATCCATGTCGGCCTTCTTGGTCTGCGTAACGAGGTCGCGCACGACGACCATTCTCTTCGTCCCCAAAAAAGGAAGAGCCCGCACCGACCCCAGCACCTCACCGACCTCGAGCTTCATCTTGTCTCCCAGGGGATACTCGGCCGTGTTTAAACCCGTGGGATCAAACTTGACCCTGAACGCCTCTTTCATGTGTTTGACCTTCTCAGACACCCGAAAGCTATCATCGCCGTACACAAAGATGAGCATAGTGCCATGAGCTTATCACAAAGGCTCCATCTCACCCCAATTCTTTCCCACCTCAATGTCAACCACAAGCGGCACCTCAAATGCCCCCACGCCCTCCATCATCTCTCGCACGCCGCGCGCAACGGCCGCGACCGCGTCCTTATCGACTTCCAGCACCAACTCGTCGTGTACCTGCAAGAGCATCGAGGCCGGCCATTGGCTCTTTGCAAGCCAGCCGTCCACGCGCAACATCGCCATCTTCATAATGTCAGCCGCCGTCCCTTGCACAGGCATGTTGATCGCCATGCGCTCGGCTTGAGCGACGAGCATGGGCACGCCAGACTGAATCTCGGGAAAAGACCGTCGCCGCCCGAACAGCGTCTCCACATACCCCTGCGTGTGCGCCAAAACTTTTGTGTGATCGAGATAGTCGCGCACGGCGTGATGAATTTGAAAATAACGATCGATAAATTCTTTTGCTTGGTCCATGGTAAGACCCGTCGACCGCGAGAGCGAACGTGGCCCCATGCCATAGATGATCCCAAAATTGATCGCCTTGGCTGCACGGCGCTGCTCCTTGGTGACCTGCTCTTCCTCCACGCCCCACACCTCCGCGGCCGTGCGCGTATGAATATCCGCTCCTTCCCGGAACGCGGCGATGAACGGTTTGTCTTGTGCGATCACGGCGGCCAGTCGCAACTCAATCTGGCTGTAATCTGCGGCCACAAGCACTCTGCCACGCGGCGCCACGAACGCCCGACGAATCTCGCGCCCGAGTTCCGTCTTAACGGGAATGTTCTGCAAGTTCGGATCCGAAGAAGACAGGCGTCCCGTTGCCGCGACGGTTTGGTTGTAGCTGGTGTGCACGCGGCCGTCCTGCGCCACAAGTTTTGGAAGCGCCTCCACATACGTTGATTGGAGTTTGGTGAGCTCACGATATTCAGAAAGCAGCGGAATGATCGCATGCGCGTCCCACAGTTTCTCCAGCTCCGGCGCGGCCGTTGAAAATCCGGACTTCGTTTTTTTGATTCCCTTGGTGGGAAGATGCATCTTCTCAAACAAAACTTCCGCAAGTTGAGAAGGGGAGTTGATGTTGAAATCCGTGCCCGCGGCTTGATGAATAGGCTCCGTCAATGCGTCAATACGTTTTTTGAGCGATAGAGAAAAAACCGCCAGGCTTTCGCCGTTGAGTTCGATGCCTTCACGTTCCATCTTATAAAGCACTGGGACAAGCGGCATCTCGATGTCATCGAACACCTTCGTCAGGCTCACGGCTTCCATCATCGAACGCATCTTAACCGCGAGCGCGGGAAGAGCGGCCGCGATGGACCCAAGCGTCTGGTACTCTCTTTCTTTCGCAAAAGTCGTCGGCACCTCAGGGAGCGTCTGACCGAGTGTCTGATATGCGGCAGAGGTGAGGTCGTGGACGCGCGTTCCGGAATGCAGCAAGTAAGAGGCAATCATGATGTCAAAAGCCGGCGTGGTAATCGGCACACAGAGCTGATGCATGAGATGCTTCAGATCGTGGGTCACAACGAGCGATGCTTTGCCAAGAATGCTTTGAAGACGCGTAAGCGCTTCCTTGGTAGGGTTCATGACAACGATCGTCTGCTTCCCGTCGGAGAGTGCGGCCGCCGCGACCGTGGCGCCAAACAAATCGGGCGCCTGCTCAGCAATGAGCACGCCAAGAGTTGAGCCTGGAGAGAATGTTCTCTGCACTTTGTCCGCGTCCCGGACGATCTGGATGTTGTTCCTCACGAGCCCTGGCTGCGGTCTCGGACTCACGACTTTTGCCTCTGCGTATTTTTTCAGGAGCGTACGAAACTCCAAATCGCGATAGAGCGGCAGGAGCCTCTTGAGATCCGGTTCCTTCCGCTTGGCCTCATCAAAACGAAAACCTGTTTTGACTTCGCGGACGATCGACACCAAAACCTTGGACGCCTCCACCCGATCCTCTTGACCGCGCAGTTTCTTGGCAACCTTCTCCTCGATCTGCGGGAGCGCCTGGTAGATTCCTTCAATCGAGCCATACCGCTGAAGCAAATCCGTCGCGGTCTTCTCGCCAATACCCGCAATGCCAGGGAGGTTGTCGCTGGGATCACCGCGCAGCGCTTTGTAATCGATGAGCTGCGCGGGCGCGAGTCCGTAGCGTTCCTGTACCGCTGCCTCGTCATAGTGTTTGGTTTCACTGATCCCTTTTTGAAAAAAGAGAACGGACGTGTCGTCATCCACCAGCTGGAGACTATCGAGATCTCCCGTCACGATCATCGTCGCCATTTTTTTTTGGCGCGCCTCGCGAGCGAGCGTGCCGATCACGTCGTCGGCCTCAAAACCTTCCTCTGACACCGACGGAACTCCAAACGCCGACAGGATTTTTTGGATGATGGGGATCTGGTCATAGAGCTCCTGTTCTTTCTTCTCGCGCTGCGCCTTGTACTCTGGGTAGAGCTTGTGACGAAATGTCTCGCCTGGCAGGTCCCACGCGACCGCCATGTAGTCCGGCTGGTAGCGCTCGATCATCTTCTCCACGACCATGGCAAACCCATACACGGCGTTCACCACCAGGCCGTCCTTGGTCGTCAGGGGAGGAATCGCGTGCCAGGCGCGGTGCAGCAGGGCGTTGCCGTCAAGCAGGAGAAAAGTGTGTTTGGGTGCGCTCATAGGTTTGAAGAAACTCTTTGCGCCTTGTTCCACACAAGATCAAACAGCGTCCGATACGTCACGGCCACATCTCCACTTGCCAAAATAATCATCATGTTCTCCCGCCGCGTCGTCACAAACGCGACCTGGTCGGCAAAGATGATGACCGTCGCGGGCAGGTCGATGTCTGAAGGGAGCAGACGCGACTCGCGCAGCTCCTCTGAATCCTTGGAGATGATCTGGCGCGCCACGCGGCTGTCGCGGATGAGCTGTAAACTTTTCATACCGCGCTTCTTGCGCTCTGCAATCACACGCTCCACCAAGTAGGTTTCCTTCACGTAATCCCGTAGCCCCACTCCCGAAGTCAGCAACCGATACTCCTTCACGCCCGAATCCAAAATCTGCTTCCACAGCCGCTTGAACCCATCCGTCCCTTCATAAAACGTGACGCCCGGCCCCCCATGCGCGGTCTCCTGTAACAGCTCAAGCGCCGGCACGCTCTTCTGAAGCTCGTTCTCCCGCTCGTGCATGCGCTCACTCAGCCGCGCGGGCGCCTCGGCCGTGAACACGGTCGTGGATTTCTTTTTTCCCACACGGAACACGCCTTGCATCTTGAGCCGTTCCAAAATTGGATACAGCGTCGTGCGCGGCAAACTCGTGCGCCGCGACAACTCGAGGACGCTCGTGGGGCCCAGCTCCAACGCCGCCAAGTAAACCTTGGCTTCTTTTTTATCAAGGCCGTACGCCTCGAGTCCCTGGACCAAATCAGCAGAGTAGTGCATGCGCATATACGGTACGATCTCACGTCCCAGCCGCCCAGTCAAAATGTTGTCGAGAAACTCGACACCTGCTCTGGGCGGAAAGAGGAGCCGTGATAGTCTGGAGTCAGAGCCGACAAACGGCAAAGGGGTCTCATGGACATGCATGCGCTTCTCTTTGCACTCCTCTTGTGGGGTGCCGTGCACTTCGTGGGCGACTTCGGCCTCCAGAGCGCCTGGATGGCCATGAAGAAGTGTCCAAAGCACTACGATCCTGCGGTCGACTGCGCCGGCCCCTGGGAAGTGCTCCTCTACCATTGCGTGACCTACACGGCCGCGTTCGTGGTGACGGCCAAGCTCTCGGGCACGGACGCGAACCTCTGGGCGTTTCCTGCGATCTTCCTCGCGCACTTCCTCGTGGACGCCCTCAAGGCGCGCGACATCCTGGTGAAGACGATCTGGCTGGACCAAACGCTCCACCTGCTCACGCTCGTGCCGCTCATCCTCTTGGGTTGGCTGTAAGTCGCCCTCGCCTTGTTCTCACGAACAGGGTTTTTCTTTCCGTATGGCGCTCACGGATATGTATTCGATACACCCTCAGTGTGTCCTCGACTTGTACTCTATCCTAACAAAAAACCCGCGTCTCATACTCGTGAGAGACGCGGAGAGTAGCCTGAACGGCATCGAGCTAAGCTCGACTACGTCGGCTCGCGCAGCATTTCTGGGTGGAAGTTCTCGATGCGCCGATCGAGCTCGGCGAGCGCGTACAGGGCATCCTGCTCACGCGCCGGCTCGGGGTTGATCGCGAGCAGGTCGCAAAGCGGGATGCCGTGGTCGAGGAAGCACTCCTCGACGTTCGCGCGAAGGCCCAGCATGCGCCGCTCGATCGTCGCGAGGGCGCTGTCGATGAGCGCCGTGGCCTCGGCCTCTATTTCCGGAATCTCGCCCACCAGCATTTCGGCTTCGCGGACGAGTCCCAGGCGCTGCAGAACCGGATCCAATCCGGCGATCTCGCTACGAACCTCGGCGAGATACGTCTCAACTTTCGCGCGGAAACCGTCGATCTCGGAGAGCGTCATGTTCAGCCGGAGGACGGCGTCGTTCACGCGCTCGCGCAAATCGCGCATGAACTCGGCGTTGTTCTCGCGCAAACTCGCGTCAATCTGCTCGCGCAGACGACACGCCCGTGCAAGCCTTTCGCGCACGAGCACGTAGTGCACCCGGTAACGGCTCCCTTCGCCCAGAAGCTCCCGTTCAAGCTCGGAGAGCCGCTCCCTCATGCGGGGAATGGCCACCTCGCTCGGCACACTTTGGACAACCGCCTTCTCCGGCTTACCCCAGATCTCCTTGCGGACGCGCACGGCCGCGGGAATCCAAGGAATGGGCAGACCCTGCCAGGATAAGGCTTAGTCCCAGCAAGAAAAGCCGGCCTGACATGTCCTCAGGGAATAAGATCCCAGTCGTTCCCTCCAAAAAGATCAAAAAAATCCCAGAGATACCAGGGAGCAAACAGGGGAAGCCAAAGTTCCCAGAGTCCTCGAGGTTGTCCCGCGCCTCACGGATCGACTCGACGACGAACCTCTTGAGCCGCCCGACGCGCGTGCCACGGACTCTAGCCGCTTCCTCGCGCGCCAGCCGCTCGAGTTCCGTATACTTCATGTTCGACTCCTTGAGACAGACCGGCTAGGCAGACGAGTAGAAATGAAAAGAACGTGGACGCTCAAGAGAGCGTAGAGAATCATGCCTGTCAACCAAGCGACCTCCCCCCTACGCACAAATCTCTCCAACAAAAAACCCGCGTCTCATACTCGTGAGAGACGCGGGGAGTAGCCTGGAGCTCTGTGCGACTAGACCGTGGCCCCGTGGGTGAAGGCGCTCTTCACCTTGCTGGGGAGCGACGAGAGGGGCACGCGCGTGACGGAGTTCGCGCCGCCGTTGCGGTTCACGAACGTGACGCTCGTCCCGTCGGAGCGGATCGGGGAGCCGTAGCTCGCCACCATGTCGTCCACGCCGATGGGCGGATGGCGGGTGATCTGCAGGCTGTCGCCGTCCTTGGTGACGGTGAGGGTCTGCAGCGCCTGCATGTTGCCGAACTTGCCGCTCACGACGATGGTCCAGGCACTCTTGCCGATCAGGTTGCCCAGGGACAGGTCGTCGATCTGGACGCTGCCCAGGCTCGTCTTGTCCCAGTCGGTCCCCTCGCCCTTCTTGTCCTCGAGCTTGGCCTCGATCTTCTTGAACGACATCGTCGCGATGTCACCCGTGAGGGCCCTGGCCGCCACGAGGTTCGCGCCCGCGAACGTGTAGCGGGTGAGGTTCGGTCCGTAGGGCTGCGCGAGGATGGTCTTCCCGTTTCCCTTGAACGCCATCACGTAGCGATCGGAGTCGGGGGCGAACAGGAACAGGGTCTTGGTGCCATCCATGAGGCCGTCGTCCTGGAAAATCGCCCGGCCGAAGTCCTTGGCGAAGCTCTGGACCGCGTCCTGGTCCTTGATCGACGAGCTGCCGATCGCGGCCTGGATGCCGTCCTTGAGGCTCACGAAGGCGGAGAAGAAGGTCCAGGTGTCCTGGTTGTAGCCGTTCAGGATCGCCTTGACCAGGTCGCTCGAAATCGCGGTCGCCTTGGCCTTGTCCGTGTCGCCCGTGTCCTCCACGTAGAGCACCATCGCCCGCGCGCCGTCCTGGCGCACGCCGCCCGAGACGAGGTTCACCTTGTTCACGATCTCGTCCCGCACGTGGGACGCGATGTCGGAAGCCGAGCCGGTGGCGAGCAGGAGGGTCATGGTGCCCAGTCGGAAGCGCTGGATGTGGATCGAGAGAATGCGATGCATGGAGTACCTCATTGCCAGGTCACCGGTGAGGCCGCACCGGCACAGTGATCGCCCTTTTGAGCGAACGCGCGCAATAGTATCTCAACGATAAAATGCGGTCAAGTAGGGCAGTGTGGGTGGATGTCTAAAGGTAACTCCCGAAGCGAATCGCGTGACAGGTATACCCCTGAGGGGTGCGTTGAAGATACTCTTGGTGTTCTGCTTCCGCCGGAAAAAATCGCGTGAGCGGTTCAAGGGTCGTTGCGACCGGATCCTTCCAGCGCCCCGATGCGTTCACGCGTGCAATAAACGCCTCGGCCTCCTGCTTCTCCTGCTCGTCTGCGTAAAAAATCGCCGAGCGGTAGGAGGTGCCGATGTCCTGGCCTTGGCGGTTGAGGGTCGTGGGGTTATGGATACGAAAGAAAAAATCAAGCAGACCCTGATACGAAAGCACGTCCGCGTCGTAGGTCACCTGAAGCGCCTCAGCGTGTCCTGGATGGTTCCCGTAGGTAGGAGCGTCATTCTCCCCGCCCGTATATCCAACCTCGGTATCAAGCACGCCGGGCAGACGACGGAACAACTCTTCCATTCCCCAAAAGCATCCGCCCGCAAGCACAGAAATTTTTTTACGCATAGTGAGTTCAGTATAGCATCCCAACGCCGGCAAAAGTTGAGGAGAGATCTACAAACTGAATTCAAAGCCCCTTTAGGGGCGTGCGTCCCCTTGCAGAGGTCTCTGAAACAAAAAACTCCCAGCAACGCTGAGAGTTTTTTCGTGGGGCGGCTAGAGGGAATCGAACCCTCATAGCTTGGACCACAACCAAGTGCACTAACCATTATGCTATAGCCGCCATGAATTCTCGCGCGGGCAGTGTAGCGAATTTTATCTTGACAGACAAGACCCGGGTCTGGTAATGACCCCAGTGAGGTATCCACTATGAACGTTCTCGATCCTGTCTTTCTTCGCGACCTGAACAGTTTCCTCGGACGAGCCACGCTCCAGACCTACGCGGGCAATGGACTGCCGGTTCCTCCTCGCGACACACAACGCTCGCCTGGATTCAAAGAGCTCGTCTACCGCGAGGGGTCGTGGCTCTATCGTGATTCCTACACGGGATTCCTGACTTCTGCTGGACAGGAGATTGTATGCTACAACGATGTTCCTGTGTGGTCACAGTCCTACGCCGGCGGAATGAGGGAAAGGTACCGAGATCCAGATCTTGCACGTGACTGCTTCCGATTCCTCAAGGATGCACTCACGGCTGGAGGAAGGCCCCATGCGTTCCAACCGCGTGGACCTCGCCTTCACGAAGAGTCCGGCTGGCGCTACGTCTGTACCTGGAACGGAGACATCACCGACTTCCAAGGACAGGAGACGATTCGCTGTTCAGGCTCGACGTCTATAATCTTCTTCCATCGCTTCTTCGGTGGTGTCATCTTGCACGGTCTTCCCGAATGAGTACGCTCCCGAGCCAGTCTTAGCTCGGATTTTATTTCTCCTGTGAGAGACCCACAACCGCTTCAAGCGCCGCAGGCAGCTCGACGGTGCCTGTGCTCCCGCTGAAGTGGCCCATGCCGTGCTCGACCACGATCTTGGCGTGCATCTGCTCGCGGAAGTCGTCTTGATTTTCCACCGGCACGTACGGGTCGTCGTCGGAAAAAATGGCGACACTTTTTCGTACATGCGAAAAAACATCGGCGAGATTCAAAGGTATGGTGAGCCACTCATGGGCGATCTCTTGCACCTCTTCGTCGTCCTCCAAATTTGTGAGCCTCTTAAAAAATCCCGCCACGAACACCGCGCCGCCCACCTGCACACCCTCCGGCAACGACGCGAGATACCGCGCGATCGTCTGGCACCCCATAGAGTGTCCGACAAAAAACGTCTGTTCATCTGCCGCGCCGACAGCCCGTGCAAGCGCTGGGACCCAATACTTCATCCTGGGACTCCCGGGCTCTGGCATCTGCGGCACCTGCACCTCAAACCCCCGCGCCTCAAGCTCGCGCTTCAACCACGGGAACCACCCTTCCTCCGGATACCCATCCCAACCGTGCACAATAAAAATACGTTTCATATTTTTTTTCCTAAACGAATGGTCAACGACTTTTTCTCATTGAACGGTCAACGACCATGAGCGCAGGCTAGCCTCTGGCCGAAGTCGAATGGTGCCCTCGGCAGGAATCGAACCTGCATCAAGACCTTAGAAGAGTCCTGCTTTATCCATTAAGCTACAAGGGCATGATCGGTATGATAGCGAAGGACAAGAAAAAGAAAAAGCGTCCGACACGAGACGGAGCGCTAGTGGGTGCGAAGCTTGAAGCCCCAGAGTTCGCGTTCACGGCTCGCGCGCGCGTCGCGAGCGAGCACCTGGTGCTTGCCTTCGGTCATCTGAGCGAGCGGCTGGCGGCGCAACTCCGTATCGCGGGACGAGACAGGGACCAGGACGATGGCATCCGTGAGGCCTTGACTGTGCATCACGTCTTCCGCAGCTCCTTCCAGGAGCTTGCGCATGAGCAGAACCTCCTGGGACTGGACGACTCGGTCGAGCCACACGTGTGTGACGACCAGGAACGGCTCCTTGCGTCCGAGATTCCAGTAGATAGACTCGAGCGTACCCATCTGGAAGTCGATCGCTACGGGCAGGGAATCGGAGCGGTGCGCTTCGCACACCATCAGCCCCACAGGAACGGGTGGCTCCGCAAGCTCCCAGGCAACGGCGACGCCACCCTGAGTCATGAGGCGCAGAAGTTCATCGTGCGCTTTCTCCTTCGTCCATCGAAGAGTGATCGTACCGTGGCAACGATGATTTCCTCGCGCCCCAGTCAGGTTGGTGCAAGACTTGCCATCCATGACCGTGAGGTTGTAGGGACAACCACAGGTATCGCACAGGAAGCCATTCTTGTGCGGTTCGGTAGAGAGCTCGCGCAGGAACAGGTTCACGAGCGCCTCGGGGAGACACGGCTTGGTCTCGACAGGCGTCGGAGGGTAGACGTGGACTTGGATGGGTCGCGAGACTTCGGCCACGGCGGCGGGAGCAAGAGCGGGCACGGAGACCTCCATGGGGAAAATCAACGAACCAGAGGACTCTCTGATTGACGCAACGCTAATCAAAAAGAGAGGTTTCGTCAAGCTCTCCTGCCCTCGGCTCAAGTCGAAAATCTCACTTCCCGTTGACACACGAGAGCTCAAGTGTAGCAAGGACGTGATATTTTCCTCATAGCGGGAAATATCACGTCCTTGCTACATCCCGTGTCTGCGCGCGACCCCGACTCTTCCCATGAAACTTCTTGTGCACCTCTTTCATCTGGCTATTGGTGACGTGCGTGTAAATCTGCGTAGTGGTGATGGAAGCGTGGCCCAGAAGCGACTGCACGCTGCGGATATCGGCGCCAGAGATAAGGAGGTCGGTGGCGAAGGTGTGGCGCAGCGTGTGCGGCGTGATGTGTTTGGTGATGCCGGCCTCCTTGGCATAGCGCTCGACGATGCGCTGGACCGAGCGCGGGGTGAGGCCTGCTCTGGTCGCGTGCGCGCGATCGTGGGAGACGAACAAAAAGGGCGAGGCGTCGCGGCGCGCGGCGAGGTAGGCTTTCAGGGCGTCCTTGGCCGTGGAGGAGAGAAACACGACGCGCAACTTCCCGCCCTTGCCGCGCACGGTAAACTCGTCGCGCTTCAAGTTCACGTTCTCGATTGAAAGATGCGTCAGCTCGCTCACGCGCAAGCCGGTGGAAAAAAGAAGCTCGAGAATCGCACGATCCCGCAGGGCAGGCACCTCTTTACTTTTTTGCGTCACCGCAAGCAGCCGATCCAGCTCTTCAGCCTCGAGGAACTCCACCTGACGCATTTCTTGTTTGGCCAGCTCGATCTTTTCGGGCGACAGCGATGAAACGTCAATGCGGGCGAGGTATTTCAAAAACGTGCGCAGAGCGATCAGATGATAATTTTGCGTGCTTTTCTTGAGGGTCGAGGCCTGCCGACCTTGCTCCAGGCGGTTGAGCCACAGCCGATACTTGTGCACCATCTCATCGGTGACCTTCTCTGGCGCGGGTCCCTTGGCCCACTGAGCAAACCTCCTTAAATAAAAATCATAATTGCGGATCGTCATCTGCGACCTGCCGCGCTCGACCTCCAGATACTCCAAAAAATCTGTGATGTAGGCATCCAACGTCCTTCCCATACGCCCACAAGTATAGCATCGCATTAATTTTACCCCTATGATAGGATGAATCGGTAAAAAATAACTCAACACTCTATGGACATGGATACTCACCCACACGAACACCCTCACGCCAAAACTTTCTTTGACGTTCTCCCTTCCCGCCAGGCGTTCTGGCTCGGATTTGTCGCCGCGATTCTCACGCTCGGCACGCTGGGATTCGTCGTCTTGGGTAGCTGTCTGTTAAACGGCAACTGCTCCGCCGATGGGTTGGCTGTGGTGAGCGGGGATGAGAAAGCCGCTGCGCCGGTCAAAGCTGCCGCCGCAGATGCGCAGCCCGCCGCAGCCACGGGCGTCCCTGTCGTTACCGCCGACGACCACATTCGCGGGGACGTGAACGCGCCGGTGACCATCATCGAGTACTCCGACTTCGAGTGCCCCTACTGCCAGCGCTTCCACCCAACCATGCAACAGGTCATGGCGGCCTACGAGGGCAAGGTGCGCTGGGTCCTGCGCAGCTTCCCGCTGTCCTTCCACCCCAACGCCACGCCCGCCGCGCTTGCGGCTGAGTGCGCGGCCGAACAGGGCAAGTACTGGGAGTTCGCCGACAAACTTTTTGAGAACCGCGACACCTTGGGAGACGCGCTCTACACGCAGTTGGCGACCGACCTTGGACTCAATGTCTCCTCTTTCAGCGACTGTTACACCTCAGAAAAATACGCGGATAAAATCCAAACACAAGCCCAGGAAGGCGCCGCGGCCGGCGTGAGCGGAACGCCAGGATCCTTCGTGATCGACGCAGATGGCAACGCGACCCCGATCAAAGGCGCCCTTCCATTTGAATCCGTCGCCGCCGCCATCGACGCCGCGCTCGAGTAGGGAAACAAAAAAACAGACCTCGTGCACGAGGTCTGTTTTTTATTCTTCCGCCTGATAATCAACCAGCCAGTTGACTCCCAACGATACGATGGCCGCGACGAAGAAGGAAGCGCCGATCGAGAAGACGCTCGTCACGGCAACCAGGAACAAGAGCATGAGCACGCGTCCGATCCCCAGCGCAATCTCGCGCAGGACCGTATACTCATCAATGTAGTGACCTGAGTCGGCAGCCTGTTCGTACATGAGCGTATCCACGGGCGTGCGCAACAAAATGGCGCCGACGTTGTGGAAGGTGGAAGCGGCAAAAACGCCCACGACGGTCTCGACCAATCCCTTCCACACCCATCCCAGCGCATAAATGCCTGCGCCGTATTTGATCAGCTTAGCCGGAGAGAAACGGTCGGTCTCGCGTCCGACGAAAAGCTCAAGGACGAGCCCGATCACGACGATAGCCGCCGCAAACGCCCCGATCTCAAGGTAAGCGCCTTGGAAAATCGCATAGAGAAAAATCGGCCAGACCACGACGCCAACGATGTTCTCCGCACCGTAGGCCACCATCGACACGGTCATGGGGCGAAAACGTTTCCCAAAAAGTTTTTGAAAACTCTCCCAGAACCCGAACTCGTACTTCACCTTCACCGTCGGCAGAAAGAAAAGGGGAACGATGGAGGCCCCGGCGATCACGAGACCCAGAAAAAAATTCACACGGAAACCCTGCGTCACAATCACCCAACCCGCCAGGACAGGAGCCGCAACGAGAATGATCTGCTGGAGCGCATAGAGACGCGCGAGGTAGGCGCCTCGTGCCTGCTTGGGACCAAGCTGCGCATAATCGATGTGGAAAGGCGCCCAGTAAAAACAGGAGACGACCATGAGCCCCACGATGCCCAAGGCCATCAAGAGATACGGGTTAAGCTGACTGCCGGCATCCAGAAGATAGAACGTCCAGTAGAAAAGCATGATGCCAAGCGTGCCTAGCACCATGCTGGCGACAAGACCCGTACGCGAAAAAATCTGCGCGGCCCAGACCTGGAAGGGAAACTTCACCGCGAAGTTGACCGCATACCATAGAAGCACGGCCGTCACGGAGAGATCAAAAAACTCGTACAAAAAAATAGGCAAGAACACGCCGACGATCGATGAGGCCGCAAAGGACAGGAGGCGATTCGAGGCCAGGGCCGGCAGCGCTGCGCCGTGGGCGAGGCTGTAGCGATGCTGGCGAAAGGGATACGTCTGATTGGGATGCGCTATGGGCATAGGACTTCCAGTATACCTCATGTGTCAGCAACAAAGCCTCCGACTGGCTTGACGAAAACCAGCTCCGTAGGCTACGCTCTACCCGTTATTCAACTAAACAGACGCAACCTGGGTTCTGGGCTTGAGCTCCTATGACTCGGATCGCGCCCATGAAATGCTCCCCTATGCTCAACGTCCAGAAAAAGCAGAACATCATTAAGAAGTTCCGCACGCACGATTCCGACACTGGTTCCCCGCAGGTCCAGATCGCCATTTTGACCGCCGAGATCGAGGACCTCACCAAGCACTTGAAAGAGCACAAAAAAGACAACTCCTCCCGCCGCGGCCTCATCAATAAAGTCAACGAGCGCCGACGGCTCACCAAGTACCTGGAGCGAGAAGACGCGGGCGCTTTTGAGAAGCTCAAGAAAGAACTCGAATTGCGATAATTTTCAACCCCGCTTATTTTTGCGGGGTCTTCGTTTATAAACCTATGTTTAAGCATCCGGACCAGCGCGTCGGCGTTTTCATCGACACGCAAAACATGTACTACTCGGCGCGCAACCTCTTTAAGCGCAAAGTGAACTTCAAAAATATCGTTGACGATGCCGTCGCGGGCCGCAAGCTCATCCGTGCCATGGCCTACGTCGTCGGCACGGAAGGGAAGGAGGAACAGCCGTTCTTCGAGGCGCTGCGCAGCGCCGGCATCGAGACGCGGGAAAAGCCTCTGCAAGAGTTCGCCTCAGGTCACAAGAAAGCCGACTGGGACGTGGGGCTCGCGATCGACGTGGTGCAGATGCTCGATACACTCGATGTGGTGGTGATCGTTTCGGGCGACGGCGATTTCCAACCGCTGGTGAACTACGTCTACTCGCGCGGTCGTATGGCGGAGGTCATGGCCTTTGGAGAAACGACTTCCTCGGCCCTGAAAAAAATCGTCAATGACTACATCGACCTTTCCCAGAACAAACGCCGGTACCTGATCGGTCCCAAGCTGGGCGCCTCCGCACAAAACGAGGAGGGACAAGGAGAAAACGAGGAAGCCCCGGAGGAGATGGACAGCGGGTTCTTCATGGACCTGCCGGAGGACGCAAAAAATAATCAAGAAGAAAATCGCGCACGACGACTAGAATTCTAAACGTATGGAAAATCAACAACGGTTCGAAACGCAGTGGGGAGGAAAAACGCTCTCGATTGAAGTAGGAAAGTACGCCGCCCAAGCGAACGGCTCGTGCTTGGTGCAGTACGGTGAGACCGTCGTCTTGGCGACGGCAACCATGAGCGCCGACAAGCGCGAGGGCCTCGACTTTTTTCCGCTCATGGTGGACTACGAGGAAAAGCTCTACGCAGCCGGCCGCATCAAAGGCAGCCGCTTCATTAAAAAAGAAGGCCGACCCACGGACGAGGCCGTGCTGATCTCGCGATTCATCGATCGCGCCCTGCGGCCCTTGTTTGACGAACGCATCCGCAACGACATCCAAGTCATCGTCACGGCGCTCTCCTTTGATACGGAAAACGATCCGGACATCATCGGGCTGATCGCCGCCAGCTGCGCCCTGCACCTGAGCAACATCCCATGGAACGGTCCCATCGGTTGCGTGCGCGTGGGCCAGGTGGAAGGCGAGTGGGTCTTGAACCCTACCTACGAAGCACGGTCGAAGTCTCTTCTGGACCTGTCGTTCGCCGGCACACCCAAAAAAATCATCATGGTGGAAGCAGGCGCCAACGAAGCGCCAGAGGAAGTCGTCTTGGAAGCGTTCTGGTTTGGACAAAAACACTTGGCCGCTCCCATCAATCTTATCGAGGAGGTGCGTGAGGCGGTCGGGAAGCAGAAAATCAACCCAACGGTAGAAAAAACCGATGCGCAAAAAAACGCCGAGACGCTTGCCAAGCCGTTCATTGCGGACCAGGTGGCTGAACTTTTCTTTGGAACACCGCAAGCAACCAAGAGCGAACGCAGCGCGCAGAAAGCAGAACTCAAAAAGCGGACGAAGGCGTTCCTGATCGAGCAAGGTGTTGGAGAAGAGGACTTGGCTTCTGGCACAGGGCTCGTGGGTACCGTCTTGGAAAGTGAGGTCTCCCGTGCAATTCTGGAAAATGAAAAACGTGTGGACGGCCGCGCGATCACACAAATCCGTCCGCTCGTGAGCGAGGTCGCGGTGCTCCCGCGCGTCCACGGCTCCGGCCACTTCAAACGCGGCGAGACGCAAGTCCTGACCATCGTGACCTTAGGCGCGCCCGGCGACGAGCAAACCCTCGACGGCATGGAGACCGTTGGAAAGCGCCGCTACTTCCATCACTACAACTTCCCGCCGTTCTCCGTGGGCGAGGTGAAGCCCCTGCGCGGCCCTTCACGCCGCGACATTGGACACGGCGGCTTGGCCGAGAAAGCCCTCATGCCCATGATGCCCGACAAGGAAACCTTCCCCTACACGATCCGCGCCGTCTCGGAAGTCTTGGGCTCCAACGGCTCGAGCTCCATGGGTTCCACCTGCGGCTCCACGCTCGCCCTCATGGACGCGGGCGTTCCCATCAAGGCGCCGGTCGCTGGCATCGCCATGGGTCTGGCCACGGACGCGTCAGGAAAGTGGAAAGTCATCACCGACTTACAGGACCTGGAAGACGGAAAGGGCGGGATGGACTTTAAAATCGCCGGCAGCCGCCGAGGGATCACGGCGATCCAGATGGATACGAAAACCGAAGGCCTGCTCCCCGAGGTCGTGGAGGTGACGCTGAAACAGGCCAAGACGGCGCGCATGCAAATTTTGGACACCATGGAAACCGCCATCGCCGCGCCGCGCCCAGAGCTTTCGCCTTACGCGCCCCGCATCATCACCCTGCGCATCAACCCAGAGCTCATCGGCAACGTCATCGGACCCGGCGGCAAGACGATCAACGAAATCATCGCCGTCACGGGCGTGCAAGCCATCGACATCGAGGACGACGGCTTGGTCATGATCACCTCTACCAACGCCGAGGGCGCGCAGAAGGCGCTCGCCTGGGTTGAGAATCTGACCCGCGAGCCCAAGGTGGGCGAGGTGTATACGGGGAAGGTCGCACGCATCATGGACTTCGGCGCGATCGTCGAGTTCCTGCCCAAGCGCGATGGCATGGTGCATGTGAGTATGATGGCGCCATGGCGGGTTGAGTTAGTCTCTGATATCGTAAAGCTTGGCCAAGAGGTGCAAGTCAAAATCATGGAGATGTCGCCGGACGGCCGCATTAGTCTCTCCATGAAGGACGCACCAGGAAACGTCTACCCTGAGCGCCCTGCGCCGCGGCCCGCTGGCTCTCTGCCTGCGCGCCCGCCCCAGCGAAATGGCGGGGGTGGACGGAATGGCTTCGGCCGCCGCAGACCTTAATGTGCACAAACTCAACATCCCACTTTCTCGTCACACAAAAACAACCAGGCCACTAGGCCAGGTTGTTTGGCTTCTGGGACTGTGCGGCTTGGCTCTCTTGTTCCTCTCATGGCGGCTGTTTGAGCTGTGGTATGCCCGCGATACCATTTTGGCCGCGGCGCCTGAGGGAACGGTCTTGGCCCTCCAGCTTGAAATCACCCCCGCTTCCTGGTCAACGATCTATGCGCTCCTGGAGGATGTACCTCTCATTTCAAACCGGAGCCTAGACGTACGGGACGTGGCCTCGTTTGCGCGAGGGGAGTTAGCCCTGTTCGTCTCCCAGACGGGCAGCCGCTCTGTAGCGGTGAGGGCGCAGGAGGGAGAGCTGCCCTCATCGCTCTTGAGCGCCCTGTCCATCACCTCCCAGGAAGTAGCTCCTGGCATATTCCTTTTGGCAGAAACCCTACTGCCGGTGAGCGGCATAGACACGAGCGCCCGCCGGCCTTTCTTGGGCTCGCTGAGCAAACGCTGGCTCGGCAGGGTGGAGTTACCTGACGTGGGTCTGTCCGGATCTTTATTCCAAGAGGACGACCGTTTTGAGGTCGTCCTGCCTAACAAGACTCATTGGAGACCTTCTGGCAAGGTCTTGCCCCAAGCCGTCTTAGCTCTTATTGGAAACCCTGGACTGTCAGAATCCCTATCTCGCGAGCCATTTAGCCTGTTCAACCAATTTCTGGAAGGTTCCTGGTCGGTTCTCGTCCAAAAAAACGATCTCGGAGAGCCTGAAGTCGCGTTCGCTGCTCAAAATGCTGGCGTACAGGAGAGCGACCTTATGAGCCTTCTACAGCTCATGGGGGCATACCTCTCACCCACGCTTCAGGAGTCTGTGCTGCCTGACGGCACCTTGCTGCAAGAAATCTTCGTCGAGCCTGAGCTGGTCACGATTGAGGAAGTCCAGGTTGCTGGCGTACGCGCCCTGCGTGTACTTGGAAAAAACGAACGCTTCCTGTTTGGCGCGCTTATTGATGACCGTCTGATATTGGCTACAAGCGAGCCCTCCTTGATCTCATTCATCGATCCTGAAGAGGCTCTGTCAGATTGCAGAGGCAATGCTCTGTTCCTCAGCCCTCAAGCGCTCCTGGATGAAGTGTCCGTCAACGCCTACAACCCGACTATCCAGGCGCTCACTCAGATTTTCTCGCAATTTTCAAGCATTTCCGTTGAGATGAAAAAGTATTCAAGCACAGTGTCGTTCTGCTCAACATAGTTGTGGATAAAGTATGTGTAACCAACGAAAATTGTGGATAACTTTCTCTTACAGAACAAAAAGTTGAACACAATTTAATTTACACGTCCATTGATTTTCTCTTAACTGAGCTAAAAAAGATAAATTGACCAAGAGTAAATTTTTTGGTACTATACTTTTGTAAGTCGTTCTTTCACACCAAACTCTTGGGAGGTTTTCCGAATCCGCACCTGACAGCTTGTCGACAGGTGCCCCACGCCTGTGTGCGTCTATTCGGGAAACGTCTTGCCGTCTCACTATTCTGAAACGCAAAACAAAAACAAAAGCGATCATTTCTAGGTTCGCCCACACTCATAACGCCCTTCGGGACGTTCGCGGGCAAAACCAAAGAATGGTAAGACGGAAGAGTCACTCGGCGAGAGTCCGTTCGTGTTTGCAAAGGCGTTGAGTCTTGAGGTGAATCTCCATTCACTCCAAACCCCAACGCCTTCACAAATCAACAAAACTCCGCCCAACGCTAGGGCCACACCCCGAAAACCAACTACAAAATCGCGGGCTGCGGCCCTATTCTATTTTCCAAGAAAAAATGGTAGTCTTTCTCAAACGAATGATTAAAAGCTGCTTATATGGGAATGGACTTCATCGCACAAATCAAGACTCAGCTTGAGGAGGAAAAGGCTCGTCTTGAATCTGAACTTTCGCGTTTCGCGCACCGCAACACAAAGGCTGCGGAGGCGGATTTTGAGGCGGAGTTTCCAAACATGGGAGACAAAGAAGACGAAAACGCCTCCGAGGTCGCTCAATTCTCAGATAACCTGTCCTTAGAAGATGAACTGGAAAAGGCGCTACGCGACGTAGAATCAGCTCTCAGTCTCATTGCTCAGGGCAAATACGGCACGTGCAAATACTGCGGACAGATGATCGACGAGCGCCGCCTGACCGCCCGGCCGACATCAAGCTCCTGTATCCAGTGTAAAAAAACCCTCACGCAAGAAGTGTGACGGCGCGCTCCCACCTCCTCTACTGGCTCCTCGTCCCTGTGGCGCTCCTCGTTCTCCTGGATGAGCGGGCTAAATATCTTGGACTTGCACGACTCCCCGAAGAAGGGAGTCTTGTTGACCCTGGAGTACTGGCTCTGGCCATCCACAAAAACTGGGGCGTGGCATTTGATATCCCGTTCAAGCTGGAGTTCATCGTCCTCATATCGATGCTGATCGGTCTTGGTCTATTGAATACGGCCTGGAAGCACAGACACGACCGTCCGCGTATCACGCTTGCCTGTGCCATGATTATTCTTGGCGCCTTAGGGAACCTCTATGACCGGGTCACCTATGGATTTACCGTCGACTACATCATCCTGTTTGGCCGATCGGCCGTGAATCTCTCGGATGTCGTGATCGTATCTGGCGTAGTGCTCTTGCTTTTGGCCTCACAGAGGCGTTCACATAAAAACCTCGTTTGACAAAACACCTCGCATGAGGTAATCTAGCACCATAACAAACCCCACCAACGTTAAATCGTTTTTGGGGTTTTATGTTTCACATCATTTCAAGCGCAAGCATCGGAATCACAAGCGTCCCCGTCACGGTAGAAACCGACATCACCTTCGGACTCAAAGCTTTTTGCGTGGTCGGCCTTCCCGACGCATCGGTCAAAGAGTCGCGCGACCGTATTCGGGCGGCCATCAAAAATAGCGGGTTCAAGTTCCCGCGCGGCAGAATCACCGTCAACCTGGCACCGGCCCACGTGCGCAAGCAAGGTCCGCTCTACGATCTTCCCATCGCCTTGTCAGTGCTCGTGGCCACTGGGGAGATCCCACGCTCCGCGATCGAATCCGCCGTCTTCATCGGCGAGCTCGCACTGGATGGCTGTGTGCGCCCTGTCCAAGGAACGCTCACCTCGGCGATCATGGCGCAGACAATAGCCAAGCGTGAAATCTTCGTCCCAACGGAAAATACCGCCGAGGCTCTCGCCATCCATGGCCTCACCGTCTATGGCGTGGCCTCCTTGCGCGAGGTCGCAGATCACCTCATGGGGGTTATGAGACTCGTGCCTGTCGTCAAAAAAAAGCGACGCGCACCCGCGCGGACGCACCAGGACTTTTCCGGCATCAAGGGCCAGGAAGCCGCAAAGCGCGGCTTGGAAATCGCCGCCTCCGGCGGGCACAATATTCTTCTGAAAGGCCCGCCCGGCGCGGGCAAGACACTGCTTGCCAGGTCTGTCCCTTCCATCCTTCCGTCCCTCACCTATGAAGAAGCGCTCGAGGTGACGGCCATCGCCTCGATCGCCGGCGTCCTTCCCTCCCAGCAAGGGCTCCTGCAAGAGCGGCCATTCCGCTCTCCGCACCACAGCTCAAGCGCGGCCTCGCTTGTGGGAGGAGGGACCTGGCCCAGGCCAGGGGAGATCTCGCTCGCGCACCGTGGCGTCTTGTTTCTGGATGAGCTCCCGGAGTTCTCGCGCTATGTGCTAGAACATTTGCGCCAGCCGCTGGAAGACGGCAGCGTCACGATTTCGCGGGCGGTTGGCTCCGTGCAATTCCCTGCGCGCTTTCTGCTCATCGCGGCCATGAATCCCTGCCCGTGCGGACAGCTGACCAATCCGTATCGTCCATGCACCTGCTCCCGCGAAGCGGTCATGCGTTATCAAAGAAAAATCTCCGGGCCCCTGCTCGACCGTTTTGATTTGGTCATAGAGGTACCGGAGGTGGACTATGAAAAACTGCTCTCGCAAGAAGCGCCCGAGTCCTCCGTGGTCATCCGTGCGCGCGTGGAAGCCGCGCGCGAACGCCAGCGGGTTCGGCTCAAGCCCTTACATCTATTCTCAAACAATGAAATCTCCTCGTCCCAGCTGGACGTCTGCGCCCCGCTCACGCCCGACACGCGCGCGCTGCTCGAGCGCGCCCTGCGAACCAACCACCTTTCCGCCCGCGGCTACACGCGCGTGCGCAAAGTAGCGCGCACGATCGCGGACCTGAGTGGCTCAGACATGATCGAAGTGGATCACCTGGCCGAGGCGCTCCAGTACCGAGGGCAGGATCAAGCGCCCTAGGACATTAACCCAACAACCCTCTGGACGTGCGGCGCCCGTTCTGGCACAGTTCCGCTATGGAGGGAGGAGGGTTCCCATGCAAGAACAAATGATCGACGGGATGTTTCTCGAAGCAGACAAGCAAAACGTCGAGGGGATCGTTCTGCGCGCGCCCGAGGGCGAGGACGGTGGTATCCTCTTCGTTCAAGGCGGCCAGATGCAGTCGTATCGCATCTTGTTGGAGAACGCGTCTCGCCAGCTCGTGTCGGCGGTCATGCGCCTTTCGGGACTGGATCCGCAAAAGCGCGATCGCGAGTGTGAAGGAATCCTCGTGCGCCACGCGTCTCATCCGTTCATGCGATGGAAAGCCATCTTCATCCCGACCGAACACTGCGAGGAAATGCTCCTGCGCCGTCTGCCCGACGGCGAGGCCGCTGACAGCCTCGCGCTTCCGCGTCCCCAGCACGACCGCCGCGCCGCTCTGGCGCCGCGCGATCGCGATCGGCTCCCGGGTCGTCTTTCCGTCGCCTGACCGCGGCGGTTTTTTGTTGACACGGCACTATATATCTGAAAAGCTTCGCGCGCGGGGGAACCATGAAAACATGCCGTGCGCCGAAGTGCGACGATCTCGCCTTCGAGCAAGGATATTGCCAATGGCATTTCCTCCTTTGGAGGAATCGCGGGTTTCCAGAAAAGTGGCGCCCGCCCAAGCCGTCGGTCGCCTGCATGGAAGCCGGCTGCGATGAGGACGCGAAAACACGCGGCCGCTGCGCGAAGCACTACCAGCAGTGGCGCCGTAGCGGGTTTAAGCTGAACTGGATGCCAGCGAGCCCTGCGTGTAAAGCCTCTGGATGCGGCGAGGCGAAACGGACGAAGGGGTTTTGCGACCGTCACTACTACCAGTGGCGCCGCGGCTTGTTGCCAGGTTTCCCGCCACCGTCCGTTGCGGCCTGCAAGGTTCCCGCGTGCGACAAGGTTGTACGCGCACAAGGATTTTGCAACAAGCACTACCAGCGCTGGCGGCGCGGGAAGCTCGAAGGATTCCCTCGATTCGGCGGTCCGTTGTGTAAAGTGGAATCCTGCGACGAGCTCGCCTACGGCTACGGTTGGTGCTTCAAGCACTACATGTACTGGCGCCGCCGCAACTATCCGGCCACGCTCACGATCGAGGAACGTCCAACGGTCTGCAAAATACCGGACTGCGATGACCCACACTACGCGCGTGACTTCTGTCGTAGGCATTACGTACAGTGGCGCCAAAAAGGATTCCCAAAAGACTGGCTCCCAGACGCTCCCGATGGATAACCGATCGGGATTTTTTGTCGGAATAAAAATGTGTCATTCTTATTTGCAGACGGCCGCATGTCTCTACCGTCGTTTGACACAACTAGCAACCCCTGCTACTGTGCCCCTCCAGCCAACCCGCACTAGAAGGAGAAACACCATGCGGCTCATGCTGATCTCGGCCTTGTTGGCCGGCTGTGCCATCGACAACGCCCATGACCAAGATGACGGCTGCTGGGACTGCCAGCCCGGCGACGAGTGGATCCTGCTGGTGGCCGACGATCTCGATCAGGAGGCGACGCTCACCGTCGAGTTCGCACAGCGCGAGAGCCAGGTGGGCCAGCTCGGATGGCACTTGACCCTCGACTGCCCAGATGTGGTCGAGTTCTACACCACGCCCGACGAGCTGCAGAACACGCTCAACGACCGCGGCTACAACATCGTGGTCGACAACGTCGAGTGCGTCCGGTGGAACGTGAACTACGACAACGGCCGCGACCTGTGCGAGGGCAACGACAACACCCCCTACGACGCGGATCTCATCGCCGAGACCTACTTCAACTGGTCGGGCGAACGCTGGGAAGTCAACACCTGGTCGGATCCCTCCGGCGAAGGCTGCAGCGCCGTCGCCTGCCAGTAACTCTTCCTTCCTCACGCCCCCAAAAGGCAACGACCGCCCTGACTCCTAGAGCCACGGCGGTTTTTCATTGGGTGGTCATTTGACGCGAACCAAAAAGTATGATGTTCTATTCACAGACGGATGAAGCTTCTGCCTTCATTCCGGTGTCAAAATAAACTCCTCCAATTCAAAGGCTATTGGTTTTTGACATTGGGGGTTTTATTCATTGACGCTCACCCTCACGTGTGTTAGCGTAGCCCTCCGGAGGAAACATGCGCGTTACGACACTCTCGGGCGTTCCCATACGTATCCATTACTCCTTCTTGCCCCTGATCTTCCTGTTCCCCATCACCACGTCGAGCATTCTCGTGCAAAACGGTCTGGGCGACTCATATCTCCTCTCGGTCGCGATAGGCCTCATCTACCTCTTCGCCATCATCGGCTCCCTGCTCGTGCACGAGTTTGCGCACGTCCTCTGCGCCAGGCTTTTCGGCATCCAAACCATGTCAGTCACGATAAATGTCGCGGGGGCCTTCACCAAATTTAGGAGTCTCGCGCAGACGCCCAAAGAGAAAGCCTTCATTGCTGTGAGCGGGCCTCTGGCAAGCCTCCTGCTGGGACTCTCCCTCCTGATGGTCGCCTTCCCGCCTGTCCCTTATCTCAGCTTCCTGCCTCTGCCTGGCAGGGACGACTTCGCCGCACTGGGCATCGTGGCGAGCATCCTGTGCACGCTTGGTGGGCTGAACATCATCTGGGGGATAGGCAACCTCCTGCCCATCTTCCCGCTGGATGGTGGACACATCCTGTTCGCATACATCTGGCATAGACTGGGCAATGAGGTCTCGGCTCAACGGGCTGCCGCTCGTGCCTCGTGCTTCATGATCCTCCTCCTCTTTCTCCCGTTCGCCTTCATACGCCGCGACCCGTGCATGGGCACCTTCGGCTTCTTCCTCCTCCTCTTGAACCTCGTCCTCGCCTTTGCTCCCACGCACGCCGAGCCGTCTTAACCCTCAGGGCCAAGACGGTTTTTTAGTTGAAACGAAAATAGACGTACGCGCCGGCGAGCAGCAAAATCCACACCACGCCGATCGCGTCCATCACGCGCATGCGTTTGACAAACTCTTCCCAGTCGCCCCACCCGCCGTACTTCCACGACCACCTGCGTCCGAACACGACGCATAGGATCAGCGCCGCGATCCCGAAAACCGGAATGAGCGAAAGCAAAAACCAAAAATAAACGCGCGCGCCCAGCGTCCAACCTTGCGTAAACAGAAGCGCGCCCAGCGCGGGCCCGCGCAAAAATCTTGCGCGGCGTTTTTCGTCCGGCTCAAGCACGAGCGTAAATCCGCAGCTGCCGCATTTCTTGTTCCAAGCTTCCACTTCTTTTTTGCACGAGGCACACGTTGTCATAGACCCTAGAGATTTATTATCTCACGTAGTCAAACGGATTCTGAAATCGCCCGTTGCGGATCACTTCAAAGTGCAAGTGCGTGCCTGTCGAGCGTCCGGTCGAGCCCGTCTGTGCCAAGGCCTGTCCGGCCTCAACGACCTGCCCCACGCTCACGAAATTTTTTGAGTGGTGCGCATAGCGCGTGACATAACCGTCGCCGTGGTCCACCTCTACGGTCAACCCATACCCGCTGCGCCAGCCCGAATAGATAACCACGCCGCCGCGAGAGGCATAACTGAAGGTTGAGTAGTCGCCGTCGATGTCGATTCCCGTATGACGCCACGTGTAGTACTGCGTAATCACTCGCCAGTTGGTGGGCCAGGTCCAGCCGCCCGAGACCACGGCCGATGAAGACGGCGCGGTAAACAGCTCACTCAAAGACGTGCTGCGACGGGCCGCAGAGACGGGCGTGGGAGGTTCCCCGCCTGGCAAGAGAAGCTTGTCGCCGATCGCTAGGCGGTCCGCGCTCGCCAGACCGTTTTGCGCCATGACCGTTTTGGCGTCAACCGAGAAGTTGCGCGCGATGGACGAAAGCGTATCGCCGCTTCGCACGGTATAAAGCACGCCGTCCACGGGGAGGATTGAGAGCTCATCACCTGGTTGGATCGTGCTCGTATAAGAAAGGTTGTTAGACCACAAGATCGTCGAGAGGCTCAAGCCGAACTTCTCCGCGACCTGGCCCAAGGTGTCGCCTTCTTGGATGACATAGCTCTCCACGCCCGAGCGCTTGGGCACCGTGGGCTTCACTTCTTCCCGTCCCGCCTCAGGCGTCACGTATTCTTCCTCGAGGTAATCTAAATCCACATGGCGGCGCGCATCCACGACCACGTCGGGGACATAGGAGAGGCTTGCTCCCTCGGTGAGGGGAACGTCGCCTGCCTCCACCACCTCAAGCTGGGAGAACTGGTCGGCGGCGACCAACTGGTAGAGCAGGCTCTTCTGTCCGAAATCTTCCGCACGCACATCGCGCGCCGACACGTTCACGAAGACCACGGCGGCAACGATGATGCCCATCATGACGTGCACGGTGAACCGGTTGCTGATCACGAAAATCAATTTGTGCTTGGCCGGGAACAGAAGGCGCGAGACGGAGCGGCGCAGCACGAGCAGCGCGCGCACCACCGGCACGCCAAGCGCGCGAACAAAAAACAGACCGACACCCCTGAGAGGGTGCGACAGCCTGAAAAGAAATCCTCCTCCGTGCCGCTTCACGAGAATCAGCCCGCGCAAAAGGCCCAAGAGGACTCGGACAATAAATTGTTTAACCGAGAGGTTCATGAACGAGAAAAAGCGTACCAAAAAAACGCCTTCGCGTCAATGCGGTGTCGTTTTTCCTGTCCGTCCGAAGTCGTCGTCGAACCGTTCAATGTCATCTTCACCAAAATAATCGCCGTGCTGGACTTCAATGAACACCAGCGGCTCCTCGCCCGCGCACGCCACGCGATGCTTTGCGCCTTTGGGCACATGCAAGATTTCCCCGGGCCCGTGGTGAGACTCTCGATCGTCGAGCGTGAACAGCGCGCGGCCTGACACGATCACCCAAACCTCTTCGCGCCGCTCATGCCGCTGATACGAAAGACGCTTCCCGGGCTCGACCGTGATCCGTTTGACTTGATAAGAAACGCCCACGTCCAACACGTCGTAACGTCCCCATGGCCGAATGTTCTCTGGCAGCGTTTCATGCATACTGAAAAGTCTTATAGCTTAGTCGGTGCGCCGAACAAGGCCCATGTGCCTTGATCGCTTCCCGGTGCGTCTTGGTGCCATATCCTTTGTGCGTCTGGAATCCGTACTCAGGATAAACCTGGTCGAGCTCTCTCATCATTCGGTCGCGCGTAACCTTGGCGATAATGGACGCGGCGGCGATACTCTTCACGGTTAAGTCTCCTCGAATGATACCGCATTGAGGAATGGTGAGCCCAGGAATCGTCCAGGCATCAACGAGCGCGTAGTCGGCCATCTCAAGCCCCTCGACGGCTCGCCGCATCGCGAGCAGGTTCGCGCCTCGAATATTCAGCCTCGCAATCTCTTCCACGCTCGCCACTCCCACGCTCCAGGCAACCGCGCGCGCAACAATCAAAGGATAGAGCTCCTCGCGCCGCCGCTCGTCCAAGAGTTTGCTGTCGCGCAGCGCTCCGATTCTGGAATCAAGAGGAAGGATCACGGCTCCTGCTACCACCGGACCGGCCAAGGCGCCGCATCCCGCTTCATCCACACCAACAATTCTCGCATAACCCTGCGATAAAAGTTCTCGTTCGATCTTAAACGTGGGAGGCGTTTTGATTGACATGACCGTCTCATTTTTCTAGAATGACGCCGTCTTTTAATCTGTAGCATGCGACCACCTATGACCAGTATATCCTACGCGCTCGCCGCCGGTCTCCTCGCCATCCTCTGGGGTGGCGTGCTCACTCAGTGGATTTTAAAACAACCCGCGGGTGAGGGGAAAATGAAAGGCATCGCGCTTGCCATCCAAGAGGGTGCTGGCGCCTACCTGAGCCGCCAATACCGCATGATCGCCATGATCGGCGCGATCATCTTCGTGGTCTTGGGGTTCGCGCTTAACTGGACGATCGCGTTGGGATTTCTTGTGGGCGCGGTGCTCTCGAGCATCGCGGGGTTTGTCGGCATGTCCGTGTCCGTGCGCGCCAACGTCCGCACGACGCAAGCGGCTAAAGAGGGACTTGCCCAAGCACTGAATGTCGCCGTCAAAGGCGGAACCGTCACGGGCCTCTTGGTCGTAGGACTGGCCTTGCTGGGCGTGGCGGGATTTTATGCGCTCACCAAAGACGTGAACGCGCTCATCGGGCTTGGCTTCGGCGGCTCGCTCATCTCTGTGTTCGCGCGCCTTGGGGGCGGCATCTTCACTAAGGCCGCGGACGTGGGCGCTGACCTGGTCGGAAAAACAGAAGCCAACATTCCTGAAGACGATCCTCGCAACCCGGCCGTCATTGCCGACAACGTAGGCGACAACGTAGGCGACTGCGCGGGCATGGCCGCCGACTTGTTTGAGACGTACGCCGTGACACTGGTCGCCACCATGGTCTTGGGAGGCCTGCTCTCCACCAACGAAGATCTCATCCTGTATCCCCTCGCCCTTGGCGCGGTCGCGATCGTGGCTTCCATCTTGGGCACCTTCTTCATCAAACTCGGCGCCAAGAAAAATATCATGGGCGCTCTTTACAAGGGACTCGCCGCTGCCGGCGTGCTGGCAGCCGTGGGCTTCTGGTTTGTGACCAGGTCCTTCAACCTACCAAACGGCACGCAGCTCATCTGGAGCGCACTCTTGGGTCTTGTCATAACGGGTCTGCTCATCATGATCACCGAGTACTACACCGCCACGGAATATAAACCGGTCCAGCGCCTCGCCGCTGCCTCCCAGTCAGGACACGGCACCAACATCATCGCGGGCATCGCGCTGTCCATGAAGGCGACCGCCCTGCCGGTCATCACCATCGTGCTGGGGATCCTGGTCGCCTACAACCTCGCCGGCCTCTACGGCATCGCGATCGCGGCCGTGGCCATGCTCTCGCTCACGGGCATCATCGTGGCGATCGACGCCTATGGACCCATCACGGATAACGCGGGCGGCATCGCAGAGATGGCAGAGCTGCCGGAGGAAGTGCGCGCGATCACCGACCCCTTGGACGCCGTGGGCAACACGACCAAAGCGGTGACCAAGGCGTACGCGATCGGCTCGGCGGGACTCGCGACACTCGTCTTGTTTGGAGACTACGTGCACACGATTGAAGCCACCGGCACGAGCGTCGTATTCAGTCTCGTAGATCCTCGGGTGATCGCAGGACTCTTCTTGGGCGGACTCATCACATATCTGTTCGGCGCCATGGCCATGGAGGCTGTGGGCAAGGCTGCGGCTGGTGTGGTTGTTGAAGTGCGCCGCCAGTTCCGTGAGATCCCCGGCATTATGGACGGAAGCGCCAAGCCTGAATATGGCAAGGCCGTCGACCTCGTGACCGCCTCGGCGATCAAGTATATGATCGCTCCCTCACTCCTCTCCGTGCTCGCTCCCATCGTGGTTGGATTTGCCCTGGGCGTCGAAGCCCTCGGCGGACTCCTGATCGGCTCCATCATTACCGGACTATTTGTAGCGATCTCCATGACCACCGGCGGCGGTGCCTGGGACAACGCAAAAAAATATATCGAGGCCGGCAACTTCGGCGGCAAAGGCTCTGACACGCACAAGGCCGCCGTCACCGGCGACACAGTAGGTGATCCTTACAAGGACACGGCCGGCCCGGCCCTGAACCCGATGATCAAGATCCTGAACATTGTCGCGCTCCTGATCGTTGCTCTCATCGTTTAATCAACCAAAACATCCCGGTGCAAAACCCGGGATGTTTTTTGTCGCTAAAAAAATCCGCCGTAAAAAACGACGGGGATGAGCGTGATTGGTTCAGCGGCGCCGTGCAAGCGTTCGTTCGTATGCATCCGCACGAGCGTACGGGTAGCGGCGCACCCGACGACGGTCTGGCTCTGGATCGAAGATCTCCAGGGTCACAGAGCGCCGCAACTTCCCGGCAGCGGCGAAGAGGAGCGTGCGCATGGCGCTGGCATGAGCGCCTCCTGCGCCGATGACTTTCCCAACATCGTCTGAATGGATGCGGATCTCAATGACGACGTGGCGCGCGCCGGCGACGTACGTGACGGCGACGTCGTCAGGATGATCGACGAGCGCTTGCGCCATGATCGTAGTCAGATGAGCGAGTTGGGCTTCTGCTGTTTCCATGGGGACTCCTGAGCCGGGGGACTGTGCGAGAAGCACTTTGGGGGAACACGCGGGTTTTGTCAAAATATTGACAAGCACCCAACCGTCCCGTATGTTCGATGTGCTTCCCGAGGAAAACCATGAAAGGATCAATCACCGTCGGCATCAACCACAACTACGCCGGCCTCGTCATCTACCGCGCCGGACGTGAGATCATGCTCCAACAAGAGGAGATCCGCGCGTTCTGCGCCTGGGCGAAGCCGCGAATCGCGCAGGCGATCGGTGCCGACGTCGCGCTCGTGTACTGCTGGGGCACGGGGCGTGAGATGTGGCTCGTAGAGAAGCTGGGCGAGTCCGCGTCGATCCGAAACGTGGACGCCGTGGAGCTCGCCGATGGCCAGATAGCGATCTGCTTCACGGCCAAGCTCTTCGTGGGCGATGTGCCATCCTCCGGCATCATGGTCGTGACTCGCGTGAACGATGGAATCGTGCGCCACCAGTTCGATGTGCGCACCTGGGCGCAAGAACAGCGCCCTGAGCTCCTGCGCGGTCATGCCGTCCAGGAGACGGCATGACCCTCCATGAATGGGGGACCCGTCTGGGCCCGGACGAACCGCGGTCCTTGCGTCCACCGCGCCACAGGTCAGGCTCCACGCCCCGCGCTCCACGCCCCGACGATCATCCTCATGAGGTCGGTGGCCGCGTGTTCCGCGCCGGCCTCTGGTTCGTCGTCTATCCTGCCTCCCTGGAAGTCCTCCCACGCCTGCGCGCGTGGCGCGACGGACAGGACGCCTCCCGACGCCAAGCCCTGTTCCAAGCCGAGACGCTCAAGGGAGAAGGCCGGCTGGAGCGCGCACCGTTTCGGGGCCTGTACGAACGCATCCAACGAACGAACCCCGCTGTCCTCCTGGTCGTGGACGCACAGAACGCGCTCCTGCACCCCCGCGCCCTGGGCTTCGTCGCAAACCTCCCGTCACCCTTGCTTGCGAAGACCGTTGTGTTGATCCCCGACGCGTCCGCACGCGGCCGCTGGAAACAGACCGACGCGCCCAACGTCATCGCTTGGGACGAGCTCGATACGCTCATCTCCTGACCCGAAGATTATCCTTCGGGTTTTCTAATAGAAAACCGCCCTCGTCTATCGAAAGCGGAACGTCTCCCCTAGGAAATCACGCATGATGCGCTCGTGCCGATCGAAGTTCTCGATGAGCCAGCGCATGTCAGCGATATGCTGATCCTCTTCTTCCTCCAGCTTCAACTGCTGGATCTGCTGCTCGACGTCCTTCCGCTGGGAAGCGAGCCTGTGCCCCTCTTCCTCCACCGTGTTTATTTCCCTCCGAAGAGCAGCGGCACGCGACTCGTTTTCTGCGATACGTTGAGCGAACTCCTCCCTTCGCGCTTCGAGCTTCGTGACATCGAACCTCTCCCGCGCTCGCGCGAGAGCGGTGTTGAGTGATGCGCGATCGAGAAGCGTCAGCCCGCTCACAGGGGTCTCATCACTTCCTTCCTCCCGTGCGGGCTCTTTCACAGGTGGCATCGCCTTGGGCGCCTGTTTGTCCTGTGGCACGAACCGCGCGTCCTGCGCGAGCAGGGCCGGCAGGTCGTCGGGGGTGTACACGATCACCTTGTTCATGCGCAGGACGACGTCGGTCACCGGAACCCAGAAGAATCCTTCGCCACGCGTGTCGAACAGACGCAGGATTCCAGCCTTCTTCATCTTGGAAAGGTACCAGGACGGATTGACGCGCCTGGCGCCTGCCTGGGGATGGTAGTAGCGGAAGATGATGGGGAACAAATCCGCGCGGGCGGCAAGCGGCGCCTGTTCCCGAGCTGGATCCAGATGAAGGCGCACGGCCTCGACCCAGATCCGGAAGTAGGTCGGAGGGACATCGATGGGATGGCCGGGGTCAAGCACCTCGGGCAGGGTGGGATCAGCACTCATGAAGAACTCCTTGGGCATCTCGCTCAGGATGAGCAAGGGGGACAGTGAACCACCTCAATGATACGCCGTCAAGCTTGCCCAGGTGCCAAAGTCAGGTTACCTTGACACCTAGAGCCTTTTCTTCTACTGTTGGGCGTCCTCCTGTCCACAACAAAGACAAAAACCTCTCGGCCAATCCCGAGGTTTTTCTCTGCGTTGTGGACACAGGAGGTTTACATGGTCCCCCAAGGCAAAACGGTTCGCGACCAGATGGAAGCCTGGCGCGATGCTCAGCCCCAAGCCAAGCGCAGTTCAGCGTTCCGGCTCGCTGGGCTCGAGCGTCTCTACGAGACGATGGTGCAAGAAGGGGAGCTGAGCCTAAGCATTCAACGCTCCCTCAAGGCTCCGAGCCTTCAAGCAAAGCTCGCCCGGATCGAGATCGATATGGAGGAGACCTGGGTGGACATGGCCAAGGCGGCCGTAGACCCGACGCGCGACTGGTTCCCGGAAGTCGCGACCAGGCAAGACGTCATCGAGCTCGTACGCCCGTACTCGAATAGCTTCGGCAACGAACGGCTCTCGCGGATGTTCTTAGGCGGACGGGATATCGCATCCTTGTTCCGTACGACACAAAAGCGCCTTCCGTCCTTCGACCTCTTGGTCGCGCTCCTGCGCTTCTGTGTGGAGGACGAACGCAACGGAGGAGAGCGCAAGCAGTGGAACGCCGCAACGGTCTTCTTCTTGGAAGGGCAGTGGGCGGTGTTCGGCCGAGGCCGCGCCCCGTTTCCCGAGCTCACGGGAGAAGAGGAGTTCAACGCTTGGTTCACGAGCCTGGTGCCCCACGAGCGTGTGGACCATGTGGCCACGGCGCTCAACAAGTCGCTCGGCCAAGAAGAGTTCACTCCGCCTCTGCTGATCGACTGGCGCAAGGGTGTACTTCCTTCCAGGGAGAAGTTCGATGCGCTCCTGCGCGGCATCGTGCTCGCATTTCCCGACTGGTTGCCCGAAGGGTTCCATGCCAGCCGCGAGGAATACACGGAAGCGCCC
>JACQSK010000003.1 GCA_016205975.1 Candidatus Uhrbacteria bacterium | reverse complement strand
TTCCTTCCACAACAGCCTCCCAACGGATGTGCTCATAGACGCTCGACCACATAAAGCCGATCGTGAAAGCAAAACCGAGTTCCTCGAGCGGTATCCCAAAAAAGAGGATGCCGGAAAGCGCGTCGAGGTTCCAGACCGCTTCAACGTATCCCGGATAAAATACGACCAACGAAAGAAAGTATATCGCGTACAGAAGTGTAAAAATCACGGCGCTCGTGAGCATCTTTTTTTTCAAGTCCGGACGACAGTACCATGTCGCCACTCCTCCTCCCAGAAGAGCGACCATGGTCGCATAGATCGGATTCATGTCCGTAAAAAACAAGAAGGGCAGAAAGAGGACGGGAGCGACCAACAGGATTGCACGATGATACCGATGTCTTGCATGATGTTTTTCCGCGGAGGAAAGAGGTCTGTGTTCAACGCGAAAGAGGCGTTCGTAGATAACGGTAGCAAGTCCGCCGATGCCGAAGGCAAACAGGAGACTCTCCAGGTCGAATCCCGTTTTCGCGGCAAGATCAAAAAGAGAGGGAGGATTCCAATATTCCGGAACGAACAGCGGCTCCGTGAGCCCGAACAAAGACGTCCAAAGACTCACGATCAGCATTTCCTTTCTGATCGCCTTGCCGCGCAGGGAAAGATAGACAGCGAGCCAGACGACAAGTAACAGTACGCTCCACCAAAACCATGCCAAGTCGACGTTCATAGAAAGACGTTATGTGCCGGTGCGCGAACGTATTTCCTGCTGGATCGCTTCCGGAATTTTTTTGATGATCTGAATCAGATCCGGCAAAAATTTTTGATACTCTGTAATAACGGACGTCAGACCGAATTCCTCTTCGTACACTTTTTCAATGAGCGGTCTTGCCGTGCGAATATAATCCAAATTCACGTGCGTCAGACGACACATCGTTTCTCCGGTTACCAGCGCCTTGGAAAGCATCACCAAATTAGAGGGAAAATAAACGCGATAAGACATTCCCGTTAAAATCATCTGGAAAAAAGCTGTGCTCACCGTCATGGATCCTTCCTTATTCTGTCGAAGAAACGAAACGATAATATTGGTCGCTTCCTCGCCAAACCCTTCCGTATCCGCGTCCTCATTTTTTTCCGTCATCTGCAAAAGGTAAAACAACGACGACTCCACGTCCTCACGAATAAGAAAATACATGAACAACAGCAGCGTGCGTCGGAGCGCGGTCGAGATCGATCCCATCATACCGAAATCGAGATAGCACACCCGATTGTCTTTGAGCGCCCACACGTTTCCCGGATGCGGGTCGGCATGAAAAAATCCGTATCGAAAAACTGGCATGAGGCATGCCCGCACGCAATTATTCATGAGCTTCGCATGATCAAGCCCTTGCCGTGAAATTTCCTCTCGATCTCCCATCTTCGTCCCTTCAATAAACTCCATGGTCAAAACTTCTGAAGTCGTTTGCGGCCAATAGATCTTCGGAATCTTCACGCCCGCATCCGCACGGAAGAGATACGCAAAACGATCGGCATGTCTTCCCTCAACTTCGTAATCCAATTCTTTCCATAACGACGTCGTGAAGGTATCCAGGGCTCGGTCAAGACGCATGGGCCGAAGTTCCGGCATATGGCGTTGCACCTTTTCAAGCGCCATGTGCAAGATGCGCAAATCCCGTTTGAGTCCTTTTTTTATGTCAGGACGCTGTATTTTGACGGCAACGACCTCGCCGCTTGAAAGCGTCGCCCGATGGACTTGACCGAGCGATGCCGAGGCAAGGGGCTCGCGAGCAAACGAAGAAAAAACCTCTTGGAGAGGTTTTTTGAATTCTGTTTCAATAATGGTTTCCACGCGCTCAAACGAAAAGGCCGGAGCGTGATCCTGCAACCGAGAAAATTCCTGGACGTACTCCTTTGGAATAAGATCGGGTCGCATGCTTAACACCTGCCCCAATTTCATAAACGCCGGACCAAGATGTTCGAACGCAAGGCGCAATTTCTCCGGTGTCCCTTTCGGTGGGGTTTTGATGAACAGGCACCGGATATAACAAAGGGCTTCCACATACCATCCAAGATGCATCTTGCGAAGCAGTTCGGCAAAGCCAGCCAGAAGCAACTCCGTCCCGACTTGGACAACACGACGAATGTCTCTGACCACACGGATAAAATGCATCATACGTCCGTTTATTGTACGTCCGAATGGCTATCGAGACAATCGAGACAAAAGATGTCCTGTTGCAGGGCTCTCATTAGCAGGTACAATGGCCTTCTATGACAGACAAGATCATGGTGCAGAAGGCCTCTGGAGAACTCCAGAAGTTCTCACCGGAGAAGTTACGAAAATCTCTGGAACGTTCCGGGGCGGATGCGATCCTCTCAGACGAAATCGTCGAGCATCTTTCAAGTCAGATGTACGACGGGATTCCAACCAGGACCATTCATACGAGGGCGCTGGCGATGCTCAAAAGCCATAGGGGGTCGTCTGCTGCCAGATACAACTTGAAGCGGGCGATCTTCGCGCTGGGACCGAGCGGCTTTCCGTTTGAAAAATACGTCGCGCGCCTGTTCGACTCCATGGGCTATACGACGCGCGTTGGCGTCATCCTCCAGGGCAAATGCGTGACCCACGAAGTCGATGTGGTGCTCACAAAGGGTGACGTCCACGGATTCGCAGAATGTAAGTATCACAACATCCCTGGAACGACCTGCAACGTGAAGACGCCTCTGTACGTCTTCGCACGCTTCGAGGATATCTGCGAGCGCGAGGGAAAACGATTCAAGGGCAATCAAGCTCGTGAGGGCTGGCTCGTCACCAACACGCGATTTACAGACGACGCCTTGGCCTACGGTTCCTGCGCGGGATTGAAACTTCTTGGTTGGAATACCGGGCCGCTGGGAGAAAGCCTTGAGCGGATGATCGACGCGCGAGGACTCCATCCCGTCACCTGTCTGACGTCGCTTAAAAAAGCACAGGCACAACGACTGCTTGTGGCAGGCGTGGTCCTGTGCCAAGATCTCTTTGGAGACCGTGGCGGCCTCACGTCACTGCTCCCTACGAACGTCTTAATCAAGGCTAGCGCCGAAGCGATGGAGTTGTGTAAACATCCTCACTAAGGATATCAGAGAGACCTCTGCAAAAGGACACACGCCCCTAAAGGGGCTTTGAATTCAGTTCGATTCAAAGGGCCTTTCAAAGACCAGCCATAGCTTCAGCGACGGCTGGCAGGCCCGTTCTTAATGAGAGAGCGAGTTTTGCAGAGGTCTCCAGAGTGATGCGGAAGTTTCGCAAACAAAACATCGCCCGTGAACGACGTGACCTAACACTCACATGAGATAAGTGGCAGGCCACGTCAGTCGCGAGCGACGTGGCAGGGGCTGTGCGACGTTGTTAGAACTGCGGTTGTGTTAATTTATTGATTTTTTAACATTTGCAGTTCTTGAAGCTTCTGCACCGTTTCGCCGAATTCTCCTCCCGGGATACCGAACGAATCCACGCAAAAGCCAGTTTGTGCATCGTAATTATATGCGGGTGCTCCCGCAACCTCGGGGTCTTTCGGACACTGACACATTTCATCTTCAAATGTGCCGCCGCTCAGCTCGCAAGTATATTGAATTGGTCCAGTGATCGATGATGTAGGACTCCCTTCACGCTGTGAGATCCAAAAAAATGACGCAACCACACCTAGAACGATTCCGATAATGACGAAGATCAATTTTTTCATAATTCCTTCTTTATCTCCTCCCAAGTAACTCCCGAGTACGTTTCGATTTCCTTAAGGATGTAGTGGAGCGCGTGCTTTTCTACGCCTGTTGGAATCGTGATCGACTTCTGCGTCGGTGGCCAAACGATTTTGATATGACTTCCTTTTCCTCCGACAGCGCTGATCTCGAATCCAACCTTTCGAAGTGCCTTGATGAGTTTCTTTCTCGGCAAAAATCCAGGCAACTCACTACGCGAAGGCATACTCCTCTTTCCCGACGCGCTTCAGATCCGCTTCTTTTGCAAAACTTGAGGGAACTTCGAATGCAGTTAAAATAGCATCAGTGACCTTTACGTCCAGTTCAGATTCATTCTTTACATGAGTGATAATTGATCCATATCGAAAATTCTCACTGATCACAACAATACTTCCATCTTCCTGCCTCTCGCGACGAAAGCCGATCGGCCCATGCACACGAAAATAATGATTGAGTTCGGCAAGACCAGTGGGAACAAAAGCTTTCCCGAGGAGCGCTTTTATCAATAGATCCTTTGTTTGTTTGACGATACTCATATTGAGAGATGTTTTTACCAAGGATTTCTTGTTAGGTCAATGATACCACGATTCAAGAATCGAGTTCGAACTTTCGCTGCCCCTACAAAAAATCTCCGCTTGTTTAAGCGAAAAACTTTTTGGCAGGGGCGCAGGGATTCGAACCCTGAATGAGGGTTTTGGAGACCCTAGTGATAGCCATTTCACTACACCCCTATGACGCAAAAGCATACAAGAAGAGAACCGCTCGCGCAAGGCACCGCTCGCGCAAGGCGCGCGCTTGCTTTTTCCGCAAGAAATGCTACCATCAGGACAACCATCGACTATGGCCTATCGGTCAAGACTCCAAAGTCTGTTCGTCCTCACCGCTGTGATCATCAGCAGTATCTTCTTATTCAGCGCGCACGGGACGGCCATGGCGGCAGAGACCTTGACCATGGACGTTGGACACTCCATGCCGACAGCCTCACCGATGATCTGCAGCAGCAACGGCTGCACGGTTCAACACAACACATGCGAGACACACTGCATTTCACAACCGACGCCGCACGCGGCACCAGCAGCGACAACCTCCCAAAACGCAGGGCTGTCTCATGCGAGCCTTGCGCCGGCTTGGACGAACGACCTCCCGCCCTTACAAGATTCCTTTTTCGAACCATCCCTGCGCGCGCCTCCTGCCTTGGCGTTGCTCCGGTCTGTCATCAAGCGAGAGTAAACACGAAATAAGACGATGAAAGAGTCTTCTCTTTCTCTTTTTGTTTCGTGTTTTCTATTTGATCTCTCGCGTATGAAGAAACAACCAACCTATCTGTACCTTGGAGCCGCAGGCCTTATCGCTCTGCTCGTTATCGTTGTCATCTCCTCATCCGGAGCGTCTGAAACGCCAGCGGCGGCGGCCATCTCAGACGCGATGCTCACCGTCTCTGAAACACGCTGGGACTTCGGCGACATCTCTATGGCGAGCGGTAAGACCACCAAAGAAATCAGCTTGACCAATACCTCGGCTTCCCCGCTCACCATCACCCAGATGCAAACCTCTTGCATGTGCACGACCGCACAGATCGTCCACGCGGACGGAAGCAAGAGCGCTTCCAAGGGCATGGTCGGACACGGCGGCGGCAGCGCGGCGCTCTCGGAGACGATCAGCGCCGGCGAGACGGCCACGCTGGAAGTCACCTTCGATCCCAACGCCCATGGCCCAGAGGCGACCGGTCCCATCACGCGCATGGTCATGCTGGGCACCAACAGTCAAGCGCAACCCGAAATTGAACTGACGTTCTCAGGAAACGTCACTAAGTAATTCTCTCAAAATCTCTATGGATACTTCCACAAGCCACGAGACAACAATGAGCCCGACTCCAGACACTCTCACACAGCACGAGACGCCTCCCGTAAAAAAGACCATCTCGTTTTCCCTCCCTGCCGTGTCGCTTCCAGGCGTCCAGTCCTGGGTGTTGATCTTACTCATCGTGGTGGGTCTGCTTCAGACCGCGCAACTGTTCGGCCTCAACCAACGGGTCGTGAATGCCAACGGTGTTCCGTCGGCGGCCGCGTCAACCTCCACCTCAAGCGGCTCCGTGACCTCGTCTCTTCCCAACATGGTGGGCGGCTGCTAACCGATCGCTATGAAAAAAGAAACAGCCCTTCCCCTGCTGGGATCCGGCATCCTGAGCGCGCTCTTGTTGCTCGGTGTCGTGTTGCTTTGGGACACCACCAATGCCCTCGATCGGAGGCCCGCGGCACAGGATGCCGCACAAACAGTGGCCGACGCGAGTCCCGAACCGTCAACTCCCGTGAACGTGACTTACCTCACCGACGCGCGCTGCCCGGACTGCTATGACCCCGCGCAGCACAAAACGATTCTTCAAAAGGCCTACAACGTGACGATCGGTACGGAACAAACCGTGGACGCTACCTCACCAGAGGGCGCAGCCCTTATCGAGACCTACGCCATCGCACAAACGCCGACGGTCATCCTCTCGCCGGAAGCCGGCACATACGCACAGCTCGTGGGCGTCTGGCAGCAAGTTGGCAGCGTAGAAGCGGACGGGGCGCTCGTGTTTAGAAACAACGCGGCTCTGGGTGCCGTCGTGTACAACGACCTCATAACCGGAACCATCGTCCGACCGGAAGCCGCTAACGAATAACGTATGAAATCCATTACCGACCACAAAGCGCTCCTGAGTATCCTGATCGCCGTGTTTGTCGTGAACCAAATCGCCATCGCAAGCGTCACCCAGGCGATGGGAGCGACCCGCGGCGTCCTGCAGGCGCTCTGGGGCGCGCAGACCGCAAACGCCATGGAGCTCATGATGCCTATCCTCAATGATGACGGCCTCACAACGCACCTGCAAATGATGCCCACAATCACCGAAGTACTCGCAGAACCTAACACGGGAGACATCGTCCAAGACGCTATGACCGTGATGATCGCCACGGGCGCGCCGTTTTACGCGCCTGCGGACATCAGCTTTGACGATCCGATTGGCGCGCTTAGCGCCTGGGGCGCGTATGCGCAACAAGAGCTAACGCCCGAACTCGAGGCACGCTATCAGCGGCTCATCTCCATCTTCCCTTGCAACTTCTGCTGCGGCTCACCCACGCGTGTGACCCTGAACGGCCGCTGTGGCTGCGCTCACGCGAACGCCGCGCGCGGATTCTTTAAGTACATGCTCCTCACAACTGGCGATACCTATTCGGACGACCAACTCTTCGGCGAAGCCTACCGTTGGCAGGCCGTCTGGTATCCATCCGGCGTCGTGGAAGATTACTTGCTCGCCACAGGACGCAGGGATGCACTTGGACATAAGACACACGGAGGGGCTGGAGCGGACGGGATGCATGGCGCCCTTGAATAACACCTATGAACCGCTTACCGATTCTCTTGACGCTCGCAGTTGTCCTGCTGGTGGGGTCGGGGTTGGGCGCACTCCTGTTGTTTACCAACCTGAGCAACGAGCCCGCTCCTGCGCATCTACTCGTCAACCCCGCGTCCGTTGACTTGGGAGACATCCCCCAGGACGGTGGCATCGTCTCCTCAACCGTCACGATAAAAAACGACGGCGGGCTGCCGCTTGAAATCTTCCGCCTCTCAACAAGCTGCGGCTGTACCACCGCGGACATGGACGCCTCGCCGTTGGCTCCAGGCGATGAACGCACACTCACGATCCGTTTTAATCCCATGACCCATCCGGACGAAAGCGGCCCCATCACTCGTGTGGTGTACGTGCAGACGTCTGACCCGACGCAACCAGAAATGGAGATTAACGTGACCGGAGTGGTGATCCCCATAACCGAACGCTTATGAAAAAATGGTTAGCCGTCCTGGCTCTGGGAGGACTGATGTTCACCGGCGCACACGCTGCGCACGCGCAGGAGAGTCCCTCGTCCCAGACCGCCACGGTCTTCTTCAACGAAGCCTGTGAAGACTGCGACGAGATGGTCAAGGTGATGTACCCGGCGCTGTTTGGCGAATACGGCTACGCCCTTAACCTGCGCGACTACGTCAACGAACGCGCAAACCGAAAAACCCTCTCCGCCTACAACGAGCGTTGGGGTGTGCCGTTTGAATTACAAAGCCACATCGAGGTCTTCATCGACGATCGACTCCTCATCGGCGGACACGTACCAGAGGGAGTGATCCGCTATCTGCTCGAGAACCCGGACGCGTATGACAAACTCCTCGTCGTCCAGGATAAGATGCACGGCGAGGAAACCGAATACCAAGTCTGGAACTTCGAAGGAGAAGTGAGGACGTATCCCATCGACGAGCCGATCACCACATACCTGAACGAAGCGCCGTCTCTCTCGGGCGGTCTCAAGGCGCCGCAGGGGTTTTGGGGACTCTTCGCCGTCATCACCAGCTCCGCCTTCTTCGACGGCCTCAACCCCTGCGCCTTCGCCGTCCTGCTCTTCTTCGTGAGCTTCCTGTTCGCCATCAAAAAAACGCGCGCAAGCATCTGGAAGATGGGGCTCGTCTACATCGGCGCGATTTATCTTGCCTATCTCCTGATCGGCTTGGGGATCGCCCAGGCGATCATCATCTCCGGTGCGCCGCATCTCATGGCCAAGGTGGGCGCGTACCTGGTGATCGGTTTGGGAGGCGTCCAGCTCTTGGGCCTGGCGTTCCCGACGTTCCCCATCCGGCTGCGCATCCCGCTGAACACGAAAGCGGCGCTGGAAAAATGGATGTACAAGGCAACCTTGCCGACGTCTTTCGTCGGAGGCTTCCTCGTTGGGCTCTGCACATTCCCCTGCTCAGGCGGCATCTACGTGGCGATCATCGGACTGCTGAGAACGCAAACGACGGCGGCATCGGGAACACTCTGGATGCTCTGGTACAACCTGATCTTCGTCTCCCCGCTCATCCTCCTGCTCGCGCTGGCGTTCAACAAGAAGACGGCGCAGAAACTCGAACGGCTGGAGCAAACGGAATCCATACGCGTCAAGCTCATCATCAGTGTTTTCATGATCGCGCTGGGAGCCGTGATCCTCTTATTCTTCACCTAACCCCTATGCTCTTCCTTCCCCTGCTCTTGATTCCTCTCCTCTTCCTCGCGGTTGTGTTCCTGACGCCGCGCGGACAGACGCGGGCATCTTGGAGACCGTGCGCGATCTGCGTGGCCGTGAGCGCCACCTGGGCGCTGCTCATCGCGCTCACCTTCTTCAGCGTAGAGGTGGATCCTCTCGTGATCGGCGTGCTCATGGGCATGAGCGTCACGGGCCTCATGAGCAAGCTCGCGGAGTTTTATCAGGCTCAGAAGCTGAAGTACGCATGGCTCGCGCGCCTCATCACGATCCTGGGAGGGTTCTACGCAGTCGTCTGGTTCTTACAGGGACAGACGTCGCTCGCGCTACTCATCGCCCTTACGACCGTCCTCACGCTCGTGCTCATCACCTTTCTCTTCCAGGGCGTCACACACCAGGAAGCGCTCGCGGGCGCCGCGACCGACGGCCAGAGGAAGTCCGCCATCAAAAAACTGGATAACTGTTGCTAACCCTATGCGCATCTCCTTCTTCCTCGCTCTCATCGTCTTCTCGTCTCTCTCTGCCGCGTTTCTTTTCCGTTCGAACGCGCCCGCGTCGGCCACGGCAATCGCCTCAGCGACCACCGCCCAGAGCGCGCCCGAACAAGCCGCGCCGTCCCAGTCCAAAGACGGCATCGACGTCACGGTCGCAAGTATTGACCAACGTGAAGACGCAACCGTCCTGACGCTGGACATGAACAACCACCGCATTGACCTCTCAGAGGTCGCAATCTACGAGCAAGCCACTCTGAACGGCACCCCGTCGAACTCGTATACCTTCCTCGTGAACGGCGCAGGCGGCCATCACGTCAAGGTAGAACTCGCGTTCCCGGCAACAGATACAGGAACCTTCACGATCACGCCAGACGCCGAAACGGTATTCACCTTCGACAACCTATGGAGATAAAACCCGACGCTGTTTCCGCAGCGGCCTGGGGGCTCATGGGAGCGATCTTCATCACACTCGCCTTCTATCTCATCCAAACACTTGGCATGCAGAGTTTCACGTTGCCCATTGAGTTCATGACCGATCGCTGGTATCTCGTGGCGCCGCTCATCGCTGGATTCGGCATCCAAGTCGGACTCTTCCGTCTGATCCGACTCCACGCCGCGCGCGCAGGCACAGGCATCATGGCGGCCTCGGGCGGCATGTCTGGATCCACCATGCTGGCGTGCTGTATGCATAACCTCGTTTTGATCTTTCCGATTCTTGGCGTCAGCGGGCTCGCGGCGTTTTTCGCGGCCTATCAGACGCAGGTCTTTCTCGTGAGTATCGTCATCGCCTACCTTGGAGCCGGCTATCTCGGAGTCAAATACGCGACTGTCAGACGCGCATGCAAAGCCCATCATCCTTCTCTCACTCCTTAATCATTCTTTTATGCCGCACGCCCATAAACCATCCTTACCATTGATGCTACTCCCCTGCCTGCTTATCATTCTTGCGCTCGTGACCGTGGGCAAGAACCTGCCAACCGTCGTATTCTGGCCCATACTCATAGGCCTATGCGTCTTGTCTCATGTGTTCATGATGCGCCGCTCAGGATCACACGCACCAAAGGAACAGGAAACGGCGGTCAAAGATGAGCACGGGGTTGACGCGTCGTCCCACGACCACTCAAAAGGCGGCGGATGCTGCCACTAATATGATCCCCGCCTTCGAGATCCACACGCTCACGATCGGTCCCATCACGCTCCAGGTCTGGGGCCTTCTGGTTGGACTTGGCATCTTGTGCGCGACCGCCCTGTCCGCACGGCTCGCTCGTGCAAGAGGACTGGAACCGAAAGTCGTGTGGGATACGGCCGCCTGGATCATCCTGGGAGCGTTCATGGGCGCGCGCGCGTTTCATGTGCTGTTCTACGAACCGACGTTCTTCTTCGCGCACCCTGGCGAGATCCTCGCGATCTGGAACGGCGGCCTCTCAATCTCGGGCGGATTCATCGGCGCGTCCGTCACGGGACTCTGGCAGCTCAAACGCCGCGGCGTGGATCTCCTGCGTTACGCCGACGTAATGGCCTTCAGCCTGCCCCTTGGCCTGTTCGTGGGACGCATCGGCTGCTTTCTCACACGCCTGCACCCGGGCCGACCGACAGATTTTTTCCTTGGCACCCGGTTCCCCGACGGCCTGGTTCGTCATGACTTAGGCCTCTATGAATCTCTCAACGGCCTCGCGCTCTTTGCCCTGTTCCTCCTCCTCAAGAAAAAACATCTACCCGAGGGAGCGTTCGTCGTGGCCTTCCTGCTCTGGTACGGCCTCACGCGATTCCTCCTGGACTTCCTGCGCGCTGAAAGCGGCGCCATCGTGGACGCGCGCTACGCACAGCTCACGCCGGCTCAGTATGTCGCCCTGATCTTGTTCGTTCTGGGCGTGTACGGCTTCGCCAAAATCCGCCGCCACGCTGACGCGAGGCCTAAAAAGGCGTATACTCAAATCAATCATTCCTAACTCACTCACATTATCCCTATGAGTACTCCTTCCTCCGCGACGAAACATGCCTGCCTGGTCGGCTGTTTCATTGTCCTGCTCTATGCGATCTGTCTCATCTTCCCGCTCATCTACCCCTATGGGGCAGACGTGCTCGCCTTCCACGCGCTCTCCTTGAAGCTCGCGTTCCCCGGCTTCCAGGGACTGACGCTCGGCAGTATCGTCTGGGGCGGCGTCCTGAGCTTTGCCTACGGCTTCCTCGCTTCGCTCCTCTTTCATTCTTTTCACCGCGGCTGCTGCCAAGGGAAATAAGCCTATGCAAAATAATTTGATCCTTGGCGTCCTCATTGCTCTGATCGTCGGCGGCTTTGGCGGCTATGCCATTGCCAATACCTCCAACCCGTTCTCAGACGACTACTTGCAAACCTCTGCCAGCATGATGGATGAAAATGGCACCACGATGATGCAGATGGGCGGCATGATGATGTCCGCGGGAACGATGATGACCGAGAAAGGTGAACGCTATAACGACCAAGAAATGATAGACCAAGGCGCAGAGCTGTACGAAAACGGCAGCATGATGCAGGGCAAGGGCCAACAGATGAACGAGCGCGGCGGCGGCATGACGCAGATGATGGGACGATAAAAAAAGACCTCCTCCCGGTTGAAACGGGAGGAGGTTTTTAGATCTCTGTGACATTCCTTCCCTGGAACAATCCGGTCGTCCAAGTGAAGGCGACGCGCAGTTTGTTAGAGAGGCCGGGAGTCTTAAAGAGGTACACGGTGCGCCAGAGGTACCAGGCCATGGGGCCTTTCACCACGATGCGCCCGATCGTCCCTATGGCGTCGCCCCAGCCCAAGGAGAGCAGGGTGCCGAGAACTTTGGGCGTGTAGGGACGCAGAGCGCGGCCTTGGCCGGCCCGCAGGATGTTGCGCGCCACCACGCGCGCTTGCCGCACGGCGGTCTGGGCGAGTTTGGGCAGTGGCGTCCCGTCCTCTGCCGCGGCATCTCCCAACGCAAACACGCGGTCGTCTTCCACGCTCTGCAAAAAACAATTGACCGGAATATGCCCGCGCCCGTCCAGCGCGAGGATCCCGCGCAGCCAGTCCGTATGGGGCCGTACGCCGGCGCACAGAATCGTCACGTCGGAGGGGAACTCGCCGCGGCTCGTCGAGACGCGCGTCTTCTCAATGCGCTTGGCCGTCGCCTCGCACACGACCTCGATGCCCGCGCGGGAAAGCGCACGCCCCACATAGGCCTGCACCGAACGGCGGTCGGTCGAGCACAGACCCTTCCCAGCGTGGATCACGCGCAGATGGAAACGCGTCTTGGATTCCTGCGTGCGAATCTGTCGCAGGAGCAGATTGATTTCCATGACGAGCTCGATGCCTGTGGGGCCGCCGCCGATCACGTTCACCGTGACGGTTCGGTCTTCTTCTTGCACCTGTGCGATGAGCGCGCGCTTGAGACGGATGGCGTCCTCCACATTCTTCAAGACGAACGCCTGCTCGGCTCCCTCGATTGCATAGGCATTTGTCACGGCGCCCACGGCGATGACCAGCGCGGCATAAGGTTCCTCCACCCCGGCGACTTCAACCACCCGACGTGCGCGATCAATCGTGGTCGGCCGGCCGCGCACGAACCGGAACCGCGGATCATGAAAAAAACTTTCATACTCAAACACGACGTCATGACTCACCAGCGAGCCGGTCGCGACCTCATGCAAGAGTGGCGTGAAGGTGAAGTAGTTGGTCTCGCTCACGAGCGTTACGGGCATGCCATGCCGCAAAAGCTCGCGCGCAGTGTAGACGCCCGCGAACCCGCCGCCGATGATGAGGACTGGCTTGTGCATAAAGAATGACTCGATTCTACCTGATCCTCGCATGATCTCCAATATCCACAGCGCATCGCTTGACGGCTGCGCCTAGAAACGATAGACTCGCGCTCGTGTTTGCGAAGACGCTTTTGTCTTCACGCACGTCCACGCCCTGCCTCTGGAGTTCCCTTGGACCCTGTCGTTCCCGCCCTTGGTCTGTCCGAAGAGTTTCCCCCCTCCTCCCGGACCTCAAGCCATCTTCACTCCTTCCCGGAGACCGCGCGCGCGCAGATCGGCACGCAGGGAGACATGGTGCACGTGAGCGAGCTCATCCCCGCCAAGGGGACGTTCGCTCTGGTGGCTACGCACGACCTGATCGATGACGCAGACGGCATCCGTCGCGTCGTGGACAAGGTCGGCAGCCCCAAAAAGGTCTTCGTGGTCGCAAGCGCCCAGCTGAGCTACGGGGAGATGTTCCGGAGCTCAGTCACCTGGGCCAAGAAGATCGGCCACGCGGGAGAGGTGCTCCTCGCCTCCCACGAGCTCGCCGTGCTCCTGGGCGCCGAAGCCGGACACGGCAGGATGAAGAACGGCATCCTGATCGTGCACGACGGCCAGCTCGTCTGGAGCGCGATGGTGGACGCCCGCCGCCCCTCGACGCCCCACGCCACGCTCACCGACTTCGGCGATGCGTGGGATCGGTACGCTCTGAGCTAGCCCTTGCGCGAGCCTCCCAGGCTCGCGTTTCCATTTAAGCGAAAACCGCCTCACGGCGGTTTTTACTTCGTCTCCTTATGAGGGACGTGAGCCTTGCACCACTTACAGTACTTGCTCATCTCAAGACGATCCTTGAGCTTTTTCTTGTTCTTTTTGCTGTGATACCCGACGCGTTTGCACTGGGTACACTCCAAATTGACGAGATTATCTTGCGACATAGATAGGCATTTCGGTTGAAGACTAACGGCTTCTCTCAAAGCTGTCAACTCTGGAGCCGGTGGAGGGATTTGAACCCACGACCTTCACTTTACAAAAGTGTTGCTCTACCCCTGAGCTACACCGGCGTTTGCCACTTTTGGACGTCGACGAATGATAGACGTTCAAAACTGGATGAGATGCGGCCGCCATGCGAGGACGACGCCGAGCCGTACACAGATGTACGGTGAGGTGTCGCCCGCAGCATAAGGTCGCAGCTCGCCAGTTTTGGACGTCGACTGGTGGGCAGGGAAGGATTCGAACCTTCGAAGGCGTGAGCCAACAGATTTACAGTCTGTCCCGGTTGACCACTTCGGTACCTGCCCACAATTTATCTCAAAAATCATTCCGCGCTGAAGAGTATAAGCGATCATTTAATGACTGTCCAGTCACTTGAAAAAGAAAAAACCGACCAACGAGTGGCCGGTCGCTTGTCATGAAGACGAGCCGTAGAAGCGCGAACGATTCAAGAGGAACTGGGCGACGCGCCTGTCGCGGTCAGCCCTGTTCCCGAGCGAACGCCGGTAGCAGTCCTCTTCCGAGATCATGGCGATCATCCCCGCGAGCTCACGCCCGAAGAGTTGTCGCATCCGCTTAACCAGCTCCCAGGACGTCGGCCTGTTCCCCGAGGTCTTCTCCCATCGAGGCATCGTCCGCTCCCTGACCGCCGTACCTTTGAAGTCGGCGTAGATGAGCGAACGGAACTGCGCATAGGCGTCCAGGGCATCGTGCGGGAATCGCTCCCCCACGCGCGCTTGGAGCTCTCTCACCTGTACCTCGCCGACATCCATGGAGCGGTCGAACAAGAGCGTACCCAAGAGGGCCAGGATCGCATCGTGCAGACGAGGGTCGCCCCACAGAGCCTGCATCACCTCATCAGAGAGCCTGGACAGAAGGGTCATGTACCTCGATAGGTGAAGCTCGAACGCTTTCTCTCGAGGAAGTCTCTCTTGCAACGCGCGCTCGCAGAAACTCACGGACAAGTGCTCCGCAAAGCGATCGGAAAGCTCGGGTTCCCACTCGATGTGACCAGCGTCCAAGAGCGCGTTCACGCTCGCGGGGTGGCGCTCGAGCAAGGTTTCGATCGCGTACGCGCGCGCGTTTGCGCGCAGCTCGTCCAGATGGCGGATGATCACGCTCTCGGGAAGCGTGCTACCTTCCAAGAGCATCTCGAACTCTTCCATGTCAAACGACCCCCAATCGAGCGCGGTCTCGATGGCCGCCAAGAGGTCGTCCGGCAATGTCTCGACCAGAGACTCCTGGCCGTAGGGATCCAGGTACTCCATCGCCTCTGCGTGTGAGAGCCTGACCTGCGTCTCTCCCAGATAGGGATCGATGAAGTGGAAACTGGGTGACGGGCCTTGCTCGCTCCAGACCAAGAAAGCCACGTGCTGTTGCACCTGCGTGCCGATAACCACGAGCGCGCGGCTGAACAGAGGTTCCTCAACTTCCACCGCGCATGCGCGGACCCAGGCAAGCACCTGAGCGACGACCGTTTCGACTGGAATCTCCCGCAGCCGCTCCTGTGCCTGAACGGCCTGCTCTGGAGAGAGCGCTCGCGCGTTCACCTCAGAGTCCCCCAAGGCGGCCTTGAGAATCGCTGTGTTGAGCCAGGGGGAGAACAGACCATCGGACGTGTTGCACAGGTCCGAGCCGGGAAAGGGCGCACAGGCGCGCACAACGCTTGACCCCACGGCGAGCAGCGCCTCGTACTGGTCGATCTCTGCGGGCAGAAACACAAGCTCCTGCGGACGAACCTCCAAAGAGACGCCTCCTTCCAGCCACTCGATGGTGCGCAGAATGAATCCCACGTCTTCAAGGACTTGCTTGCCCGACAGCCGCGCCGTGTTCTGGCGGTCGAGCCGCTCGACACGCTCACGCAGCTCCTGCGCATACTCACGCCCGCGTTTCACGCAGGCGGCCAGGAAGAAGTAGGCCGGACGCGACCAGAAGCTCGCGAGGTCAGCGGGCGTCTGTGCGGCCGCTTGGTTCTTGAGCTCGCTGATAGCCACTCCAGAGGCGCCACGCATGAGTGCGCGCCACGCCTCGTCGCTCAAGGCCATCCCCGCCCTGTACCCGGCGGCTGCCGCGCGCTCGATCGCTGCCACGGCTTGGCTTTGGAAAGCGTCGGCAGCAGCCTCGGGTGTTCCATAGATGAGGAGCAGCCCCACGTTCAGCCGCGCGTCCGTTGCTTGGGCCAACGCCTCGGCATCAGCCTGGGTCCGCAAGGGTGCACCCGCGCGCTTGGCAACGGCGTCCAGGATGAGGGCGCTGGCGTCGGCAAGGAGATGCCGAACGGGCAGACTCGACCAGCGCACGCGGCCCAGATGAGTGGCACTCGTGCTTGCAGCGTGCGACTCGAGCACCGCGATCATCTGGCCAAACGGCGAGAGAGAAACCTGCGGCGTACGAACACGCCGCACAGGAACCAGTGCGTACGTGTCCATGCGGGCACCTTGGGGTTAGGGTTCAATCAATCTTCGTCAGAAGGACAAAGAGTGAAGAAAACCCTCGTGAGACGAACTCACGAGGAGAGAAAAGCCGATCAGACGAGACCTCTGCTAAACTCGATGAGATTGCCTTGAACGGGCTGTCGATCCCCACGAGACGTAGTGAAAACTACGTTGAGTGGGGTCGACGGGCGCCCGTGAAAGGCAAGATCGCGAGTTTTGCAGAGGTCTCAGACGTCCTGCGCCGAGCCGCGCGTGGCGGAAGGCAGGCCGTGATCCTCGCGCGTGCGCGACAGAGCCGCGCGCGCTACGAACAGGGAGGTCTCCGTCACCTCGTTCAAGAGGTCGTCGGGGAGGTCGTCGAGTCGATCCTGCGCGTCGTCGGGATCCAGGCCCACGCGCGCCCAGACGTCGGGAGAACGCGTGCCGTTCTCGTCGATAGGCTCGACTTCGGCCGCGACCGCGACGATCAGGAGGTCACCGATCGTGTAGCCGTTGGCGAACTCGTGTTCGAGCACAGCCTCCCAGTCGGGACGGTCGTGGATCTGCAACGCCAGAGAGCGGATGACCGCGGCGGCCACGGACAGATTCCCCTCTGCTCCCGCCGCCTCGCTCGCGTAGAGAGCGCCGATCGCGCTCACGAGCGTCTCGGCGTCCGCGATCGCGGAGAGCGCGCTCACACGATCGCCCCACGCGCCCAGGATCTCGGCCTGGACCTCGCGGGTTACGTGTTGGGCGATGAGGCTCTTCGCCTCTTCGTCGTCCCCGATCGCGCCGATGATGTTATCCAACGCGAGCGCTTCATGCGCGAGTTTGAGCGCGGTGGAACCGATGAGCTTCAGGGCCGTGACGGGATCCTCGTGCACGCAACGCAAGAGGAGTCTGCCTTCCGGCGTCTTCCTACTCACGTTGTGGCCCAAGGCTTCCAGATCTTCTTTGCTCAACGTCATGACAGCTCCTTCTTCTGAGGGTGGTAGACGAGCGGACGCAATTTCACGTCCGCGCGCAGAGTCGAGAGATGCGCGGCAACCAACAGGAACCACGCTTGGCCGTCCTTACCCAGGGCGAGTACCTCTTGCAAGAAGCGTCGCAGGACCTGGTTTTCGGTTTGGATGTCGCCCGCGCTCACTAGGCAGTCCCACATCACAGCGGTCAACTGCTTGCGGCTCCTCACCTGCGCGAGGCGGTCGAGCGTTCCCTGATCCAGATGTGCTGTGGCGAGATGGCTCACGGCCGCGGCGAAGATGGCCGGGTCGCTCACGAAGCCTTCCAGGATCTCGTCCCACTGCGCGGTTGCAGCGCCTGCGGCCACGAGCTGCCGTGCTTGGTGAGGCCGACTGTCCGTGACGCCGTCTTCGCTTGCGCGGATGAACGTCGAGAGGGCATCCGTCGCCCCCATGCGTGTAAAGAACATGTGGTCCATGAACCTTGTCTCCTAAGAAAGAGGAGAGGACAAAGATACCAGAGAGAGACAGAATGTCAAGGAAATCGCGAGAAAGAAAAAACCTGACCCGTCAGGTCAGGATGGCGTCGGAAAAAAGAAGAGGAACAAGTCGCCGCGGTTCCCTTCGTTTTCGCCTGGTTCCCCAAGCTCCTCGATCTTGGCCCATGGCGTGTGTCGAGCGCCAGATGGAACCAGGAGCGGATCGAGCTCGGGCGGGAGGACGTCGGTCATCTGGCAGAGCCCGCCGTTCAGGAGGAGCTCTGCGGGAGCGCGGATGAGCACGACGTGATCTTCCCCATCGCGCGCTTGCAAGGGCGCCCGCGGCACAAGCCTGGCCACGGCGCGGCGGCCCTGAGGCGTCTGCACGAGACCCAGAAGCCCTTGCGGGATCTGGATCAAACGGTCATAGCGCGCGCGTGCGCGCTTGTCCATGAGCGTCGTGTAGGCATCTAGGAGCTCCTGAAAGGCGTGCTCGCGCTGTGCCTGCTCAGCCTGCGATTCCGTGAGATGTGCGAACCGATCCGGATGCGCGTCCTGAGCCCTGGCCCGGAAGGCGCGCCGAATCTCTGCCCTGCTCGCGTCCGTGGGGACGCACAGCAGCTCATAGAGCGTCATGGTGTCTCCAAGGTGGGAGGCGGGGAGTATACGCGGGAGATGAGGAGGTTGTCAAAGGGTCGCGGTCTTTGACAAACTCCCTTTCCTCCCCTACAGTCGGGACGGAAATCATCAGGAGACTCTTCATGGCTCTCACGCTCACCCAAGCCCGCGGCTCCTTCGTACGCGGCGATCACTCGATTTTCGACGCGCTCACCACTCCCATCGACAACCTCGACATCGGCGCGCGCCTGGCCATGGTCCTTCAGAAGGCCGGCATCCGGTACGTGTGGCAGTACGCCGAGCTCTCCAAGGACAGAAAGCTCGTGGGGATGGGCCCAGCGCTCAAGAAGGAAGCGATGGAAGTTGTGCTGGAGGGTCTTGCGCTCGGAACGGATCTGAGTAGCGAACTGGCATGGGAACTCCAGTTGGTGACCACGCACAAGAATCCGCAAGGCGTCGCTACGGAACCAACCGCAACCGCGCCCACCGAGTCCCTTGCCACACCATGCCCGGATCCCCAGCGCAGCCTGAGCGACAACATCCTGCAAATCAGGGCCGCTCTGCGACAGTACAAGGCAACACTGGAAGAGCAGGTCAAGACGTTCTCTCGACTGTTCCATGTTCTGTCCGCCGGGTTCGCCGTCTCGCTCACGCCGGAGTCTCCGCCGGCGGTTCGCCTCTTCTTCGAGTCCGTGGGAGGCAACCCGAGCTGCGGCCAGATCAAGGTGCATCACGACGGCCTCCAGGCAAAGCTCGTCCTCATCCAGGAGGCTCTGCTCTCCTACAAAGGTATCGATGCTTTCGACAAAGTCGTCGCCGCCATCAAGACGCTCGAGGATCCGTAACGCACACTCGCCCCTGGCGAGTTTTTTCGTGACAACAAAAAAGCACCTTCACGCGTGAAGAAGCTTTCCTTGGCTTGCCAGCCATCGCATCAGCACAGGAGCGCTCTCAGCCGCCCCATCGGCAACCATCTTGCTGATGCGACGGCTGGAGCCGTTGACCGGGATTGAACCGGTGACCTCATCCTTACCATGGATGTGCTCTACCAACTGAGCTACAACGGCAAAACCGCGGGAATCGTAACAAAACCCATCACCCTTGTGAAGACTCCTCTGTGGGTTTCTCTGTTTCACTTGACGTCTTCCTGATATACGCCTCTTTCTTTTCCTGGAATCGGCGCTCGAACTCTTCGATCTTCTGGTTTTCGGGGTTCACGTCCTTGAGCGCCAAAATCCCCTTGCGCGCGTCCTTCAGGGAACCGGTTGCAAGCGCGGCCTCGATGTAAAAATCCAAGTAGCGGGGATTCTTCGGCCGCTTCTCGATGGCCTTCCTCAAAAACGAGAGCGCTTGTTTTGGATGCCCTTCCCCCATCTCAAGCTCTGCCAGAGAAACGTGCACGCTCGCGTCGTCCGGCGAGAGACGCAGCGTGAACTGGAGCGTCTCGCGCGCTTGGTCCACTTGGCCGCTCTCCAGGTACATGTTGCCCAACGCCTCATAGGCGTCCACGCTCTTGGGGTTATGGCTGATCACGTCGATAAAAATTTTCTCCGCCGGAATGAACTCATCCTGGTCGATCAGCTTCTGCGCCTCCTCCAAGCGTGTTTTGATGATCTCCTCCGTGTAGCTCTGCGCTCCCTCGGATGCCGTACGCCTGAGCCGCTGGTAGTACTGCTCAAGACGATACAGGCGCTGCACAGCGCGGCGACCGTAGCGTGAGAGCGTCTTGACGATCTCGGAGAGCACGCACATCACGCTGTGCAGTTTTGCGCCGCCCGTGCGCTCCAGCTTGGCGAGGATGAGCGCTTCCTTCACGCGACGCTCGCGCTCTTTGGGAATGGAGGCAACATCAATCACCCGAATCTGCGGAAGCTTGCGCGACACAACGGTACCGGCAACCGCAAGAGAGAGGACCAGCAGGATGAGAAGAATCCACGTCATAGGGTTTGCGCCTCCAGCACCTCGCACGCGGCGTGCACGATATCTTTAAACTGATTGATCTTCACGCTCGCGCTCCCCACCAAGACGCCGTCCACTTCCTCCTCGCGCAAAAACGCGTACGCATTTTCGCCGTTCACGGAACCGCCGTAGAGGACGCGCGTCTGGCTCGCCCCATGAGGACCCAAGAGCTCTTGCACGAGTGAGCGGATGAACGCGTGCATGGGGAGCATCTCCGACACGCTTGCCGGTTCGCCGGTGCCGATCGCCCAGACAGGCTCGTAGGCAATCAGGAGGTGGTCGGAGGCGCGCAGCCGGACGCCGGAAAGCGCTCGTTTGAGCTGTTCACCCACGACCTCTTGCGCCGTGCCGGCGCGGCGCTCTGCACGTCCCTCGCCCACGCACACGATCGGCGTGAGCCCCGAGGCGAGCGCGTGGTACGTTTTTTTGTTGACCATCTCGTCGGTCTCCGAAAGGAACTGTCGGCGCTCCGAGTGTCCGATGATGACATGGGTCACACCCAGCTCCTCGAGCATGCGCGCGGAAACTTCTCCCGTGTAGGAACCCGACTCAGCCCAAAAGACATTCTGCGCGCCCAGCGCCGCGGCCGAACGCGCGACGATCTTGCGCACTTCCGAGAGCGCGACAAACGGCGGGCAGATCACGAGCTCGGGGATGTGCTTGCGCCCGCGCAGCGTTAAGAGCGTGCCGCGCGCGAGCGCAACCGACTCCCTAACGCCGACGTTCATTTTCCAGTTGGCAATGATGGTTTTCATACGGATCCGAGTCATGGCCGGGAGAGTCCTGCCACTTGTAAAAAGGCCTGCGCGTCCTTAAACGGTCCAATCGCGGCCACGGACATTTTCCTCAGGTCTAGAATGTCCTGCGCCGCCTTCTGGACCTCGCTGCGAGTGACCGCGTCCATCTCGTGCATGCGCTCCTCAGGCGTAAGCGCGCGATCAAGCAGCAGTTCCTGGCGCGCATACCAATCCGCGCGCGCGGACGATTCCTCGAGCTTGAGCAGCGTGCGCCCGCGGTAATGTTCTTTTGCTTCTCTGAGCTCGCGCGCGGTGATTCCGGCCTTCTTGATTTTTTCCACCTCGGCCAAAATCGTTTTGACGGCATCCTTGAGCCTGGCTTGATCGAGTCCTGAACGGATCAGGAAGGCGCCCGTGTCGTCATAGGTGCCGTTCTCGGTGCGGACGTGGTAGCACAGGCCTTTGCGTTCGCGCACCGAAATGAACAGGCGCGACGACATGGTGCCGCCCAGAATCGTCGCGAGGAGTGAAACCGCGGCGTTGCGTTTGTCTGCCGTGCCGTAGGAAGGAAACCCGAGCGCGAGTTGAATCTGTTCGAGCTTTTTATTTTGGATGCGGCAGCGCGACGCGAGCGTGCCTTGTGTGCCTTCAAACGTCTGGAACGCCGAGTGCGCTTGCCTCCCTGACACGCGTCCAAACGTCTTCTTCACGAGCGCAAGCGCCTTGTGGTCCACGCGCCCCGCAAGAGCGATCACGATGCGGGAAGGCAGATAGTGCTGGTCCCGATAACGGATGACGTCGCGGCGCGTCATGGAGAGCATGCGCTTGGCGTCTCCGGCAATGTCCCAACCGAGCGGCGAGCCGTCGAACATTGTTTGCTCCAAAAGTTCTTCAACGTGCATGACGGGATTCTCGTTGTACATTTTGATCTCCTCGATGATGACGCGGCGCTCTCGGTTCATTTCGCGCGGCTCGTACTTCGAGTGAAACATCATGTCGTGCAGGAGGTCCACGGCCAACGGCAACTGCGAGGCCTCGATCGTCACGTAGTAGCCCGTGTACTCCTTGCCGGTGAACGCGTTGTACTCGGCGCCCACCGCGTCTAGGTCGCGGCTGATGTGGAGCGTCGTGGGCCGACGCTTGGTGCCTTTGAACATGAGGTGCTCGATGAAATGCGATGCGCCGTTGATCTGTGGATGTTCATAGCGCGAACCAACCTTGACGAGAACGAGAACCGTCGCGGCTTGCGTGCCAGAGGAGGGAAGCAGATGTACGCGCATGCCGTTGTGAAGGACGAGAGGTTTTTTCATACGGGCATCAGGGGGAGTTGAGATGAAAAGTACGCTTCAAGCTCCGAAATCGAGACGCGGTCTTGTTTCATGGTGTCGCGATCACGGACCGTAACGGCCCGGTCAGTGAGCGAGTCAAAGTCAACCGTGACGCAGTACGGCGTGCCGATTTCGTCTTGGCGACGATAACGTTTGCCGATGGATTGGGTCTCGTCATAGTCCGTGGCCCAGCGCGCACGCAGGCGATCCGCAAGCGGGACGGCTAAGGCTGCAAGCTCGTCTTTTTTGGAGAGTGGCAAGACGGCGATCTTGAACGGCGCGAGCGCCTTGGGGAGCTTCAGCACGACACGCGTGTCTGTTTCGCCTTCTTCGGCCGTCGGCGCTCTTTCTTCGCGATACGCTTCCAAAAGCGTGACGAGCACCGTGCGGTCAATTCCAAACGTTGGCTCGATGATGTGCGGAAGATATTTCTCGCTGGTCTTTGGGTCCGTGAAACGCAAGTCCGCGCCGGAGGATTCCATATGACGCTTGAGGTCGAAGTCGGTGCGGTAGGCAAGTCCGTACAGTTCTTTTTGTCCGAATGGATAGAGATACTCGATGTCCACCGTACGCTTGGAGTAATGCGCGCGCTCCCCGTCTTCAATTTCGTGGAACACAAGATGCTCGCGATTCACGCCGCAGAAGTCCAGCCACGCCTTCATCTCTCCCAGCCAATACTCAAACCATTTCTCCCACTCGCTCTCGCGCACAAAGTATTCGAACTCCATGAGGTTGAACTCGCGCGTGCGGAAGATAAAATTACCAGGCGTAATCTCGTTTCGGAAACACTTCCCCTGCTGGGCAATGCCAAACGGCACGCGCTTGCGGCTGGCGGTCAGCACTTGCGGCAAGTCGATGAACATCGCCTGAGCAAGCTCGCCGCGCAGATACGCGACGGAGGCGGAGTCCTCCGTGGATCCAATGAAGGTCTTAAAAAGCAGATTAAAGTTCTTGGGATCCGTAAAACCGTCCTTGGCGCCGCAGCGCGCACACGCCTTCGCCGTATCGATCTGGTCCGCGCGGAACCGCTCATGACACTTCTTGCACTCCACCAGCGGATCCGTGAATCCTTCCACGTGGCCCGATGCCTCCCAGACTTTTGGATTCATAATCACGGCCGCATCGATGCCGACCATCTCTGCGCGCGAGGTCACGAACCTCGCCCACCACGCGTTCATAATGTTGCGCTTGAGCTCGGTCCCCAAGGGGCCATAGTCCCACGAGTTGGCCATACCGCCGTAGATGTCCGAACCGGGAAACACGAACCCTCGCGACTTCGCGAGGGCAACTAATTTTTCCATGGTGACGTTTGTCTGCATAGGTCTCAAGAGGACCGATAGAACCTAGACGGTCATGATTTCATTTTCTTTCTTGTCTCCGACGTCCTGCACGCGATCCGTATACTCCTTGGTCATCTTGTCGATCTCGTCAAACAGCTTAAACTTCTCGTCCTCGCTCACGGCCTTTTCTTTTTCCATCTGCACGACCTCCCCGCGCGTCTCCTCGCGCACTTGGCGCAGCGACACGCGCGTGTCCTCCAAATACTCTCTCATCTTCTTTACCATTGTCTTGCGATTTTCCTCCGTCATCTGCGGCATCATGATCCGGATCACGTCGCTGTCGACCACGGGGCTCAGCCCCACGCCCGCATCACGGATGCCTTTCTCGATGTTCTTCATAAGACTCTTGTCCCAAGGATCGATCACGATGGTCTTTGCGTCGGGAGTGGAAATCGAAGCCAGGCCTTTGATTTCCATCATGGAATCGTAGGCGCTCACAGGAATATTTTCGACCAGCGCAGGCGTCGCGCGTCCCGTGCGCAATTGTCCGAGCTCTTTCTGCAGATGTTCAAGTGACGACTCGAACGCCGGTTTTTTTTCAATCAAGATCGCATGCATACTATTCCGTCGCGGTGGCAACGCCGATATATAACACCTCCGGCTCATCCGGGTCAACCAACAGCGCGCGCGGCACGCGCGAAGACGGAATGCGCTGCGTGTTCCAAGTCGCGCCCGCATCATCGGAGCGATAGAACGTCGCATTGGCCGCGTAGTAGAGGGTGTCGGGATCCGTGACGTCCATCCCCACAGCGCGGATAGAAACCTGTCCGGGAGAAGTCACGAGCTGAATCGCCTCCCACGTGGAACCAAAATCCTTCGAGCGCACCAACCCATACCCCGTGGCCGCGACCACGACGCCCGAATCCTCGCTTTGGATCATCGTATACACCTTGTCCGATTTTTGCAGATCGCGCAGGCCGCCGTCTATTTCCTCCCAGTCGGCTCCGCCGTTTTCTGTTTTGTAGATGCCTTTGTCAAACGTCGAGACCAGTACGTCGCGAGAGTCAGTGGCGTGGATGAGGAAGCTGGAAATTTCCTCGCCGGTTTTGAGCACGGTGCGCCAGGTCTCGCCGCCGTCGTCGCTCTTCAACACGTCACCGTTTGAAAGTCCCAGCCAGATCGCATCGGTGTCATACCAATCCGCCGCCACTTGCACGACGCTCACGCCGCTGCGATTTTCCACATAGGTCTCAGAATCAAACGAGCGCATGCAGTCGTGCGTCGAGTACAGGCGAGAACCCTTTGCCACATACACGGTGCAAACATCCGACGGATCGACTTCTATGCGATAAATGAGTCCGTCCTGAAGAGCCTCGGCCTCCGGCTGGAGCCAAGACGTGCCGCTGTCTCGAGAATAGAGCATGCCGTTTTGGCGCGTGCCCAGATAGATGAACGTGTCGTCCTGGGGATCCATCTCCATATTGAGCACGTCGGTGGTCGCGAGCGTGCCGATGCCTGCGGCCGTTGGCACGATGACCGTCTGTGCCCATTCTTCTCCAGAGGTGAGCGACTTAAAAATGCCGCCGTCCGCGCTGGTGGACGTTTTTCCAGCACAACCTGCGCCGATGAGCAAAAGAGAAAGGACGATGAGTGAAGTACGTTGCATAGGTTATGAGCTCAGAGCGACATGCTCAAGAGCTAAATGAGGATTGATATTGTGGCGAGCGGCTTGGCGGACTTCGGAAAGGCGGTTGAGAAATGAAATACTCGATGGGTTGATGAACAACTGGCGCCGCGCCACGGCCTGGAGCTCTGTCACGACCTTTTGCAAACGCGATGCCGCGTTCGCCTCGCTCTTGGGAATGAGCTCCACGACAAGCCGCAACCGTTCGGGCAGGCGCGCCGCAAAAAATGCTTCCGCCTGCGCGCGATCCGTCTGGCGCTGCGCCCGGTACGCGCTGTCTTTGAGAAACCGCAGAGCCAGTCCTGGACGGCCTTCACTGTGGAGCGCCGCTTCTTGCGCGTCTGTCTGACTGAACCCCGCGCGCACGAGCCTCTCCGCAATCTCGCTTTGACCAACAAGCGCGAGACGCATCACCTGACAACGCGACACGATCGTTGCCGGAAGATCTTCCCGGCTGGGCGCGCGCAGAAGAAAGAGCACCTGTCCCTTAGGCTCCTCAAGCGTTTTGAGCAGCGCGTTGACTGCACCCATGGAGAGCTTGTGCGCCTCGATGATGAAGGCCACTTTCACTCCGCCGGAAAATGACGACAGAGACAGCCTGCCCACGAGGTCACGAACCTGTCGCACGGAAATCATTGATTTGCGGTTCCCTGTCTTCTCGTCCTCGAGTCGTTTGAGCTCAAGATAGTCTGGATGGCGGTCGAGCCTTTTCGTTCCCAGGACCTCTTGGCAAAGCGCGCCGGCCAGCGTCGTCTTTCCAACATGGTCAGGCCCCACAAAAAGAAGGGCGTGAGGAAGCGTCTTGTGCAGGACCATGCGGGAGAGGACCTCTTTCACGTGGGGCTGCCCGATAAGAGAAGGAAAGGCTTCCATACGAACGCCATTATAGCACGAGGCCAAAAATGCCCTTGGCTGTTCGTCTGTGTTAACGTTAGGTTGAAAGCTCTTATTGGCTAATTTAAGGTAAAAAGATGAACGAAGTCCTATATCGCGTCTTGACAGAGTTGACAAAATCTGATAGACTGCTCCCATACAAGATCACAGAAAGATCACTTACAAATAAACCTTCTCTGGGGAGAGAGCCGCGGCCACGGTCAATGGCCATCAATCGTTTCGCATAGAGCGCCGATTGTTATCTGTATCTCTCTTCCCGCCCTGATACAGCTAGCAGTCGGCGTTTTGATGTCTGCGGCCTCATGGAGGAGAGAGTAAACCGTCCCACCGATGCTCCGGCTAGGCGGGCGGTGGAGACCAAGTGGTTCGACTGGGTTTACTCACTCGATCCACACGCCCGGTCTCCACGGCGCACACCAGATCCTCGGATCGGTCACTGCGCCACCTACCTCCAGCAGGCTGAAGATATCTTATCCGATGCAGAAATTCGGAGGAGAGAGAATGGATCATCAAATGGCTCGACTGGGTTTACTCACTCGATCCATATGCCCGATGCTCCAGGTTTACACCAGGCCTTGGCCAGGTCAATGAACCGTTCTTCTCCGAGTTCCTGTGTCGGATCCAGACCCACCGACAAGGAAGGCGAGCAACCCTCGCCGAAGGATCATACATGGACAAGACCTCCACCATCCCCCTCCCCGCCCGCAAGAACTCGAGCTTCACGGCCGCGGACGAGGACATGTTCCTCCGGACGGGCATCGTCGCCTGCTCCGGACGGACTCCCCTCACCCCGGCCGCCGCGCGCGTCCAGCGTCGGCTCCAGGCGGCCTGGGAGGCGTCGGGCCGGCTGAGCTTCCTCAGCTAGCCCAACCACGACGGCGAGAGTGTGCACGCAACACACTCTCGCCGGTCCCTCATAGTTCAGTAGCATCGGAAGCGTCGGCAGTTGGAAGCATATCCTCCCTTCCAACCATCGACTACCGACCTCCGACTACCGACCTGTGAGGGATATCTAGCAATCTTCCTGGTCTCTGCTCGTCTCGTCAACGAGCAACGTCCTTTCAACAACGGACCGAAAGGTCCCTCTGGAGTGTGCGGGCTTGGCAGCCTGTGCAGACACATCGTTTTCGAACGGCGTGTCACGACGTACTCCAGAAACTTCCTTGAAGGAGGAAACCGCCATGGACTTCGTACTTCCCCCGCGCGAAGGTTCCGCTCCGCGCTCCGCTCCCCGCCCCCAGTTCCCCCCAGTTCCGAGCGTGACCCGGGACGAGGTGGGGCTCGCCATCAAGCTCGTCACGGGCATGTACGAGCCGCTCGAGCCCCACGCGGAGGCACTCCTCGCCTTCGCGCTGGAATCACGGCAATCGGCACACGCGATCGTCCAGATCGCGTGGGTGATCGCCAAGATCGAGCTCACGGAGGGCTCGACGGCCTGGTACCACAAGGACTGGTTGCCGGCGATGGCTCAGGCCAAGCGCGGAGAGAAGATGGGCAAGCGGACCCCCGAGGGCCGCGCCATCCGGTTGTGCCGCGGAGAGCGGGACGTCCTGATCGCGACGATCGCGCCCGTCTTCAACGCCCCCGCCCACAACGACGAGGCGAAGGAGGCGGTGGCCAGGGCCGTGATCGGACGGTTCGGCCACGCGACCCGCACCAGCCTGCGCATCATCGAGCTCGTCGCCGGAGAGGAGGGCTACGCCGCCTTCAAGGCGGAGCTCGGGGTGGCCCGCCGCAAGGACGACGCCGTGATCGCCGACGGCACCGCCAAGCTCGATGTCGAGGAGTCCGGAGAGGACGCCACGGCCCAGAGCGAGCAGGCGGCGGGCTAGTCTTGAACGGCTAGCACGCGATCCATCGACATGGCCTCTCACAAGGCCATCGCCCTCTTCTTCTCCCTTCCAAAAGTTGGGAGATCTACGACGGCAAAGCGAAAGCAGTGAGTTTGGAGAGCGCCATCTCTCCTGAAAAAACGCGGCAACGCAGGGCGAGGCGATCCACCACTCGGATCATCTCGCCCAGCCCTAAGAGTCCATGAGGCAACTCGTGAACTGCTAGGGAGACAAGATTCTTACATATCCGATCGCGAACCGTACACAGAAAGCTGCCGCAAAGTTTTCGCAGGTCCTCCCCGCGAAAACTCCGCGGCATCTTTCAACCACCAACCGGGCCACCGCGGGCCCAATCGGAGACAACATGTACAAGAACGCCACGCGGGCCGCCCCGCGTGTGTCGATCGCCCTCCGGCACTCGCCGGAGACCGAAGCCATCAAGAACGTCAAGCAGCAGCGCCGCGACGCGCTCGAGGACGACGTCGTCTCGGACAGCCCGCGCGACCGCTACGAGGCGCTCGCCCTGGCCCTGGAAGGGCTGGGAGTACGTTTCTACGACGGGAAGGACGACGACAACCAGTCGCTCCACCCGCTCGTGCACCTGTTCGGCTTCCACCCGTTGGACCTCGTCACCCAGGAGGGCAACCTCTTGGGTGACGAGTACCTCGCTGTGGTGACCTCCTCCTGCCGCGCCGTGCGCGAGCTCGAGGGCCTCGCCGGAAAAGGAGAGGTGCTCAAGGTCCTCGACTGGAAGACCGATCCGCCGCAGAAGCTCTCGGGCTTCGGCGTCGAGTGCCTCTTCCGCAACTCGGGTGCCCTCCAGGCCCGCGTGAACGAGATCAAGTCGCGGCCGGCCCCCAAGCCGGTCGCCACCACCGAGAACAACCAGAAGAAGGAGCCCCCCATGTCCAACACCGGCGCGCCGAGCACCCTGATCCTCCCGACCGGCCAGCTCGTGGCCGCCCCGGTCGTGAAGCCCGCGGTCGAGATGCCCAAGGCGGCGCCCGTGTCCAAGGGCGCGCGCACGAGGGGAGACCTCGTGGTGCCCAGCGAGAAGGAGCCCGGCGCGGACTTCCTCGGCCGCGTCGAGCTCAAGGTCAACGACAAGCCGACACTCGCCTACCGCTGCGTCTGCGGCTGCGGCACGTTCGTGCTCGAGTCGGAGGCCATGGTGCCCCCGATCCCGCTGATGCGCGACCGGCAGAACGGCCACCGCGTCGGGTCGCTCGACCTGTGGCGGCACGCGTTCGCCCCGGCCTGCATCCGCAGGTTCGGCCGCGGGTTCAAGCTCGAGGAGACCCTGCTCAGGATGGCCAACGCGCAGGCCGAGCGCCCGGACTCTCGCAACGTCGCGGGCAAGCGCCGCGACGACAACGAGGGCGCGTTCGGCGGAAGCGGCAAGGGCGCCCCGGCGGCCCAGCTCGCACGCAAGGCCGCGCGCGCGGAGCGTGACCGGGAAATCCGCTCGCACATGCAGAGCGCGGGCAAGAAGAAGGGCTAGACACGCGACACAGGCCACTCACAAGGCCCCGCCTCGAGACACTCGAGGGAAAGCGAAAGCGTGAGTTGGGAGGACGCCACTTCTCCCCTAAAACAGCGTGGCACTACGGGGGGTGATCGACACGACATTGATCACCCAACCCTAAGAGTCCATGATGATCGGATCATGAGCTGCTAGGGTTCATACCCAAACTCTCTCCCAAGGAGTGACGAAAAACCGCCGAGCATCGCTCAACGGTTTTTTGTTTGCCTGGGGACTTGCAAAAGATGAGACACATCGGTAACACTTCCCGGTATGGGTTTGGCGACCTGACCGGTAAGCTGGAACCGTATGGCGACAGATCACAGCTTTAACTGGTCCTGGGCTCCTGGTGAGGATAAGACAACCTATTATCTCAG
>JACQSK010000001.1 GCA_016205975.1 Candidatus Uhrbacteria bacterium | reverse complement strand
CGTCCGTCGTCGTGACGGAACCAGAAGGGCTGGGTGGGCATGACGAAACGGTCTTCGAACGGGACGGCATCCCCGTCCTTGTAGCCCAGCTCCTCGTGCTGGATCCCGAGGAGCTTGCAGGAGCGCAGCAGTCCCGGCCGCGGGTCGGCGAGGGAGAGGAGTGGGAGGTTGGAATCCTCCACGAGCAAGCTCGCGGGGATCCGGGGGATCCCCTGGAGGTAGACCTTGAAGTTCTTGGCCTGGATGCTCGGGTCGAGGCCGAAGCCGCGATCCCACAGGCGCTTGGCCTGGATCCGCCACTGATTCACGCCACCCATCTCCAGGCGACGGATCAGCTCCTCGACCTCGGGGCCGATGCCCTCCTGGCCGGCACTCAGACGTGCCCGCTGGATTTCGTTAAGTTTGGCCACATGGGCCAGATCGAACAGACTCATTTGAACCTCCGTAAGCCGGTACTCTCACAAGAGCCTCAGCCCTACGCGAGGTCACGCCGACAAACCGTGTGCATGCACGGTTCCGCCGTGCCGGTGTTCCCCCTGCTCGCGAGCGGGGGGATGTGCTTGTAAAACCGTCGGATTACGGCTGTGCAAACGACTGGAGATAATACTCTCGTTTTGCGAAAAAGTCAAGGATTCGGTAGAATTCTTCTGGATAATCTTAAAAACCTCTGTCCTATGACCATCTCTGTTTTTGTCACACGAGAGATTCCCGACGAGGGTCTCGAGATGCTAAAGCACAACAAGAGCCTCAGGGTCGAGGTCTACGAGAAAAATCGGATCATCCCGCGTTCGGAATTGCTCCGTCACGTGAAAGGAAAAAACGTCATTCTCTCCATGCTCACCGAAAAAATCGACAAGGGCGTCATGGAAGCGGCTGGCTCGTCCCTCAAGATGGTCGCCAACTACGCGGTGGGGTTCGACAACATCGATCTCAAAGAAGCGGCCAAGCGCAAGCTCGTCGTAACCAATGCCGCGCACCCAAATGTCTCCGAGGCGGTCGCCGAACACGCGATCGCGCTCATCTTTGCCCTGGCCCACCGCATCGTTGAATCCGATCACTACACGCGCATGGGAAAATACAAAGGCTGGGAACCGCAGCTCTTACTGGGCACGGACGTCATGGGAAAGACGCTCGGTCTCATTGGGAGCGGTGCGATCGGCAGCCTGGTAGCCAGACGCATGTATGAAGGGTTCGGCGTGAAGATTCTCTATACGGACGTGAAACGCAATCCGACATTTGAAAAAGCGTATAAGGCAATCTACAAAACCAAAATCCAACTCCTGCGAGAGTCCGACTTTGTTTCCTTGCACGTCCCCCTGCTTCCTTCGACCAAGCATCTCATCAACGACAGGGTGTTAAGGGCCATGAAGAAGACTGCCTTCCTCATCAACACCGCTCGTGGTCCTGTCGTGGACTCTGCCGCGCTCGTGCGGGCGCTCAAGAGCGGACGGCTCGCCGGCGCCGCGCTGGATGTATTCGAGGACGAACCGGCCTTTGCCCGGCGCAAGAGCGATGCACAGTATTTGCAACACGCATGGAACGTCATCCTCACGCCCCATACGGCAAGCGCGACCATTGAAACGCGACAGGCCATGAGCCGCGCCGCGGCCGAAAATATCCTCGCCTTCGTGCGCGGGAAGCGCCCACCTAACAAAATTGAAAAGCGATGAACCTTCGTCCATCGCCTGAGACGCCGTCCTGAGCTAAGGCTTAGGATGGCGTTTTTCGTATGCGCTCTGCTGCGCGCGCGCCCGATCAGCGAGCGTCGCCCAAACGCTCTTCTCGACTCCCGCGCGAAACGCCTCGTCAAACAGCACTCGGTAGATCCACTCATACTTGAGCAAGTACAGCCGCGTCTGCTCCGGAAGCTTCACACAGGTCTCGGGGTCCGTGATGCAGGTTGCGGCGCAGTCGTCCTCCCTCCAGCGCTCCTTGCACGCATGGATCACGCGGTGCACGGTTGCCACGTTGGCATTGTAGCCAGCGGCCAGGACCAAACGCCTCGCCTCGTCGTTCTGGAGCAGAAACGCGCGATGCGCGCGCTCGTCATCACCGGCAAACGTCCACCACTCTGCGTCCGCGTGGCAGATCATCGCCTTGACGCTCGTGTGGTGGTCGGTGCGCCCGACGATCGAATCCGCTGGCAGGTCCGCGCGCGGATACTGCTCCCGGATCGCTTGGTAGGGGCCGCCCACGATCTGGCCGATGCCACGCGCGCCCGCTCCCGACTTCGTGTACTGATAGCTCTTCCAACGGTTGAGCCCGAGAGTCACGAGCGCGCGGTTGAACATCTCGAGACGTTCCAGGTCGCTCCCGCTCGCAAACCAGGTGTCCGAGTACATCTGCTCGGTCAAGATGAGCGCGATCACATGGTCGGGCGTGCCGAAGTCGGTCACGTAGCGGCCGGGGATATGCCGGCTCACCACGTCCTTAGCGCGCAGCTCGTAGTAGGCGGCTAGGACCGCATCGCGTAGGTACTCAAGGCCCTGCATGCGCAGATCCGGGTCATCGAGCCGTGAGGAGAAGGGCACGTAGACCGCGCCCCCGATCCCGTCAGGACCGTCTTCTTGCAAGACGGCCGTGCGCAGAGCCACCACGGTCCAGCCCGGCGGTGAGGAGATGGTGAAGGGTGGGTTCACACCGCGGTCACATCCGCCCTCGCGCTCGCACGCAACGGTGAATCCGGCGCGGGAGGGCTTGCCGCCGTAGACCTCGACGAGCTCGATTTTCCCCTGTTCGTCCACGGCCGCCAGAAGGTAATCGCCCAGACACTTCTGCCAGCCTATCTGCGTGTCGTTCTCAGGCACGCACTTGTCCTTGTCCAGACGCTCCGCAGAGACGCGCGAGACGCTCTGACGGATGAGATCCGGCAAGTCCGTGGGCACGTCCGGCAAACGCACGGCGCCAGGGGGCACGCGCACAAGGAAACCGTCGACGGGAACCAGCGTCAGCGCCGGAGGCGAAGCGAATGGGTCCACGGGGGTCGACGTCTCCACCCAGGCCGTGATCGACCGCAGGACGAGAGCCAGGATGCACATGAGGAAGTACAGCACAGCGACCCCTTTGAGGGGGTGAACGCGAATCAGCATGGTGTCCTCCGTTCATGAGGGGAATCCTCAGAACCGAAAAAAGATACAGGAGGAAGGCGCGCCTGTCAAACGTCTCATTGACGCGCGCGCGACGATGCTGATACGATTGCGCCGTCCCAAAAACCTCACACGTTGACGGGCCGTTGGCGCAGTTGGTAGCGCGTCTGCTTTGCAAGCAGAAGGTCATCGGTTCGAATCCGATACGGTCCACCATCTTGTGCGGTTTTTTGTTATGATGGCTGGGTATGCGCGTACTGATTCTCCTCACTCTTTTGGGCGCGCTCGTCACCCCTGTGCGCGCCGCCCTTGCCTCCCATCCGCAAACGACGGCTATCCGATCGCTTGATGGAGAGGCGACTTTTGATCTTCCGGTCGGCGAGGAAGTCGGCGGGGTGAGCCTGGCGCTCGCAGACCTTGGGGAGGACGGCGTGTCGGAGATCCTCGTGGGGAGCTCTCTGGGTTCTGAGCCAAGCGTGCGCGTGCTCAGGCAAGATGGTTCAGAGGTCGGAAGATTCCTCGCCTACGCACCGACCATGGGTGTGGGGGTGAACGTGGTTGCCTGCGACCTTACGGGGGACGGCAGAAATGAGATCATCACTGCACCGCAGCGCGGAGGCGGGCCGCATGTGCGGGTGTTCAACGCGATGGGCGAGGCCATCGACGAAGGAGGATTCTTCGCCTACGACGAATCATTCCGCGGCGGCGTCAATCTCGCGTGCGGAGATTTGGAAGGCGACGCGCGTGCCGAGCTTGTCACCTTGCCTGGCCCTGGCGGCGGACCGCACGTGCGCATCTGGTCGTGGAACAAAAACGCAACGCTCGTTGAAAACTTTTTTGCCTTTCAGGAAAACGATCGCTCTGGCTTGGTGGGTGTCGTGGACGCGCGCGCACTTACGGTGAGTCAGCAGCACGCACAAACACCGACACTGAAAAAAATAGTTATCCACAGTTTTCCAGAAACCATCAGCGAAGAAATTTTTCCTCTGGACGCTCTTGGCGTCTCTTCACTCGCAGTCTTGAACGACCATCTCCTCCTCTCCACAACAGATGGAGGTCTCCTTTGGGACGTGACGGAAAAAACGTCTCAGCGTCTTCCGGCCGCGCACGGCAGCATCGCTTTGGCAACGGACGGGACGGACATGATCTACGGCGAAGGCCGTGCGTCTTTCTCTGCTGACACCGCGGCGCAACGCATCGTTGTCGATATTTCCGAACAACGTTTGTACGCCTACGAAGGCGGTATTTTACAAAATAGTTTTTTGATTTCGAGCGGACGCAACAATACAACTCCACTCGGAAATCATGCTATTTTAGCCAAACTTCCGCTCGTGCACTACGCATGGTTTTATGGCGCTGACAGCCCGTACAACTACGATCTCGGTTGGGTTCCCTACAACCTGCGTTTCTATCCGCACATCTATATTCACTACGCGCCCTGGCATAATAATTTTGGTCACCCGATGAGCCGCGGGTGTGTGAACGTCTCGCTGGAAGACATGCAGTGGGTGTATGCCTGGGCACAGGTGGGCGTGCCCGTGGATGTCGTCGAGTGAGGTCACAGCTCGTGCGCACGGCAGCCAAAACTTCTCGTCGCTTCTCGCTCGAAGCGCAACGCGCTCTGTTCTGTGAGTGCCTGTGCAAAAAAAATCTTCATCTCCCTCTTGTTGCAAAAAAATATTTGCTTTACAATGTACGCATCGCTCGAAGCAGCGCGTCCTGCATCGACGACATCAACTGCACAACCATTAATTTGCGTGCAGTGCTCGATCGAGCACGTTAACATCCCACCTCAGGAGGAACCATCACGGTTCTGACTTATCTCGCCCCTGTGCGAGATAAGGGAGGTGAATCAGAACTCACTATGGCAGCAAAAAAGAAGGCCAAGAAACCAGCAAAGCGCAAGGCCGCAAAGAAGTCCAAGAAGCGCTCGTAGTTACAAAAACACTCTCCAGGGACGCGACGGAGAGTGTTTTTTTATAGGAGGTTTGATTGCTTCGGTCTGGGGAGTCCGTCGGCGCCGAAAACTCGAACTTTCCCGTAGATGCCGTCATAGCCCGGAGTGATCTCCACCTGTCCCGCTCGCACGCGGCTGATGGCCTCGTGCAAGAGCGGCGCGCGAGCCAGTCGCTCAATCTCCTCGATGGGCGTATCTAAAAGCAGCGTGAACTCATCGGCAAGATCGTCCGTGAGCCGCAGATATTCCTCCTCGACTCTTTTGGAAGTCGTCCCTGTCACGCCGAAACACTCGGCCAGGATTTCTGCCAGCGGCACGATGGACTTGAACGGAATCTTCCGCTCCCTCACCGTCGCCGCGTCCCGATCGGAAAGCTCCTCGACTCTGGTGTGCACGCCCAGTGTGAGCGGACGCTGACAGAGGGGACAGCGCAGGCCAAGACGCTTGCTCTCCTGTGGGTCGCAAGAAAACTCGCAGGCGGCGCACCCGTCAAAATGATACTTCCCTTCTTCAGGAAAAAACTCAATCGTATATTTGAACCGGCTCGCGTCTTGTTCCTTGAGCACGCAGACAAAGTCGTCGTAGGTCGGTGGTGCATCAAAGTCAAAAACGTTGGCCTCGCGCCCTAGGTTGCGCGGCGAGTGCGCGTCGGAGTTTGAAATCATCACAACCGAATCGAGTCCTGACAGCTGCCAATTCATCATCGGGTTGGAAGAGAGCCCTGTCTCAATCGCATAAATCTCACGACTCATGGATCCAAAACACTCCTCCAGAAAGTTAAACCCGGACTTGCTGCCGAAGACGGCGTACCAGGGTGTCCAGGCATGCGCGGGAATGAGGATGATCTTCTCGTCGATGTCCTTCAGGAGTTTGTAAAGGTCCTCAGAGTCGATGCCGAGAATCGGTCGGCCATCCGCCTTCAAATTGAAGTTGCGCCGCGTGAGTTCACGATTCACTTTTTCGCACGTCGTGAGTGAGGGCGAGAACACCAGATTATGAATGCGCCGCGTCTTGTCGCCTTTTTTGTAAATCTGACTGAGCTCGGTCACGAGCATGAAACGCGTTTCTCCTTGCCTTAACCGATAAATCCCTTGCCTTTCCTCCACAAGATTCTCTTGGAGGTGTCTGAACCATTCCGGATGCGTCCAGTCGCCCGTCGCGACAATGTGGATCCCCTTGCGCGCGCACCAACTCGCAATCGCCGACAGCACTAACTCTTTCGAGCAAGCTCGGGAATACTTAGAATGAATGTGCCAGTCGACAATCGTGCGCATAAATATGTTACACTGTGAGCCTATGAACCTCTCTGACTTTCAAATGAAATCCCTCACGACGGCCCTCTATCCCAACCATGGAAAAAACTTGTATTACCCTGCCCTGGGCCTTGGCGGAGAAGTCGGCGAGGTGCTCAATAAAATCAAAAAGGTCATGCGCGACCACGAGGGCCAAGTCACCCCTGAGTTCCGCGAGGATCTCAAGAGCGAGCTGGGGGATGTGCTGTGGTATGTCGCGTCTGTCGCCTCCGAGCTTGGGCTGAACCTCGATGAGGTCGCACAGGCCAATGTTGATAAGCTCGCCTCGCGCCAGGCGCGCGGAGTGATTGGCGGCTCGGGCGACCAGCGCTGAGATGTCCTACGGTCCACCAAGAATAAACTTCACAATGGCATCGTGGTTCACGGAGTCAAAATCCGTCGTGTCCACGATTTTTGTTTTGCCCGACAGCGGCAAGGGGATGAACGACTTGTTAAACCACTTCGTTTCGAACTCTTCCAGGACGTCCTCAAGGGCGTCGTTGTGGCCTGGGTGGCGATGCGTGTGAGCGCGTTCAATGAAGCGCTCGCGCAAGATCGCCGGGTCAGCCGTCAGGTGCACCTGGATAAACTCTGCGCCGTAGTCTTTCTCAAATCGATGGAACCACTCCATGTCGGCCGCATGGATGAACGGATTGTCCACGATGACAGACTCTCCGCGCCTCAGGTACATCTCCACGATGCCCATGAACAGCGGGAACGCCAGCACCCCAATCTCACGCGACCATTGTCGATCGCGATATTCAATCACATCGAATAGGTGTTCTTTCAGGAGATCTTTGGAGACGCGCCGAAAACCTGTCTGTTGCACAAGCAGATCAGCAAGGACGCTTTTTCCGGTCGCGGGCGCGCCGCCGATGATGACAAGCTTAGGCGATGCCATGACGTTTGGCGAGGATGGCCTCCGCGATTTCGCGTTCCTCCGGCGTGTTAATTCCCACGGCCTCCTCGGGCGGGATGCTCATACTGGCAATCTCATGGCCTTGCGCCACCGCCAACTCGATCAGGTCGGTCAAATAAAACTCTTTCTTGGCATTGATGTTTTTGATCTGACCGATATGCTTCCACAGCCATGATGTATCAAAGCAGTAGAGAGCCGGGTTGACTTCGGTGATCGCTTGCTCGGATTCCATCGCATCCTTGTACTCACGGATCGCCATGATGTGTCCATGCTTGTCACGGATGATTCTCCCCCAGTGAAAATAAATAGGCCATTCGTGGAAGGAGGGCACGGTCGTCGTCATGAGTGTCAGAACGGTCTCGCTCTTCTCGTGCATGAGCGCCAAGTCGCGTAGCGTCCGCGCCGAGACAAACGGATGATCGCCGTAAAGCACGATGATCGCATCGGCATTATTCACGACGTCGCGGCAGACCTTCACCGCATGCGCGGTTCCCAGTTGTTCCTCTTGAACGACATACTCGCACACCCCGCCGAACTGTGCGCACAATTGATCGCGCTCATGCCCCACAACGATCACCGGAACCCCATCGACTCCAGAGGCTTGCACCGATTCATACAGGTGCTGCAAGATCGGCTTGCCGCCGATAGGAATAAGCGCCTTGGGGAGCTCGGACTTCATACGTGACCCTTTCCCGGCCGCAAGGATGATGAAACGAAAGGTCATAGGGAAATTTGGGGGGATAGAAAGGTTACAAAAAGCTCCTGTATGGTAACAGGAGGACTTTTTTTTACAAGAGATCTCAAGATTGACAACACCTGGCCGTTCAGGTCAACGCGGGACGAAAAAAATGACCGCACCCACCAGGCCCACAATCACGCCAAAGGTAAAAACAAAAACCGTCCTGAAGATCTGGCACAGGTAACAGGGTTTTTTTGCCTCAGGTTCCATAAAGAATAGTATACAAGAGATTTGATTATCTCAAAATGGACCGAAGAGCAAGCAGCTCGCCCATTTTGAGATAATCAAAAAAGACTCCTTTGTCCTGGCGCCTACCTACTCTCGCGCAATCGCACTACCATTGGCCCCTGAGAGCTTAACGGCCGTGTTCGAGATGGGAACGGGTGTGGCCTCTCAAGGAAGTGGCACCAAGACAAAGGAGTCTTTAATTTGTGTAGAAGAGAATTCTGACGTTGACGACGATGAATCAAACGTAGAAGTGGTTGTAGAGCTCGACCTATTAGTACTGCTCCGCTGAACGTCTTACGACGCTTACACGTACAGCCTATCAACCTCATAGTCTCTGAGGGGTCTCAAATGAAAACTAATCTTGGGAACGGCTTCGCACTTAGATGCTTTCAGCGCTTATCCGTACCGAACGTCGCTACCCGGCATTGCCCTTGGCAGGACAACCGGTACACGAGAGGTTCGTTCATTCCGGTCCTCTCGTACTAGGAATGAATTCCCTCAATTTTCGATGCCCACGGCAGATAGGAGACCGACAATTCTGTTACTTTGCAAACCTCATCCTGATGCTGATGTGCGCTGAGGTGCCCTGTGATTTCCCACAAGGTCTGTATGTCGCCATACAGTTCGGACTATATCTTTACAGGTTCAATGTTGAGCCTGATGTCTGGCGTATAGTCTCTGAGGGTTCCTAAAGTGTGTGTCTCTTCCGTCGATACTTGCCTGCCTGATTCATTTTGTAAGCCAGGTCAAGAATCTCTGAAAGGTGTTCGTCATCCCGATGCTTCCCATCATCCATTCTTCTGACAACCTCTGCAAAAGAGTGAAAATCGTTTTTCTTCTCTGTTTGCAGTGGATGCTTTTCAAAAAATGGAATGATGACATTCATCAAGTCATGACGATCACGGACGACATACACATACGTTGTATCAGAAGGATTCTTTGCGTGGTTTGCTTTCACATACCCACACTGAAATTCCTCTACCAATTGATCCAGAACGGATCGACTGGTCACACGTTGACTGACATGGAATTCGGGAATCACTTTGATTCCTGTTTTCATGCGCGGATCTTTATAAATCGCCACATGAAAGCTCCCTTCGCCATCAACAAATCCGACAATGTATTGTGGATGTAGTTTTGACACATGCTTTTGGTCTTCCCTGCTGGTTGTCTGCACTCAACACATTTTCACGTTTCCAACTCAATCAGTTTACCACGTAGTGTGAGATTCTTGAACCTCCCATTCTCCAAGGGAGATATCAGAGTTTCCAGCAAATAGCCAAATTTTATGACAGCACGGTCGTTATTATTCTTAGACGAAAATCCCCTAGCTCAGAACCTGTCGCTTCTTTTACTGTCTCACGACGTTCTGAACCCAACTCACGTACCGCTTTAATGGGCGAACAGCCCAACCCTTGGAACCTTCTCCAGCTCCAGGATGCGATGAGTCGACATCGAGGTGCCGAACCTCCCCGTCGCTGTGGACGCTTGGGGGAGACTAGCCTGTTATCCCCGGAGTAGCTTTTATCCGATGAGCTTCCGCCGTCCTATTTCGTACGGTCGGATCACTAACTTCCGCTTTCGCGACTGCTCGACTTGCAGGTCTCGCAGTAAAGCTGGCTTCTGGGTTTGCCCTTACAGCGCGATTTCCATCCGCGCCAAGCCAACCTTTGTAAACGCCTCCGTTACATTTTAGGAGGCACCCGCCCCAGGTAAACTACCCACCAGATCCTGTCCCTGACTCCGGTTTCACGGAGCCTGGTTAGAATGCACACGACACAAGGGTGGTATCTCACTGGTGCCCGAAGGCTCCCACCTATTCTCAACATGTGATGCATGAACCCAAGATCAAGTTATAGTAAAGCTTCACGGGGTCTTTTCGTCTAGCCGCGGGTAGTGAGCATCTTCACTCACATTGCAATTTCGCCGAGTCCATCGTTGAGAGAGTTCTCAACTTGTTATGCCATTCGTGCAGGACGGAACTTACCCGTCAAGGAATTTCGCTCGAACTGTTACCCTCCATTTTGGAGGAGGTGATCATTTCTGTCACCTTCTGCATGTCACCATGCAGGTCGGACTATATCTTCACTCGTTTTTCGAGGTCCGGCGTGTAGTCTCTGAGGATTCCCTTCGATTGCTCTTAGGGTCTTTCCTGCTGATTGTCTGGCGTTCACCAGATGTTCCAGCATATAGCCAGATTTTCTCTCTACATCTCCGTGGCAATCGGAGTTCAAGAGGAGGTCTTTCACCTCACTAAGGCAGTGTTATTCACCTTAGGACGATTATAGTTATCGCCGGCGTTCATCCGCGCTTCAGTCGAAGGCTGCCGCCCTTGCGGGCTTGACCCCCTTCCTTAACGTTCGGACACTGGCCAGGCATCAGCCCCTATACATCACCTTTCGGTTTAGCAGGGACCTGTGTTTTTGGTAAACAGTCAGTTGAGATCTTTCGCTGCGGGTCGCATCCTCCCGGATGCAACCAGGCCTTATCCCGAAGTTACGGCCGCTGTTTTGCCTAGTTCCTAAACGATGGTTCTCTCGTACGCCTTGGCACATTCACGTGCCCATCTACCTGTGTCGGTTTCCGGTACGGGTCTCTCTCACATAATCCTAGCAGCTTTTCTTGGCGCCCTGTCCTTTCCCCTTGTCCGACCTTGCGGTCAGACTTGCGCTTACTTCTGTGTTCGAGGTCGAACCTCAGCCTGGCGGACTTCCCTACCAGACACCCAGAAGCACCCAACGTCATAGCCATAGGACGCGGGAAATTTCAGGACGCGTCCCTGCATCGGTGTGAAAGAGAGTGCAGGAATAATAACCTGCTGTGCATCGACTACGCCTTTCGGCCTCGCCTTAGCTCCCGACTAACCCTGGGACGATTCGCGTTGCCCAGGAACCCTTAGATTTACGGCGGACGGGATTCTCACCCGTCTTTTTGCTACTCATGCCAACATTCTCTCTTCGCATCGCTCCACCCGTGGTCACCCACGAGCTTCAGTGCTGATACGAATGCTCCCCTACCGCGCCACTCACTAGCGTGAGCGACACCCTCAACTTCGGCACGTCATTTAGCCCCGGTACATTTTCGGCGCAAGAAAGCTTGACCAGTGAGCTGTTACGCTATCTTTAAAGGATGGCTGCTTCTAAGCCAACCTCCTGGTTGTATAAGCCTTCTCACCACCTTTTACACTTAATGACGATTTAGGGGCCTTAGTTTGAGATCTGGGCTGTTGCCCTTTCGACCAATGGAGCTTCGCCCCCATGGTCTGACTGCCGGGAACACATAATGGTATTCGGAGTTTGGTTAGGCTCGCTAGCCGAAGCCGCTAAGCCCATTCAGTGCTCTACCCCCATTATGTTATTTACCGACGCTAGTCCAAAAACTATCTCGGGGAGAACCAGCTATTACCGAGTTCGATTGGAATTTCTCCGCTATCCACGCGTCATCCCCGACTTTTGCACAGGTCGTGGGTTCGGGCCTCCACGGGTTGTTACACCCGCTTCACCCTGCACATGGATAGGTCACCCGGTTTCGGGTCGTGTGCGCGTCACACTCTATCTTTCTACTCGACTCCTACCCGCGAACTCGCGGTTGGAATCAAGTAGAGAGAAAGATCACGCGGGTTAACGCTCGCTTTCACTACGCCTTCGTCCCGGAGGACTTAAGCAAGCGACGCACAGCACACTCGTTGGCTCATTCTTCAATAGGAATGCCATCACCCGCTTGCGCAGGCTCTGACTCCTTGTAAGCATACGGTTTCAGATACTATTTCATTCCCCTCTCGGGGTGCTTTTCAGCTTTCCCTCACGGTACTTGTTCACTATCGATCAAAACATGTATTTAGCCTTACCAGATAGTCCCGGCAGGTTCCTACAAGGTTTCACGAGCCTCGTAGTACTCAAGGATGTCACTTATGATGGTGCAAATGAATTTCACATACAGGACTATCACCTTCTGTGGTTCTCCTTTCCAGGAGATTTTGTTATTCATTACACACGTACCATCACTCGTCTCTGGAAGGAGACGACCGTAACCCTTACAACCCCTACAGCCACAACGGCTTCCACCTTTCGCCACCGTTCACACGTTGACTTGCGTCGCGATGCTCACCATGACTTCATGATCGTAGGTTTGGGCTATTCCCTGTTCGCTCGCCGCTACTAAGGAAATGGATTCGCTTACACGTTTCCACGCGACGAGAACTCGTGCGTAAAAATGTGAAACGAACAATACTTTTTCTTTTCCTCTGGGTACTGAGATGTTTCACTTCCCCAGGTTCCCTTCCTGCACCTATGTATTCAGTACAAGACCATGCGGCATTCCCCGCATGAGGTTTCCCTATTCGGAAATCTTCGGATCAAAGGTTGCTTGCCACCTCCCCGAAGCTTATCGCAGGCTGCTACGTCCTTCATCGGCACGTTCTGTCGAGCCATTCACCGTATGCCCTTATTAATGCTCTACAACCGCTTCTCTGTTTGATCAAAGAAACGTTTGTTCTCTTCTACCCTATGGTTCAGTTGTGAAGGATCGTTCTGGCCGATCTGGAATCCTTTTCTATTCTTCGGCACAGAGTTTCGTCTCTGGACCCAAGGCACATCCTCCTTTGCCAAGGCTTCGGTGGATCGTCGAAACACGATGGACGAAAAAACCGCGTGGGCGGTCTTCATCGTAACCATAATGTTTACGATAAGATCGCTCTGTCATCGTGAACCTTGTGTTACGTTCGTCATAGGTGTGATCTCCATGAGCTCTCCCTCCCTTCAATCCCTCTACAGCCAGCCTCAATTCTTGGGACAAAGGAAGAAGAACGTGTTTCAATTTCTGGCCAGAGTTTAAAGGAAGCCTGAAAGGCTGTCAAGAGAACTGTCCACGACTCTTCCACAGTCCGACAGGTTCACGGCTGACAGTGGTAAAAGCCAGTAAAAATGCTAGGATTTAACGGTATGCTCACCATAACCATCATACAAGTCGGCAAGATGAGGAACGGGCCGCTCTTAGAACTTGCGCGGGATCTTCACAAACGCCTCACTCCCTACGCCCGAATGGAAATCAGAATCGTGAAGGAGCTGACAGGGTCACACCCGTTGTGGAGGGACGACTCGATCAAGATTCTCCTGAGTGAAAAAGGAAAAACGACGGACTCCGTTGCCTTTGCGCGCACACTCATCACCTGGAGCGACCACGGCCAGCGGCCTCTCACCTTTGTGGTGGCCGGCCCACACGGATTTACAAAAGACCTCATCGCGCATGCCGACCATCTCCTCTCGCTCTCACCCATGACGTTCACACATGAAATGGCGTACGTCATTTTACTCGAACAGCTCTATCGAGCTGGAACGATTCTCGCAGGGAAGACGTATCACTACTGAGCTTACTTGAGCGTCTGTATCCCAACGTAGTCATCCGTCAAACTCTGCCCTGGGGCAAATTCAAATGGACGCTTGGCGATCTCCTCGATGGTCTCCAAAAGAACCGGATAGCGCTCGTCCATGTAGTGATCGTCGCCGGTCGTTTCCACGAGACGCGCTTTTAGTTGTGCGGCCAGTCGCACACCGTGTTCAAACGGAACGAGGGCATCGTCTTTCGAGTGGATGACGACGAACTCGCGCGCCTTCCACATGAGTACCTCGGCATCAAGATCGGCCAAGAAGAGTCGTTGCATCTCTGGACGTGAGACGTGCCATGGGGCGGCCACAAGGATTACCGCGCGCGGCGTCTCGGTCATCTCAACGGCCTCCAGGTACTGCGGGATGATGAAGGCGCCAAGAGAATGGCCCAGGAGAATATCGTCGGACTTGATGAATCCGACCTGATTCTTCATCGCCTCGATGATGGCAGGGAGATTCAACTCCTCTTTTGTCGAAAGCGGAAGCTCGGGCACAACAACCTCAAACCCACGCTCGCGCAACTCCTGCGCGAGCCAAGGATGGAAGTTCATCGTGGGATTGGCGTTGAAGCCGTGGACGAGGATGATGCGCATAGATGGTCAAGAGCGTACCCAAAAATGAAATCCTTGTCGAGATGACCCATGAACGGTACTATCTTGGTGCTATGCCATTACAACTCGTAGAAACAACTTTAACACTTACTGAACTCTCAATCCTCGCGAACGAACGATTCGGGGATCTGGTCAAAGCCGTCGTCGATGTTGAGACCGGAGCCATGGCGGTTGGCTCTGAGCTTCACGTTGATGCCGAGCAGCTGCTTTTGAATCACGGCTCACACCAAAAAAATCTGTGGGGAATCAACTTATATCCAGATGCGTATGGAAACGATGATAGATTTGTCGAATTTGACTCTATGATCAATTTACGCCCAGGACAAGGAAACCGATCTAGAGGTGTTGAAAATCCTGAGACCAGAAAAAAGATTATCGATATCGTCCGACAAAAAATCACACAATGATATGTCAATGCAACATTCTTCCCTTGCCGCTGGTCGCTGGCAGCAGTTCACTTTGACAGAGCAGCTTGGACATGTTGGATCTGAGGTGAGTCGCGCACGCAAAGCTCAGGGTGATGAACAACGCTTTTGGTCTGCCGTCACTCGTGCATTTGAACTCCTTGATCTCACGATTGAGGACACCCGCCACCGATCTCGTTTACGCGAACTGCTTCGTGTGCGTGAGATGTTCGCAGATGCCGTATTGGGTGGTTCGGAATACCAGAGCACATTGTCGGCCATGGACCATTACTTCTTGGCATTTGCGCGTGCGGCTCAACTCGGACGGTAAGAGTGATCCTGGGCGAGTGGTGAAATTGGTATACACGCCAGCCTTAGGAGCTGGTACCGCAAGGTATGAGAGTTCGAGTCTCTCCTCGCCCACCAACTATGAATCAGGACCAACAAGCACTCATCGAATCCGTCGCTCAGGACGTCCGCGCACGGATGGCTGGAGATTCTTCACATGACTGGTGGCACATTTTGCGTGTCTGGAATATGGCCAAGCATCTGTGCGGGGTGGAAAAGGCAGACACGTTTATGGTTGAACTCGGCGCGTTGTTGCATGACGTGGCTGACTGGAAATTTCACGAAGGCGACGAGGCTGTTGGTCCTCGCGTGGCTTCAGAGATTCTCACGGAGCACCACGTCGAGTCGCGCGTCATCGAGCACATATCTGAAATCATCTCAACGATCTCGTTCAAAGGCGCAGGCGTTGCCACGCCAATGCGGACGCTCGAAGGACAAATAGTCCAAGACGCCGACCGTCTCGATGCGATCGGCGCGATCGGAATCGCCAGGACCTTTGCCTACGGCGGAGCCAAAAATCGGACGATGTACGATCCAGATCATAAACCGACACTTCATCAAACCAAAGAAGAGTACTTCCATAACAACGGCGCAACCATTAATCACTTTTACGAAAAACTTCTGCTGCTCAAAGATCGGATGAACACCGACGCCGCCAAGGCTATCGCTCAAGGTCGCCATCAGTTTATGGAAACGTACTTACAAGAATTTTTGAACGAGTGGGGAGGGACAAAATGATCAGCTATGGAAGAAAGACTCACACAGATCGAATCCGAGATCGCTTCACTCAAAGAACGCAACCGTCGCGTGGAGGCGGACAAAGCCTGGGAGACCAGTTGGTTTCGTGTGATCACGATCGCGGGAATGACCTACTTCGTAGCCGTGCTGTTCATGTGGTCGATCAATGTGAGTCGACCGTGGGCGAGCGCCCTGGTCCCCGTCATCGGCTTTATCCTTTCAACCTTGTCATTGCCTGCAATTAAACACTGGTGGATCGAAAAAAGATAGCTATACATCCTCTTGGTCTAGAGAATAGATATGACTCGAGATAGTGCACCAAACGTACAATGGGTTCCACTTGAAACCGAGCCGGCTCCTGAAAAAAGAAAGCCAGCAATTTCCATTGAATGGGCTGAGGGGATTAAACGCGATGAGGCTACTGAGAAGAGAGCGAGAGAATTGATGAGTGAATCCATCGACTATCTTAAACAACTGTATGGTGACGATTATTTTTTTCCTGTGCAGTTTCTCGTTAAAATGACGAAACGAAGTAAACATGGTGCCAGAGGAGTAGACATCAGTCTGGCGACCGACTCAATGAAAAAATTTGACGACCTCGATGAACCTGAAAAGGATCAGGAGCGTTCATTGATCGTCCACGAAGTCGTCCACAACTTACGCGACGAAGAGGATCTGTCCATGCTCGTCGAGCTCATCTACATGATCGAAAAGGGACACCTATGGCGACTCACAAATCTCAAAAAAATTCGGAAGGAAGGAGGTCTTTCCACTCCTTATGAAACGGGACTTTCGACTATTGCCACTTGGCTTGGTACAAGTATCGACGACCTCCTCGATGAATCCTCTCCAAAAAATCTTGGCCTAATGAAAGATGTCTTTCGAGAGAAAATCAAACTGATCATAGAGGAGACAAGCGTCATCTTGCGATGACCTGAATTTGACAACCACACTTTTTCGTGATTAACTACACTCACTCAGGTGAGGCACTTGCCTCCACATCCTGGTGTCAAAATAAACCCTCCAATTCATAGGCCACTTGGTCTTTGCTGTTGGGGGATTTTATTTATCCCGGGTCACATGGGTCCGTGGAGGTAATGGTAACCTCACCTGAATTGACACCAGGGATCACGAGTTCAGTTCTCGTCGGGTCCACCAACTGACCCGGATCCAAACAAATCCGTCTTTCATGAGACGGATTTGTATTTATTCATGAACCATCCACACCCTCTCCTTGACCTGTCTCCTTTTTTATGATGTCATAAAGGTACAAGTGAATATCTCCTCCAACCGTTCGCTCATCACTTTCTTGTGATAGCGGCGTTGGAGGATTTTTGTTTGCTTGCCGCGCGCTTGCTCTGCAGAGCTCTTTAACAATCTCACTTCTGATTATGATGCTATTCAATCGCACCTGGCTTGCTCTTGTCGTACTCCTGTCGGTCGTGGCTCTCCCCATCCGTGTGAGCGCCGCCTCACCCACCGTGGTCTTCTCTGAGATCGCCTGGGCTGGTTCGTCGACTTCAAGTTCTGATGAGTGGATCGAGCTGACGAACCTCACGGCGGAGGCGATCGATCTCTCGCAGTGGATCATCACGGGCGCGGGCTCAAACGATAAGCCGCTCACGCTCCCTGAGGGCGGCTCGATCGCCCCTTACTCAACGTATCTCATCGCCAACTATGAAAACGGAGACGCAAACACGGCGCTCGCCGCTTCCGCAAACTACGCCACCGCCACCTTGTCCTTGCCAAACGACGGATTCCGTCTTGCTCTCTCTGACGCTCTCGGTGCCCAAATCGATGTGGCAGGAGCAGACGGAAGTCCTTTCGCTGGAGGATCTGGCGGCACTGCAGCGTCTTCTGACGGACGATACCGATCCATGGCAAGAGTGGACGGACTGACGGCGGGAGATGACGACTCCGCCTGGGAGGACGCCACGCAGTCCTCTGGCTTTCTCGACGGTGTCCAGGACCTTGGAACGCCTGGCACCATGAACCTCACCGCCCCCGTGGCCCCACCAGATGTGGCTGAGGAAGAAGTTCCATCCGATGCAGAGGCAACAGAAGCCTCTCCTACGCCTGAGGGCGCTGTCCTCATCAGTGAGTTCGTCGTGGATCCGCTTGAGAATGAGCAGGAATGGATCGAGCTCGTAAACCGCTCGACAGAGACGATCGCCCTTTCGCTCTGGACGCTTGAGGACGCAGTGGGCAAGACCACGGACCTCTCACTCATCACCCTTACGCCTGGCTCCTACGCGGTCGTAAACGCTCCCCTTGGCAAACTGAACAACGACGAGGACACGATTGTCCTGCGTGACCCAACGGGAGCCGTCATCGATACCGTGAGCTACGGCACGGATGCGCTCGCCGCGCCCAAAGACGGCGCCGCGCTTGCTCGCAACGCGGAAGGTGTCTTTGAGATAACCACGACGACGACGCCAGGGGGAGAGAACGTCATTTTTGTCGAAGAGGTCGTGGAGGCTGAAGAGGAAGTGGAGGTGGTAGAAATTGAAGAGGACGTCGTTAGACAGGAGTCTGTAATCCAAGAGGTTCTTCCTGAACCGGAAACAGAAGAGGCTGCTGAAGTCGTTGAGGTGATTGATGAGGTCGTAGACGTGGAGACATCGGCTCCATCGACGGTCTCCGACTCACATCCAGAAAACGTGTCCGTGCCCTACACGGGCGCAACGACGCTGCGCTTCTCTCTCCTGTACCCCAACGCAACCGGAGACGATAAGACAGAAGAATACCTGGAGATCAAAAACACCGGCACAGAATCTATTGACCTGTCGGGCTGGACGATCGAGGACGGCTCTACAGACCGCTACACCTTCTCAGAATCCAGGATCGTCCAACCGGGAGAGCTCGTGAGGATCCCGCGCACGGAATCCTCCATCGCTCTCAATAACACCGGCGACACGCTTGAGCTTCTCGACCCAAACGAAGGGGTCATGGACACGGTGACCTACGGCAGTGCGGCGAAGGGCTCAACCTATGCGTTCATGAACGGCGCGTGGACGTGGTCGGGGTCCGTCGTCTCTCCCGAGGTCACAGAACAAACAACTGTGCCTGAGACCAGCGTCCCAACCATCAGCACTCCGGCAACCAAAACGAGCGAGACATCCTCAAGTCCAACGGCTTCCGTCGCGCTGGTCTCAACGGCCCCGACGACGACCTCAACCGCCTCGACAACCGCCGAGGTAACAAAGACCGTTACGAGCTCAACCGTTGAACAAAGCAAGGCATTCACCGACGGTACGCGCGTCGCGCTCAAAGGCACGGTCACGGCCCTGCCAGGAACGCTGAGCCGACAGTTTTTCTACCTTGAGGATGCAACGGGAGGGATTCAGGTGTACCTCTATGATGGAGCCTTCCCCGAAGTGTCTCTGGGAGAAACCGTCCGTATCGTGGGAGAGCTGAGTACCTCTCATGGGGAACGTCGTGTGAAGCTGGTATCCCAAGCGAGCCTCACGCGCACGACGACAGAGACCTTCGTGTCTGCGCAAGCCTTTCCGATCCAGGGCCTTGAAGAAGGCCTCGTTGGTTCGCTTCTCACTGTAAAAGGAATCGTCCAATCGCGAGAGAGCGGAAAACTCGTCCTAGAAGAAGGTGCGTCAGAACTCGTCGTGTATCTCAAGAGCGAACCGGAAGTAGATGCCAACCGTTTTGAACGCGGCGACCGGCTCACAGTCACCGGCATCCTCACCAGCTACGACGGCACGCTCAGAATCCGTCCGCGCACGGACGCAGACATCGTCATCGACGAACAAGCGGCCGCCGCGCTTGCGCTGACAACCGACGAGACAGGATCCCTCTTGTCCGCTCCGCAAGCGTTCACGGGTTTGATTCTCTTGGTTGCGACCGCCTGCGCCCTGGGCTTCCTCGCGCTGCGTCGTAACTACCTGCGCCGCCAACCCACTCTTGGCACATCCTAATATGGCAAGCTATCGCATCAGCATCTCGCAACTCAAGGAGTCCATCGAACGCCGAGCCTATGCCTATGGCGTGTCCCCGGCCGTCTCAACACTCCTTGGCGAGTACGTCATCGAATTAATCAAAGACACGTATGTCAGACATACAGAAAACCAATTGGTTCCAGTCCCTGCTGGACAGAATTAATATGTTCGCCGAGCAGTTTGAGCTCGACGAGGTAGAGACGAGCGCCTTCCGCGACTTCGTGGTTACGACCGCACGAGAGCAATTCAAAGTCGGCAGCAAATCCGGCGCTGGATGGGCGTTCAAAAAGGCGCGCGAAGGACAGACCTCTGCCGTGCCATCGCTAGAACAAGCCGTATGAACGGTTAGGAAACAGCCCGGTTGATGGCCGAACCGGGCTCCTCCTCTCTTATGCTATAATCATCCTGTTATATCAAGTCACTCTATGGAAAAAGAAATAATGAACGATCAGCTCGCAATCACAATCAACCAACTCGGAGAACGGTTCGACCAGCTTGGAGAACGGTTCGACCAGCTTGGAGAACGGTTCGACCAGCTTGGAGAAAAAGTCGATAGTGGTTTTGATGCTGTCGACGAACGATTCGACGGGATGGATCTACGGTTGGACGGGATGGATCTACGGTTGGACGGGATGGATCTACGGTTGGACGGGATGGATAAACGACTGGGATCACTTGAAGGAGAAGTGCGCAGTATAAGCGCAGATCTCGAAGACTTGTCGATCTCGACAAAACTTGGTTTTGATGACCTTGGTCGAAAAGTCGATGAAAATACAAAGTCAATCACCGTGCTGAATCATCGAATGCTCAAATGGCAGTACATGACACTCGATCATAGCACCCGACTGAGAAAGGTCGAAAAAGTTCTCCTCGCATAAGCTACAACAAAAAATCCCCGGCTTGCGCCGAGGTTTTTTTGTGGAGCGGGCAACGGGGTTCGAACCCGCGACCTTCTCCTTGGCAAGGAGACGCTCTACCACTGAGCTATACCCGCAGAGAATTCGAGTGGGAGTTTACACGGATGCCAAGAGGGGCGCAAGTGTCGTATACTGAAGTGGTTATGGCCAAACAGATGAACAATCGAAGAATCGTCGAGATCCTGCGCGAAATCGCGCTGTACCTTCGGGCACAGGACGTCGCGTTCAAGCCTCAGGCCTATGAAGTTGCCGCAGAAGGCATCGCGGGAATGGAAACGGAATTGTCCACGCTCTACAAGGCCTACGGTAAGAAATGCCTCGACGACATTCCAGGCGTGGGCGCATCGATCGCGGAAACAATCGAAGAGCTGGTCACCACCGGCAACACGCGCGCCTATCAAGTGCTCAAAAAAAAATATCCTTTTGACATGCTCGCGTTCTCTCGCATCCCCGAGGTCGGCCCCAAGACCGCGCTGTTGCTCTACAAGAAGCTCCACGTTAAAACGCTCCGCGACCTTGAACGGGCTGGCAGCGCGCATAAGATCGAGAACGTTCCAGGACTGGGTCACAAGAGCGAGCAAAAAATCCTGCGGGGAATTGCGTTTCTCAAATCCTCCGGCGAGCGCCGCATCATCCACGACGTCCTGCCGTTTGCACAGCACATGGTAGAGAACCTGAGGCGCGTGGAAGGCGTCACGCATGTGGATCTCGCCGGGTCGCTGCGCCGACGCAAAGAAACCATCGGCGACATCGACCTGATCGCGACCACACGCAAGCCCAAGGAGCTCATCCGCGCCTTCAAGTCTCTGCCGGAGGTTGTGCGCGTGCTGAAAGCGGGGCCGCAAAAACTTGCCGTGCGCTTTAGTTTGGGGTTGGGAGGCGACCTGTTAGTTCTCGATCCAAACGCGTATGGCACAGGACTTGTTCATTTCACAGGAAGCCGTGAGCACAACATCCTCCTGCGCGAGCTCGCCCAAAAAAAACATCTGAAGCTCTCCGAGCACGGACTCTTTCGAGGAAAAACGCGCCTCGCGATCCGCACCGAAGAACAGCTCTACCGCGCCCTCGGCCTCCAGTGGATACCGCCTGAGCTGCGTGTGGGCGGCGATGAGATCGGCCTTGCCCGACAGAAAAAAATTCCCGCCCTCATCCCCTACGGCTCCCTCCAGGGCGACCTCCAAGTCCAGACGGACTGGACCGACGGAACGGCTTCCATCGAAGACATGGCGCGCGCAGCCAAGGCACTTGGCCTCTCCTACATGGGTGTAACCGATCACACCAAAGCGCTCACGATGACCGGTGGGCTCGACGAGCGGCGCTTGATCCAACAGGGAAAAGAAATCGATCGAGTCAACAAAAAACTGCGCGGCCTGCGCGTGCTGAAATCAACCGAGTGCGACATTTTGAAGGACGGCTCCCTGGACCTGCACGACACCGCGCTCAAGACCCTTGACCTCGTCTGCGTCTCCATCCACTCGCACTTTGCCCTGCCCAAGCGCGAGATGACCGAACGCATCATCCGCGCGCTCAAACATCCTCTGGTCAACATCTTCCTTCACCCGACCGGCCGCGTGGTGGGCCGGCGCGAACCCTACCAGGTAGAAATGGACCGTGTGATCCGCGCCGCGCGCGAGTACGGCGTGGTCCTGGAAATCAACGGCTCAGAACGATTGGATCTTCACGAAGAATACATCCGCCAGTGCGTCGATGCCGGAACCAAGCTCGTCATCAACTCCGACGCTCATGACCCACGGCATTTCTCCCATTTGGATCACGGCATTGCCCAAGCTCGCAAGGGCTGGGCCAGGAAGGCCGACGTCCTCAACACGCGTCCGCTCAAGGCGTTCATGGTGGCGCTCAAAAAAAATCGTGTCTAAACAGCTTTCCCCTCTCCAAATAATTGAACGCGCCTTACACAAGCGCGTCATTCATGATCCTGATTACAAAGCGTTCCGAGAAAAGACGACCAGACTGACGGTACTGGGATTGCGCCTGCCGGTCATGGCTGAGATCGAGGAAGCCGGCTTTTCGTTTTATGATGAAAGCCCGGACAGAATCCTGAACGTCTGGGATCGAATCTGGAGACACGCGACCGTGCACGAAGTGATGTCCCTTCCGTTGTTCTACTACCGTCGGCACAAACAAGATCTCAATCCAGCTTCCTGGAAACGAATGAAGGGCTGGATCGGACGTGTCGAGAACTGGGAACACGCGGACATGCTCTGCGCCCTGTTCTCCATTTTTTACGAGCGTTATCCGGGACTCGTGGAGCCAACGCTGCGGCAATGGAACCGCTCGAAGAATCCCTGGAAGCGCCGCGCCAGTATCGTCTCGACGATTTACTACGCGAACAAAAAGCGCAAAGCCCCATCGATCAAAACCGTCCTGTCACTCATCAAGCCGCTCCTGCATGACCAGGACGTGTACGTCCAAAAGGGTGTGGGCTGGCAATTACGCGAGGCCTACAACCTCTGGCCACGCAAGACGCTCGCGTTCCTCGAGGTCCATATCCTCGAACTTCCGGCGACGACCTTCTCGTATGCGACGGAAAAGCTGACACAGGTGGACAAACGGCGACTAAAACAGAAACGCGCCCGTCACCGAGCCTTGGCGTAGATCGGCTTCTTTGTTACCCTTTCCCCGCGTGGGCGAGTGGCGGAATGGTATACGCAGGGGACTTAAAATCCCCAGGGGGAAACTCCATGTGGGTTCGACTCCCACCTCGCCCACCATCGAAAACACCCTTGACCCCAAGGGTATTTTTGTTTGCCCGAGAGCCATACGCCAGGCATAATGTTCCCAGTATGATTGAACGTGAAGAAATGGAGATTCCAGAGCGAGTCGTCGCAACCGAGGCTCCAAATGAGGAGCGAGAGTTTGAAGTTGGATTGCGCCCACAGAGCCTGCAAGACTTTGTCGGCCAGGACGATATCAAGGAAAACTTATCGATCTTCATCGAGGCCGCCAAGAAACGCCAGGAGCCGATTGAGCATGTTCTGCTGTACGGAAACCCTGGACTCGGAAAAACGACGCTCGCCCATATCATCGCCCACGAGATGGGCTCGCAGATTCGCGTGACCTCCGGCCCGGCGCTTGAGCGCGTGGGCGATCTGGCGGCCATTCTCTCAAACCTTGGGCAAAGCGACATTCTCTTCATCGACGAAATCCATCGCCTCAACAAGACGATCGAGGAAGTGCTCTACCCGGCTATGGAAGACTATGCGCTCGATATCATCGTGGGCAAAGGACCGACCGCGCGCACGCTGCGGCTCAACTTGGAACGCTTCACCCTCATCGGTGCCACCACGCGCCTCTCGCTGCTCTCGAGCCCTCTGCGCGACCGCTTCGGCGTGACCCATCATCTCAACTTCTACGAGGATGCACACATCGGCCAAATCGTGAAACGCAGTGCCGGACTCCTCAAGACCTCCATCGACGATGCCTCCATCGACATCCTCGCGAGCCGCTCGCGCCGCACGCCGCGCATTGCCAACCGCCTCCTGCGCCGCGTGCGCGACTTTGCCGATGTGCGAGCTCAGGGGAACATCTCGTCGTCTGTCTGCAAGGACGCCATGGGCATGTTGAACATTGATCACTTAGGACTCGATCAAACCGACCGGCGCATCCTCGCCACCATCATCGAAAAATTTAACGGCGGGCCCGTGGGTCTCTCCACGATCGCCGCGGCCACGCAAGAAGAAATCGAAACGATCGAGGACGTCCACGAGCCGTTCCTCATCCAAGTCGGTTTTCTCGCCCGCACGCCGCGCGGCCGCGTCGTCACGAGCCACGCGTACAAGCATCTGGGGCTGTGATACAATTTGCTGAGTATGTTCGACCTCCCCAATTTCAGCATCCCGATCTACGTCTTCCTTTTCGTGTACGTGGCTTACATGCTCTTTTATGTTCTCTACGCGCTGTTCAACATCTATCACCTGATCCGCTACGGCGTGTATGGCTTCGGTCTCTACCTCATCGTAACCATCTTCACCGGTGGCACGATCATCCTCGTCTCCGGCTCAGTCTTCCTGCTCATGGAGTACAACTGGACCTACCCCATCACGCTCGATGAGGCGGTTGATTATTACAATGAAGATCTCTTCCCTGCCTTATGATGCGCCTCGACCATCTTCCCAATCAGCGACCTGACGAGCGCGTCATCCTTTTCTTGAGGCGCCACTGGTTCGCGATCCTCGCGATCGTCGTAGCCTTTACTCTGCTCGTCAGCATCCCGCTCATTCTCGGCTGGTTCTTCTGGGGTCGTGTGAGCGTCTGGCTGGAGCATCCCGTCCTGGGCCCACTGGTCGTCATCATCGGCAGCATCTACTTCCTGTGCGTCTGGCTCTTCGCTTTCCTCGAGTTCACGGATTACTACTTGGACACATGGATCATCACCAACGAACGCATCATCAACATCGAACAACAAGGTCTCTTCAACCGCACGGCCTCGGAGTTAGATCTCGCCGCTGTGCAGGATGCGACCGCGGAGATTCGCGGGCTCTGGCAGACGCTCTTCACCTATGGGAACGTCTTTGTCCAGACGGCCGGAGAGAAAAACCGATTCCACTTCAAAAATATCAACGACCCAGAACAAGTCAAAGAACTGATCACCGCACTGGTGGAAGACGACAAGCGCCGCTTGAGCGCGTTGGGAGCTGGAATCAGAGGAAAAATAAAAACCGTTATCAAATAAGAGGCTGAACAGCCTCTTATTTCTTCCACGATTGACAGCCACAGAGAAACGGCTTACTCTAGCCGCCTCCACAGACAAGGAGAGGTGATGGCAACAGATCGCTGGATCAGCTGGCAAGTGCGGCGTCCGACTCAGAGAGAACTCTGGGACGCGCTGGAAGACTACATCGGCATCTCACAACAGGGCATGAACGGGTGCCTTGGCTCCGTGGTCTGGAACGCGGGGGCAAACAGGTGGTGCGTCCGGATCCAAGGACGCTCGAGCCATCCGCTCAAGCGCATCGGGAAACCGCCCCCGCCAAAGGATCTTCACCTCCCCGAGCGGGAGATCGAGATCTTCTGGGATGACGACAGCATTGACATCATCACGCGCTTCTCAGATCCTGTGACCAACGCGATCGCAGATGGGTTCCAGAAGTTCTGCCTGGAGTACTGGGACGCCAAACTCGATCGCGGATAGAGTCGGGAGAAAACACGCAAGAGGCCAATGGCCTCTTTTCATTTTGCCAGGGATCAGCTCTGCTGCTGCCACTCGTAAACCTCCCATGCCCAGTCGGCGAGGCGCTTCGCATTCACAAAAGAATCGCTTCTCGCGCCTGCGCCAAAGAGCACGATCAACAACTCCCGATCCGCATCCGCCCCATCGGGCCTGAGCGCGACCACAAGATTCCATCCAGACTCCTCGAGGTATCCCGTCTTACCGCCGGTGACGTACACGTCGTCATACGCGGGCTTCCAGATCATCCAGTTGGTGTTCGTCATTTTTTTGGTCGTGCCTTGCGTAAGGTCTGTGATGTACCTCACGGAGGTGGAGGTGAAACGGGCGATCTCGTCTCGCGCAAGAATCTCCGATGCAAGCCGCGCCATCTCGCGAGCCGTGGACACGTTCCCAAGCTCAATGCCCGTTGGATCAACGAAGGCGGTGTTCACGAGATTGAGGTCGGCGGCACGCGCATTCATTTCAGAGACAAACATCTCCGAGGACAAACCGGTCGTGCGCGCCAGGGCATTGGCGGCGTTGTTGGCAGAGGCCACAAGCGTCGCATAGAACAAATCCTGAATGCTGAACGCATCACCATCGTAGACCCAAAGTTTGGCGCCGCCCACATCGTCGCTCTCGCGAACCTCCCCGAGCGCGCCCATGGCAATCTCGTGATCGAGAACCACGTCCGCGGTGACGAGTTTGGTCAGACTGGCGATCGGCCAGACGCGATTCTCGTTTTTGACCGTGAGGATCTTGCCGGTCGAACGATCCATGACCACATACGACGATGCCTCAATCTGCGCCTCAATCTCTGTCGGCTTCACGCGCACAGGCACGCCGTCACCGACCTGAGGGCCATAGGAGGCAAGCTCCTCATGCTCCATCCAGCCGTACTGTGTGGCCCAGTCTTCCAGGTCGAGCAGGAACCCTGCCGCTGTTCCAGGGATCGCACGTTTTGTCTGCGTATCAAACGCCGCCTGCAAGTCTGCGCGTTTTGAGAACACGCGATCCAGTGCGCCGTCGCCGGCAAAAACAACCGCAGGAATGACTGCGATTGCTGTCAGGATCATCAGTCTCATGTGGCCTCTCAGTCCCATCGCTTATTCAGGTCAATGCCGGTATAAAAATAATTCAAAATCTCTTCCCAATCGCTTCCCTCATTTGCCATGCACAGCGCCTCGGTCGCCCCCATGCCCACGCCATGACCCCAGAGCGTATAGCCGCGTCTCTTGTCGCAGGGTGCCGCCACGCCTTTCAGCCATGCCACGTCGCCGCCCCAAACTTCAGACCACGAACGCGTGCGGCCGTCCGAGCGTGAGAAGTACGGCGTGAGCGCGGTGCGGCCGTCGTAATTGACCGTGACCCCGCGCGTGTCATCAACGGCTTCTTTAATGAGCGGATGGATCGTCTCATACTGGTAGCCGAAGTAGACCTGGTCGTCCGCATACGCGTTCATGTGAAAGTATTCGTCCGCGTGCTTCGTGCCGCGCTCCCAGTGATACAAGGCGTAGGTGCGCGCCACGGTGATAAGGGCTTTCTTGAATTGCTCATGGCTGGCGTTGGACGTCTCACCCAAGCCGTAAAGATACTCTTCAAGAGGCAGCTCGTTGATGAGCCAGGTGCGGTCATGGGCGCTGTTGTAGCGCAGTTCGAGCACGTCGCGAAACTGATTGAGCGCGTACGCCGCGCCGCGCGTTTTCCGACGATCGAAATTCTCAACCGTGCATACCGCGTCCTCTGCCTCGGGAACAAACCGGAGAACCTTGTGCGTCTGTTCAATGCCCTTGCCGCGGTTGAAATAGTAACGCTGATTTTTATAGAAGGCGCGCACCATGTCGCCCGCGTCCATCTTCCCCAATAGCCCGCCCTCTGCGTCCATGAGCTTCCAGGGCGAGTCGCACGAGACTTCTACTTGCCAATCCGTTTCCGCATCCACAATCAACAAGCCGATGCGCATGACCGGCTCGTCGATCAGGCGCTGTGCCTGCACGTCTTCTTCGTTCACGGACAGTGGCTCGTCTTTGATGTCCTTCGAGCCTCCCGTGACCGTGACGGGAATGTTGATCTCAAAATGTGGAATGACCTCGTCATTGACGGCAATCTGATAGCTGACGGTGTGCGTGCCGTTTTGCGAGGGCGCCGTAAAGGTAAAGGAGAAAAAATCCACGCCGCCCGGTTTGACAAGTCCTGCCTCGTTCACGATCAGCTTGGTGTCGGAGACCCATGAGGCGTGCCGGGTCTCGTCGCTTGCAACAGCGGCGATCGCCAGGTCTGCGGTCACGATCTCGCGCTTCACCCATGTCATCGTCCCCGTATTCTTCACACCGACTTTGTAGGTGATTTCCTCTCCTGCTTTTGCCTGAATGGTTTTTGCCGAACGCAAGAGAACCGTAGCCGACAAGCCGCCTGCCTCCGGCGAGGCTTCTCCGTCGGCGAGCGCATCCCTCTCAGATCCACCCAGACTTCCGACTGAGGCGGATCCGCCTTCGGAGGAGACGACTGGACCTTCCGCGCCTTCTCCGTCGTCAACTTGAATCGTGAGCGTAAACTCCCCGCCCGGGATCCACGCCGTGTCCTCGGCGGCCAACTGAAAGGTCTCCTCATACGTCCCCTCCGACTTGGGTGCCTTGAGCGTGAGGTAGATATTGCCGACGCCTCCAACGGGAACCGACGTCTCTTTTAGGAGCGCTGCCTGCGTGTAGTCTACCCAGTCGCCGGCACGGAAATCGCTCACGCGATACTTGGGGTCATAAGTATAAATCGAGACATACGATGCGCCGGAATTTTTCCAAGCCTTCGTACCGATATTCTTGAAACCGACGAGCACCTGCTGTTCCTCACCGGGCGCCATCGTGAAGCCGACCTTAGGCGCCACAACTTGCAGCGCCTCAAACCCATTCTTCGCCGCAGCATCGGCCGCACGCGGGGACAAAAAAAGCCCTCCCGCCATGAGGACCAATGTAAAACTTATCAGCAAGAGGCTCGCGACTCTTGAGAAGTTGGCGGCGTGATCGCTCAAGAGAAACGTCTTCATAGATCAAGGAAAGTATAACATTTTTGGAGAGCGTCGTCAAAACGCTTGTGATACACTGTTGGCAGTATGACCTCCTCGCGATCCCTCGCCTCAAACTTTAGCATCCAGCTCGCGGGCAAGGTGCTCAGCGTTCTGATCGGGCTTCTTTCGGTGGCCGTGATCACCCGAGTCCTAGGCACGGAAGCTTTCGGAGAATACACGACGGCGGTCACCTACTTGCAGCTGTTTGGCGTAGTCGTTGATTTCGGACTGACACTCACGCTCATCGTGATGATTTCAGAGGCGGGCGTTGATGAGGAGCGTGTCGTGGGAAATTTTTTCGGCTTGCGCCTGCTCTCCGGGTTCGTGCTCTTTAGCCTAGCGCCACTCACCGTACTCATCTTCCCCTGGTCCTCCGTGGTGAAGCAATCGGTTCTGGTTGGCGCGCTCGCCTACTTCCTGATGGGCGGCGCCACCATGCTCCTGGGCGTGTTCCAGCGCCACGAGAGCCTCTGGCGCGCGGCGCTCGCCGAGCTCATCAACCGCGGCGTACTGCTGGCGCTCATCGTCCTGGTCTCCGTGATCTCTCCGGGCGTTGTGACGCTCATGGCCGTCTCGGTAATCGCGAACCTTCTGTGGCTCCTCCTCACAATCCGTTTCGCGTCCGCGTTCGTGCGCGTGCATCCTCTTTTTGAGTGGCGTGAGTGGCGACGTATTTTCGTGCGCTCCTGGCCGATCGCCATCTCGATCATCTTCAACCTGCTCTACCTGAAGGGCGACATCCTCTTCCTCGCCTCCTTCCGCGACTCGTCCGAGGTCGGACTCTACGGCATGAGCTACCG
>JACQSK010000022.1 GCA_016205975.1 Candidatus Uhrbacteria bacterium | reverse complement strand
GCGAACGCCTGGCGCACGAGCTGGCCGATCGTACGCGATGCCGTATGTGCGGCTCCCAAGGAGACGCTCGCATTCGTACGGATCACGGCGATCAGCGTGTGGCGCATCTGGTTGCGCCCGATCGTCACCCTGCGCCCGCTCACGCTCGCGTACCTTCCGCTCCACGCGGCGGCCACTTGGGGATCTGTTTCCTTGGCAGAGGGCGACATCATGGCCAGCGCAGAGGTCATGTTCGTGATGGTCCTCATCTTCCCGATCGGGAACGCTTTCTTATGGGTGACCGCCGGCATCATCGTGGACTACTACGGACATTTTCTTCGTGGCGGATCCGTGCGTCGCAAGGTCTTTCCGCGAAGGAAGGAAGTCGAGGCGTGGTGCAAGGTCTACGTACGGCGTTTTTCCAATGTGGAGAATGACGAGAAGCCGTGGAATTCGGACGACCAGAAGCTCGAGTTCGACTTCGAGCGGCTACATGACCTGATGGTCTACAATCGTTTGCCCTGGCGTACGGAGTGGTATCTCGTTTGGCGCATCACGCTCAAGCCGCTCGTGAGCATCCCGATCGTGATCGTGTACGGGTTCTTCCTCCTGGTCTGGCTCGTCATCTCGGGCTTTGTCAGATTCTTCATCGAGGAGCTGCCGGCGTTCCTGTGGGACGTGGTTCCCGCGTGCGCGCGGGCCTCGGGTCGGTTCGTCAGGACGCTGTTTGTCGGCGTGCACACGCGCTGGAGCCTCATGGCCATGGTGGACGCGCCCCTGGGCATGCTCGTGACCTACGTCACCCTGCGCGCCGCGCTCGGCAGCCGCCTGCTCGAGCTCGACCCGAGCATCCAGCTCTCGTACCTCGTCGTTGCGGGCGCCGTGTCGCTCATGATCGGCGTGTTCAACTGCCGCGTGGTCGTGCCCTGGCTCAAGACGTCTCCCATCTGAACCTGACTCGCGAGAGGCCCCTGGCCTCTTTTTTCGTACGCGGCGCAGTAGATACTAATAAACGGTTACCGAAGAACGTGCCCGTGAAGCTGGTTGCGCGTGTCGCTTTTGGATAGCAAATACCACTTTCAGCCGTCGGTCAATTTCCAGCTTGAGAACAAACGGAGTGGATTGAACTTAGAGAGGTTGTACTTTTCCCATGTGACGGGAATGACATCCGCCTGAACTTCGCCAGACGTTTTTTTATCGTTCCCAGACTCATCACAAGAAGAAGATCTGTCGCGGAGGAGGTGTGATCCCACATGCCGTCACGTTGCAGGACTCGTCTGTTCCACAGGATACACTCCCATTCCGAGCGTCTCCATTTTTTTTCGATCGAAAAATAATGTACACGCTGGGGCTAGAGTTGTTTCAGAACATTTTTGAGCGCCGCCGTCACGTCGGGGCTGTACACCCCTTTGCGACCACGACAATATCCATCTTCCGAGCTATGCATCTGGAGACGGGCAAGGGCACGCGAGGCGGAGCACTTCCTTTCTTGTCGTCATCGTCATACGGCGACACGGTAACCGAATGAGGATCTACACGGAGAGTTTTGGTAACCTTTATTAGTATCTACAACGGCGGTTTGACATCAATTGTTTGACATCAACGACTCGTTCAGGCATGCTTCAGGCCTCCTTGGCCAGGATCGGGATTCTCCGGCTCTGGTTTTCTGGAGGCCACCACTGGAGTGCGACATGCAACTCATTCGATGTTTCTTGACACTGTGTCTGCTTGCGGGCTGTGACGGCCTGGGGGCGATCGACGACGCAACCCTCAACGGCGCGGCCCAGAAGAGCACGCGCGACGACGACGGCGACGGCTACAGTCCCGCCGACGGCGACTGCGACGACGACGACGAGGACGTGAACCCGGGCGAGCGCGAGACGTGCGACGATGTCGACAACGACTGCGACGACCTGGTGGACGACGACGACCCCAACCGGATCGGCCGCGTGTGGATGTTCGACGGCGACGGCGATGGCTACGGTTACGACGGCGACGACGACTCCTACGCCGAGTACGTGACCGCGTGCGATCCCGAGGAGGCCTATAGCCAGCTCGTGGAGAACACGGGCGGCGACGCGGACCTGCTCGACTCCTACGTGGCGGCCGAGTACGACGAGGAGGACGAGATCCTGGTGGACTGCAACGACGAGGACGCGGACGTGAACCCCGGGCAGGCCGAGGTGTGCGACGGCCTCGACAACGACTGCGACGATGTCGTGGATGACGGCGTCTCCACGCCGACCGTCTACTACGCGGACGCGGACGGCGACGACTACGGCGATGCGGACACCACGCAGACCGCGTGCGAGACGCCCGACGGGTACGTCGACGACGACACCGACTGCGACGACGACGACGCGGACGTGAACCCCGGGCAGGCCGAGGTGTGCGACAGCGCGGACGTCGACGAAGACTGCGACGGCGACGCGGACGATGACGATGCGTCGGCGGATGCCACCACCATGACCGCCTGGTACCTGGACAGCGACGACGACAGCTACGGTGGAGCCTGGGTCTCCACGAGCTGCGACAATCCGTCCAGCGCGGTGCTCGTCGACAATGACGAGGACTGCGACGACACGGACGCGGCCATCAACCCCGGCGCGACCGAGGTGTGCGATAGCGCGGACAACGACTGCGACGATGTGACCGATCCCGACGACAGCGCGGGCGCGGGCACCTGGTACGCGGACGCGGACTCGGACTCCTACGGGGACGCGGGCACGAGCTCGGTCTCCTGCTCGGCGCCCTCGGGCTACGTGAGCGATGCCACCGACTGCAACGACGGCAACTCCGCGATCAACCCCGGCGCGACCGAGGTGTGCGACAGCGCGGACGTCGACGAGGACTGCGACTCGGCTTCGGACGATGCGGACGCATCGACCGCGGACGCGAGCAAGTCCACGTTCTATGCGGACGCCGACTCGGACGCCTACGGCGACGCGTCTTCCTCGACGCTGGCGTGTTCGACGCCCTCGGGCTACGTGAGCGATGCCACCGACTGCAACGACGGCAACGCCAGCGTGAACCCGAGCGCGACCGAGACCTGCAACGAGGTCGACGACAACTGCGACGGGGACACGGACGAGGGCGTGGAGACGACGTTCTACGCGGACGACGACTCCGATGCCTACGGCGACGCCGACTCGACCGCGAGCGCCTGCGAAGCCCCCTCGGGCTATGTGAGCGACGCGACCGACTGCGACGACACGGACGACACGGTCTACCCGAGCGCCCCCGAGCTGTGCGACGATCAGGACAACGACTGCGATGACAACATCGACGAGTCGGCGGTCGACAAGACCACCTGGTCGCGCGACCGCGACGACGACGGGTACGGAGACTCCGACGTCACCTACGCCTCCTGCGACGCGCCTTCCGGCTACGTCGCGACCGGCGGCGACTGCGATGACGACGACGAGGACGTGAACCCGGGCGCCACGGAAGTGTTCAACGAGGTCGACGACGACTGCGACGACGAGATCGACGAGGGCACGAGCTGCGAGCTCGTGATTGATATCCTCAACGACGGCGGTCTGGCCACCTCGATCGTCGGTGAGGACGTGAGCGACAACGACGCGCTGGAAGGGGAGTGGTACCCCACGGGCGTCTCGGGCGTGGACGTCACGGCCACCTCGTTGGGCGGCGACGACTGGTGGTACGACATCGTGATGGACCTGTGCGTCACGAGCTCGGGCTTCGTGATCGTGGACGCGGCGTTCGAGGACGGATCGTCCTTGTGCGAGAGCAACGCGGCCACGGGCCTCGTCTACGCCACGATGGACGAGACCGATCTGGACGTCGCGGCCTACGACAACCTCGACGGAACCTGTTCGACGATCATCACGCGCTAGCCCGAACGCGCGGCTGCCTCCCATGAGGCGGCCGCTTTTTTGTGCTACAATTCTTTCACATGGTGAACCTGCGCACCGTTTACAAACGCGCCGAAGAGCACACAGCCCTGTTTGCGGTTGCGTTGTTTGCTCTGCTCGTGTGCCTCATCATCCTGCAATCGGTCTTCTCGCCGACGCTCGTGCTCGCCGGCGTGATTATTGCGCTCGTCCTCGCGCTCACGTTCCTGCGCCCAGAGCTTGCCTTGGGGCTCATGGCCGTGTACTTGCCGTTTGAGTCCGTCCTCCTAAAGTTCACGCCCGACGACGTGTACGTCTTCGCGCGCTACGGCTCCGAGGCGCTGATCTATGTCGTCGCCGCGGTCGTGCTCTGGAGAATCCTCTCCGGCCGTCAGAGCTATCGCGCCACGCGGTTTGACTTGCCGTTCCTCCTGTTTGTGGGCGTCCTCGTCGCCTCCGCGCTTGTTAACCTTGTCCCTCCCGCCTCAGCCCTCTTAGGCGCGCGCCAGATTTTACGGTTCATGATCGTCTTATTCCTTGTCGTCCAGATCGCCCCGTCCAAGGCGTTCATCCAAAAACTCACCTGGGTTCTCTTCGGAATCGTCGTTTTCCAGTCCGGGCTCGGCCTTGTGCAGTCGGTGATCGGCGAGCCGCTTGACGCACTCCTCTTGCCCTCGCAGGAGCGCACGTTGGGAAGCATCGTGCTCAACCAAGGCGTTGAACAATTTTGGGATCCCGGTTCGCGCGTGTTTGCCACGCTTGGCCGCTATGACCGGCTCGGGAACTTTTTGTACGCCTTCCTTTTGCTCGCCGCCGGGTTCCTGTTCACAAAAAAAATGCTCGCCGCCCACGCGTGGCTGCCATGGCTGTTTGCGCTGGGAGTTCCCGCTCTCGTGCTCACGTACTCCCGCTCTTCTTGGTTTGCCTTTCTCCTGGGATTTCTCTTGATCGGACTCCTCATCAAAAAAGACCGCCGCGTGCTCGCGGGGTTGGGCGCATTCGTGGTGTTCCTCATCTTTGTCCTGGGAACCTCTGGGCTCAATGTGAGTCTGCTTGCCGAGGGGCATGGACAGACGCTCACGGAGCGTTTCTACGAGAGCTTCAGCGCCGCGCGCTGGCGCGGGGAGTACTACGGCTTGGGCCGCGTGTTCTGGTTTGTTCACACGCCGCTCTCGGTGGTCGCCGCGTCGCCGATTTTAGGATTCGGTCCGGGCACGTTCGGCGCGGGAGCGGCCGCGGCGCTGCGCAACACGCGCGTGTATGAGGAGCTCGGCCTTCCGTTCGGCGTGTTCGGCACCGAGGGGTTTATCGACAACAATTGGTTTTCGCTTTGGGGAGAGACCGGGACGCTGGGCATGGCGTTTTACCTCTGGCTGTATGGAGGACTCTTTTTCTTTGCGCTCAAAGTCGCACGCGAAACAAAAGATTCGTTCACGCAAGCCCTCGCGCTTGGTGTAGCGGCGATCCTGCTTGGCGTCGCCTTCAACGGATTCACTTCGACCATTTTGGAAATCCGCACGAGCGCGTTTTATCTGTGGCTGTATGCGGGGTTTTTGGTTGTGCTTGCGGAAAGGCCGGATAGGACGTAGAGGTATGAAAATACTCCAAATCAACAAATTCTACTTCATGCAAGGCGGGGCAGAGCGGTATCTGCTGGATGTTTCCGCGTGGCTCACGGGGCAAGGGCATGAGGTGATTCCGTTTGCCATGCAGCATCCGGACAATCTTGAGACGCCGTATGAGAAAGCCTTTCCGTCGTTCGTGCATACTTCTCAAGTGAAGGCGGACTGGCAGGGCGTGCGGACGCTCGCGCGCATGGCCTACTCGCTTGAGGGCCGTCGCAAGCTCGCAACGCTGATCGCCGAGACTGCGCCCCAGGTCGCACACATCCATAACATCTACACCCAACTTTCGCCGTCCTTGCTCGACACGCTGCGCGACAGCCATGTGCCGGTGGTCATGACCGTGCACGACCATCACCTCATCTCGCCGCAGTACAACATCTGGGCGGCTGGTTGCGGGGAGGACTATCGCGATGCGGGCGTAGTGCGCGGCACGCTTTCTCGCTTCCACAAGCATTCACTCTTCGCGAGCTTTGCCCAGACCGCCGTGTACCGGTTCCACCGCTGGCTCAAAATCTATGAGCGGGGCGTAGATCTCTTCCTGTGCCCGTCGCAATACATGAAACGCCAGCTCGTGCGCGGCGGGTTCCCCGAGGAAAAAATCCGCGTGAACCATTTTGGCATTGACGAGCGTCTGTTTGCTCCGCGGTTCGAGCCTGAAGACTACTTTTTTTATGCCGGAAGGCTTTCAGAAGAAAAAGGCGTGGAGACCCTCATCCGCGCGGCGCGCATTATCGGCGACGTGAAAATAAAAATCGCCGGACGCGGGCCCGAGATGGAACGCCTGCACCGCCTGGCCTGCGACGTGCCTGGCGTGGAGTTTT